>CAZMWU010000010.1:0-25418 GCA_964570195.1 uncultured archaeon
AATCGCCGCACAATTCCTTTATTCTCTCAAGCGCAACAGCCAGCTGAACGCCACGTTTCGAATCAACCACCTCATGTACTTCGTCAAGGACAACGTGCTTGACATTTCTTAAAAGTTCTCTTATGTTCTTGCCTGTCAGCATCGGCTGCAGTTGTTCCAATGTCGTTATCATTATGTCCGGAGGGAACTCAATCTGAGTCTTCCTTTCGCTAGCAGATGTATCGCCATGTCTTACAGCAACCTCCAGTTCTAGTTCTTTGCACCACCATAATATTCTTTCCAGCATATCCCTGTTCAGCGATTTCATTGGTGTGATATACAATGTATTGATTTGTTTTGGTCTTTCTTGCACAATTCTATCAAAAATTTTTAACAAAGCGCTTTCTGTCTTACCGCTACCTGTCGGAGCTATCACAAGAACGTTCATCCCGGATGCTATGTAAGGTATGGCCAGCTGTTGTGGTAGTGTGGCCTGCTTGAATCTCTTCTTGATTACTTTCTGTATTTGTGTAGACAATTGTTCGAAAACCATACCATCACAGATATCTCTTCAAATCTCTTTCAAGTCGAACCGCATCTTTAAACAAAATAGCTTTCATTCCAACTCTTCTTGCGCCTTGTACATTTTCCAGTCTGTCATCGATAAAAACGCATTCACTAGGTTTGACATTAAGCTTCTTAATAGCATAGCGATAAATCATTGCTTCAGGTTTTCTCATCTTTAGTCTGTTAGATAAAAATACATGATCAAAAAACTTGTAATGGCCAAATTTTATATGAAATTTTTCAGGCGGTTTAAATGTATTTGAAATAGTAGAAACTTTGTAACCCTTTTGTTTTAGACTCTTTATAAGTTTTATAACACCCTGATCAAGAACACCGTATTTCTTTAAGGTGTCCATCCACACATTTTCAAGAGCGGTCGCGTCAACTATATTTAATTCTTTTGCAAGTCTAGTCCAAAATTCTTTTGTAGAGATTTTGTTTGTCGACACCAATGAACCAAGTTCATTGTCATAGAATTTTACAACTTTTGCACTGCTTACTTTAAACTCTCTTTCTACAGCTCTGTAAATATAAGCCATAGGATCCTTTATCGTCACCCCACCTATATCAAAAATAACAGCCTTAATCAAGATAATCACCTCTAACCACGGAAGGAGTATATACTATATTGTCCGATGACATAAGCGAAGATAACGGTAATATCTTTAGCAGAGCTAATAAAGATTAATGAATTTGGGCTATTTTATAATACCTATAGTAGTCGGGTTAGCAATAAGTGCTTCTGTTTTTATTGCGCAGCAGATTGACCTGACAGGATATGCAATCTCTGCTGATACATCAGAAAATCAGACCAATGAAACTATACCAGAAAGCAAAATAAAATGTCCAGAATCATGCTCCGATAACAACCCCTGTAGTATCGACTGGTGCAACGAAACAAGCAATTACATCTGCTCCCACGTTCCTATAAACGGAACTTCAGACGGATGCTGGGGCAATCCGACTCTATGCAGTGTTAATACATGCATATCCGGTGAATGCACAGAGAGTTTGCTTACAAACTGCTGTGGCAATAATGTCTGTGAATCTAGCGAAAGTTGCAACTCTTGTGCAAATGATTGTGGTGAGTGTCCGATAAGTATTCCAACAACCAGTTCATCCCAAACAACACAGACAACTACAAGTACACAGCCTAACGTAACAATACAACCCAGTACCACAGAAAATCAAACAAATGTAACTAATACAACAAATCAAACAAACACGGTAAACACTACAAATCAGACCAGTAACGAAACAATTACAGTTCTAGATCACATTATTATTAATGAATTCACTACAAGAGGACCTAACGGCTCTTACGACGAATTTACAGAACTGTACAATCCAACAAACAATGACATAAACATAACAGGATGGAAGCTCCAATACAAATCAGCTTTAGGTGACACATGGCAAAGCAAAGTTGGGTCAGGTATAACTGGCATAATTAAATCTAGAAGCTTCTTTCTGCTCGCCTCTAAAAGCTATTCTCTGTCTACAACACCAGATTACCTTCATACAGCAAATTGGGGACTTGCCGACACAGGCGGACACCTAAGAATTATAGACCTAAACTCTACCGTGATAGATAAAGTTGGGTGGGGTGATGCCAATGAGCCGGAAGGATTTGCTGCACCATCCTTGGAGGAAGGTAAAAGTCTTGAAAGAAAATCTTTAACTACAGATACGAACAACAATTCAAATGATTTCATCTTAATTGCGCCAACTCCAAGAAATTCCCAAAACCAATAATCTTTTTATCCTTTTCTACGAGTATTTAAAAGGTTTTGATTTTCAATCATATATTCTTTTATCATGTATTGTTTAATATGCATTTGCATTCAAGAGAAAGTTTGTTAATTTCGACATTTTTAATCGCATTGAGCATTTTGATGTCATCTGTATTGGCAGCAGTTGTTGAAGTAAGCTTGATGCCGTTGCAAACATCCCCTGACAAGTCAGTTGAATTCTCCCTTTCTGTTAAAAATCTTGCAGGAGACAATGTAAACAAAGTCGAACTGGTTGTTCCGCAAACAGATAGCGTGCCATTATATCTTATCAAAGAAATAGGGAGTCCCGCAGGTTGGACTTATGAAACACGGTATACAGTAGGTGCGCCAGCCCCGTTCAGGATAATCTGGTCTACAGCTGATTCAGGTGTGTCTGCAGGCAAATCGCTGAATTTCAATTTTGTCACAACATCACCAAATGCAGGCGGCAACTATGAGTTCGAATGGAAAGCTGCAGACTTGAAAGGAGAAGAAGACTTTGACAAAGTCAAGGTAACCAACTTTAATCCCACGCTGACAAGCTTCGAAGTTAAAGCGCCGAACTCGACAAGTGCAGGGAAGGAATTTGATTTTGCTGTCGCTGCTCTAGACCAGAACGGCAACAAGAAAGGAGATTACACAGGTACTGTGGAATTTTCGTCATCCGATCCTATGGTGATATTACCGTCTGATTATGCATTCCAGCTCGCAAACAATGGAGTGAAAACTTTCAAAATCAAATTAAAAACAGCTGGTGAGCAGGAAGTCAAGGTGGCTGACGGTAGTGTAGAAAAATCAGTTAAGATAAATATACAACAAAGTGACATTAGTTCTGTAGAACTTGAGCTAAGTAACGATACAGCATTGCCCAACACACTTGTTGCATTTACCATGTTGTCTACTGATGTTTACGGGAATACCAATGACATAACCGAAGAATCTACTTTTGAGATTGACAAGGAAGCCAAGGGAGCTCTGGTGAATCATACTTACACAACTGAAATTGTAGGCAAATGGACTGTGACAGCTACTTATACCAAGAATGGTCTGAAATTCTCTGACGGTGCACTATTGACAGTTGTGGCTGAATTGCCTAAACCAAAGGAAGATGTTAAAGCGCCAGAACCTGAAAAAAAGGTATCGATGGAAATTGTATCTGACGATATGATTAATGTTGAATTCAACTCGACAAAGCTTTTCTCGCTTACTGTGAAAAACACAGGCGATGCTGATATATCAAATGTCAGTATTTACTTTAGTGGTTTCCCAGAAAAATGGGTAGGTATATCACCATCAATCACAAACATAAACAAAGGCAAATCCCAAAGATTTACAATCACAGTCTCCGCGCCAGAGTTTACCGAACCTTCGGATGTGGAATTCATAGCATTATCATCTGAATATTCTAGCGACAAACTTAATGCGTCAAAGATAATCCAAATTAACGTAACAGAAATCTCTCCAGTTCAAGAAGCACCAGAAACAGGAAAGGTTGTTCTGGGCAAGAATCTGACCTACTTAGGGATAGCAATTGTGACAGCTGTAGTTTTGATTATTTTGTTCTGGGCTCTGTTCTTAAGGGAAGAGCCAAAGAAGAAAAAGGCTGAATAAAACTGTTTTATACATATTCAACCAAATTATAAATAATGTCTTCTCTATCAGATGAGCTAGATAATTTTATTAACGGTGGAAATTTAGTCGTCTCAACTAAATTAGAGAATTACGAAAAACTCTGGACAGATACTATAAGTTATTTTGTTGGGAAAAAATTATCGGGTGTGGTCGTCTCCATAGCTAAATCATATACAACCCTAGTAAAAACTTTCGAAGCGAATAAACTTGACACAAAAAATCTGATGTTTATCGATTCGGTGACGTATAATGAAGAAAAAAGAGAAGGTAATTGCATATATCTAGAAAAACCATTTAACCCTACTTATGTAAGTATAGTAATGGAACCTTTTATAAAGGACCAGAAGATGAAATTCTTTATTTTCGATTCTCTGACTTCATTTCTTGTTTACCAACCATTAGCGATTGTAAAATTTTTCAATTTCACATTTTCACGGCTTTCAATGAACAATAAAGTTGGAGTGGTATTTGACACCAATATAGATACGTCTAAAAAAGAGGTAGCTGTAGTTGCGCAATCGTGTAATAAGTTGGTGATAATATGATGGCGATAACAAGAAGACATAAATTTAGAGCTATACTAGCTTTGATTGTAATCGGATTACTGGTAAACGGTTACTTCTACTTTTATAATCAGACATATCTCAAGTATATTCTTTTTTGGGCGATAGGCTTCATGCTTTTAGCAGCCATACTCTCCTATCGAAATGGAAAATTGCTGGGTACAAACTCTTTGGGAAAAATCTGGATCCTTTTCAGTATCGGTCTTTTCATCTGGGCTTTTACGAATGCGGTGTCTACCGGGTACACATTCCTGTACCAAAGTGTCTTCCCCTATTTTTGGGCATTGGTCATCATTGATTTGTTGGGTTATGTCGTGTTTGCTTATGCGAATGTCCAGATGACAAAATTCATCAATTTAATAAGAAGAGGCAAACCAAAGTTTCCCTGGATGAGACTTGCCTTCTTGTTGATAATTGTCACTTTATCTTTCCTCACTCTTACGATTGTGTATTCATATGCCGCATACAGGAATAATTACTTGTTTGTCATCTATTTGCTTGCAGATATTCTGATTGCAGGTTCCATGTTTCTCCCCCTGTTAAATTTAAAGAACATGTCTGTCCATAGACCTCTCATGCTTTTCATTTTCGGTTTCATACTCCTCATTATTGCCGAGTCCACGTACTTCTTCTTCGTTATTTCAGGAGTTTACAAATACCTGTTTGTAGGCTCCCCACAGCATTTTCTTTACATGTTAGCTTTCGGTTTCTTCGCCTTAGGCGCATACGACCAAAAAAGGCAGCTTTCATGATAATGTAGTGAAATTCTTAGAAAGAAAGGTTTATTTAGGAGAAATCACAACTTTTAAAGAGATACACGTGGGGATTAACGATAAAACTCTGATTTTTGGTATACTTGTCTCAGTAATCTCCTTCTTCATGTTCGTTAACATAGCCTCAGCTGCAATTTATCTCAATGTCTCTGCAACGCCAATGATACAACCATTGCAATTGATTAATATAACAGGCAGTGTTGCCAATACCACGACTTCCGACACAATGTCTATGATAAATGTGAGTGCAAGCTGGAACGCAAGTGGCGGAAGTAATTCGAGTGTCACACCATCTTCTGGTCAATTCAATTTTACTATAGCAGCACCTGCAATAATCGGGCTCTATAACATTTCAATTAATACAAACTCCTCCTCATTGATGAACAAGACAATTCCGCTTGTTGTTGCAAATGAGCTATCAACACAAAGCAGCATAACATATCATGGCAAGTTTCCGCCATTTTCTGCCGGAACAACATTTACTGTAAATATCACTCTGAAGAACAGTACGGCAGCCGTGTCAGGAGTCACTCCTAACGTGAGTGTATATGCAGCGAACGGTGTGAAGACATCATGGACAATTGCAAATAACTCTGCATCAACCAATGCAAACGGTCTCATACAATACAATATTACAGTGCCGTCGGGTGCGGCGGCAGGGACTTACGCCATAGTAATAGATGGCGGTGCTGTATTTACCGTCTTTTCCGTAGGATCTGGCTATATAATAGCAGTACAAACATTGACTACATTAGAAGAAGTATCTTCATTTTTCTCACCTTCATCAACTTTAATGATTCTTGCAAAGGTAAGGGATAGCAGTGGAAATCCCGTGACAGGAGCTACAGTGAGTGTGATTGTGACATATCCAAACGGTTCTGTAGCATCCCCCGTTATTTTAACAGCACATCCAAGTTCATCGGGATATTACAACAATACATTTAGTGGCACGTCTGCAGCAGGCACTTACAATGTAAAGGTCACAGCCACCATCAGCGGGACTAATGTAACAAGCTTGGGCATTTTCAATACGCAAATGTTCACAGCTAGCTTGCAACCGCAGAAGAGTTTTTTCTTCGAATGGGGTGGGCAGGGTTCTTTCAAACCGAATTCAACATTCGCTCTTGACATAGTTCCTATCAATATGACCGACGGGAGCACAATCACTTCAAGCAGTTGTTCACCTTCAAGCTATGCGCTTGTGGATATTGGTTTTACAAATGGGACATCAATCCTTAACAGAGTTTATAATTATTCCTTCATCACAAGCACATCACCGTCAGGAACTGTGTGCGCACTCAAGTTTGGTAATGCAACAGGCAACAGCAATATAACTACTACCGGCGTGTATGACGCAAAGGTTAATGTCACCATAGGCGGGGAATCGCATACAATAGACGGCTTTTTCTCGATACAGAATTATTTCTTAAAAGTCGTGCCAGTTATATCTCTCGGCGGTGAAGACGACTTCATGCAAGTTGCTGCTCCAGGTTCGAATGTCACAATCGCGTTGAAAGTGATAAATGTAACCAGCGGAGCTGCTGTATTGCCAGCGAATATAACAAACTTCACCGTAACATCGGTATTACCACTAGAATTCACATCAGGAACCAACGAGACCACAAGTATAACTCAAACTGTCACTACTGGCACCAATCCGGGCACAGACCCAACTATAAATATGATTTTGCCAAGCAACATAATGGGTCCATTGCTGATAAATGTGCAGGCAAACATCTCATCAGCAAATGAAGTGATTACAGGAGACGCGTTTATGATAGCCAATTATCTAATGGGTGGAATTTCAACTCAGGGTATTAATGTAGAAGGTAAAGGCGGTCCAAGTGGAGACGGTCCAGGTGAAGGCGATCCTAGTGGTGGCGCCGGTATACTGTGCGCTGGTACAGGAACATTCACTGGCATGGTTCAGGATGCGACTACCGGCGTTGCCGCACAAGGTGCTACTGCTGTTGGTATTATTCAAGCAAGAGAAGACTTGACAGGAAAGGATGTGAGTTCCTACTTGACTGTGGCTGGATCAACTGCAAGCGACAGTAGCGGATCGATGACAGTCAACCTAACATTCAATACAGCTTCCGGGTATAGCTTTTCTGGAGACTACTTCGTGGCATTGAATGCAACTTATAAAAATGTTTCTGCAGGTGTCCCTGGATTTTTCCAATGCAAGAATCTGAATACAGGATTTCCAAAGATAACTACTGTCGGCACTTCTTCGGATATGGGATTCTTCGTCTCACCGAATTCCGGTCTTAACTTAACATTCACAAATGTTACCAACATGACGGGTTCTCTTATAAACACATCCAGCACTTTGAATATCAGACAAATTTTCAACTTCAATCCGTCAACAGGAGGAATGAAGGTATTGGTAAACAACACACCATTGGTTACAACTTTCAATAACACAAGCGGTACAATGAATGCCAGTATCATATTTTACCCGCAAAACTTTTCTGTTGCTGGAGTAGCTCTAACGCAATGGCCAAACGGGTTCTTCGATGTTAGGCCAATGATAACAGCTCGTGTAACAGGTACTACAAGTCTTATCACCGATACATCGCATGGCGGATTCCAAGTTGTGGCATTCAATGCATTCCCAGAAACATTCGGTTTCGGTTCTGTTTCGGTAGGCTCAGTTGCAACTACGATTATTGACATCCAGGCGAATGGTACTTATAACATTACTGGCAGTGACTGGAGCAATGTATTTTATTCTGGTGACAACAATACTCTAGTAAACATAACAATAGGCAGACCGTGGGAAGGTGACTTGACAACAATAACAAGTGTGAACGCTACATTGCTAAGTGACGGATGGAATAAATCAAGCGACTCTACCAACTTTGGATTCGGTCCAGGCGGGCCATTTGAGAGATGGCAAATCAATTACACTATACCAACCACTGTCAAGAAAGGATTCGCAATGCTCACGATAACTGTTAATGCGACAACGACAAACGGGACCTCGGGTTTCAATACAGTAGACGTGCCACTGGCGTTGACAGTCTCAAAATATAATGTTGTCATACCTTCACAAGAAGGCGTTGGTGATAATGGTGGAGGGTCGTCATTCGACGGTTTTGGGATAGCGTATAGTAACAATGTAACTAGTCCTATATATGTAAATGACTCACAATTCGGAAGCTGGGATGTCAATTATCTTTATGCAAATTTCCGTCTTAACTCTACAAGTCAGTATGTATGCGTGAAGAACCAATTCAATGTAACAAGATACGGTCAGTCAGGTTCGCAAGCGATATCATACAACGTATCAGGCAACACAAGTGCTGGCACAAAAATAATGTTGGTCGACAATTCCACCCCTGGTGTCTACGATACCGTGGTGTTCAATTTGACAACTGGCGCTAATATGGGCACAATAGTGGTTCTGAGCTCAAGCAATAGAAACTTATCACCACCTGACGGAACAGGAGGTCTTTACCTTTGGGATATACAGAATTGCGGTTACTTCACTATGGTCAACAGTTCGAAGACTTCGATTGCGCCACAAGGTTCATTCTCACAAAACTACGGCGGATCGCACCAAAGGAACACAAATTTTGTTATTCCATACGTTGTATCATTGGGAAGCGCAAGTAGTCCGACATTCCAGTCGGGAAACACAGTGGGAATAAAGGGCGTCGGTCAACAGAATGCTGGTAAAAATGGCGGATTCGGATTTACAGGTAAGTTGACAGTAGGAACAGATTATACTACAACAGGTGCTACTACTGATGCCAATGGCGTGGCTTTTGTGACTCTAAACGTAAATGCATCAGGCAATTTCATGGCATTCTGGAATGTGACAATAAGTGGCGACACAGATGCCGCAGACTTTAGCAGTGCAACACCTTTCGATGCCAGGGCTTTCAATTCTTATACAAACATAATCAATAGCAGTGCTGTATACAATGTAGTGCTTTTCAATAACGCAACTGGAGGCGAAGCAACGTTTGGAACCACATCAGCCATTTATAACGGCACCGCCAATACCAATTCAGGTATTCTTCAAGTCGAATATGACACAACTGCCACGAACCAGAGATTTGCGATGAGGTTTATCGGAGTTCCTGGAGGAGTTGGAAATACATACGCCAACCAATCCTTGAATGCCGGTGGCACTAGTTACAATGTGGCATGGATAACAACAAATGTAACAAACAGTACGCCAGCCGGAAACAACAGAACAATAACTATCTATGCAAGCAGCAATACACAGACAGGTGTAGTCTCGGTTGTGAATGCAACGCAAAACATTACAGTTTCCATATGCGGACAGTCATTCTTAGGCAACCCGCCAAGTCCAATAACAACGATGGTAGTGAATAATATAACAACAGAAGACTGGTCGCATGGAGGGACAACGAAGATGCTTACTATGTATGAAATGATGAATAACACCAATGTGACCGGTAGCAATGTAGCAGCTGGTCCTGCAGGATGTGTTTTGTTGAATGTTGCTCCGGGTCAGCTTGGCACATGGCCTTCAGCATCTGGATTTACACCGCCGGTATTTGTCAATGCATTTGTGACCAATGGCACAGATAGCCAGCAGATTTATGTCGCGAATGTATTTAGGACAGGATAAATATGAAGAAAAATATTCTGATATATTCAATCTTAATCTCACTTTTATTTTCTATAGTTGCAGTTAATGCGTCAGTCAGCTCTGTGACGACATCATCATCTGCATCAACCGCAACAACAGGTACCAGTGTTGTGATCACTGCAAGCATTACCGACACGACAAGCGAAACTCAAAGCGCGTCTATAATCACATCGCCGTCTGGGATTACAGTTTCTGACCCGTCTGGCGGACAATATCAAAGCGTATCATTGTCAACAACACCGACCAGCAAGACTTTCACAATAACAGCAGGCGCCCCTGACACATATTCCTATTACGTTACATCAGGCGGTACACCATCAACAGCAGGCACGATAATATTTGTTAATCCTTCTACATTGACTGTGACCGGTTCACCATCTTCAACGACCAAAACATCCGGCCAAACTTTCACAGAATCAATCACAATATCCAATCCAAGCTCGAGTGCAGTGACGACTTCTTATACACTATCATGCCCGAGCGGATTCACATGCAGCGGGGATCCGACCTCCAGTTCAGGCACGACCATCAACGCAGGCTCGTCAACCACGCTCTCATGGACCGTCACAGTTGGCGGCACCAGTTCGAGTGCAACCATAAGTCTGCAGTTGGGCGATACATCCAATGCATTCTCAACATCTGTGACATGCAGCAATTGTAGCACAACCACCACCACCACTGATACAACGACGACGAGTCCAGGCGGAACAACACAAGTAGTTAAAGTTACAGCAGTAAAAGGCAACGTTAATATAACAATCCCGTCAATTGCAGCAGGCAAGTCTTCAGTAGTGCAAATAACAAAGACCGAGGATGTTGCAATAAGATTGATTACTGTTTATGTTAAGAATTCTGTCAATAACATCCAAATTACTGTAACAAAACTGGCCGACAAGCCAGCATCTATTACTCAGGAAATCACAGGAAAAGTCTACCACTATATCCAAGTTGATAAAAATGTTTCTGACGATAGTGTCAATCAAACAGCCATAAGGTTTGAAGTCGAGAAAAGCTGGATTAGTTCAAACAACATAAACAAATCAAAAGTTGTTTTATACAGATATTCCAACAACACATGGAATAAGATGCAAACAACTGAAATGTCCGAAGACACTACAACTGTTTTGTACGAGGCTATTTCGCCTGGATTGTCCATATTCGCTATAAGCGGTGAAGTCACAGCAGCTCCTACCACACCACCAGAAGAAGTGCCGGCAGAAGAAAAGAAAGAAGAGGCACCGCTAGTCTCATTGCCGACAGGAGGTAGAGGTTTGTTAATCACGATAATTGTCATAGTTGCAGTGTCTGCAGGTGTAGTCATCTTTCTTGTTAAGAAAGGCGTAATAAAATTCGATAAAATATTCTCTAAAAAATCTGGTTGGGATGAATTAAAAAAGAAATACAGCAGGAAATAAGTCGAAATCCACTGAGTATTCCTTATAAATAAAAAAAAACAAATATTTATAAGGTTAATGTGAGGAACAGTTATAAAGTTATCATCTTTTCCATATTTTCTTTACTTCTGTTCACCCAGACTACTCTGGCACTGACATCTTCAGGTTCCACAAATAAATTTAATTATAAAATAAATGAGACAATAAACTATACAGGCACAACTGATCAGAATATTACGTCGAATGTAACAATATATTTGATAAACTCAAGCGGTACTCAATTTAATTTCACTTCAATAACCCCCAATTCTACCAATTTCACAGTTCAAGTTGATGCAACTGTCCCGAGAAGCGGGGAGTATATAGTCAAGGCAAATCTCACATTTAACGATACCTATTTCGAGAATTCGCAAATTGTAAAGGTATCGAAAGCTCATAGCACTGTAATCGGAACAAATAAGCCAGCATATTCACCAGGAGAAATAATAAATTTCACTGTTCGTGCAACCGATGCAAATAATATAGGAGTTTCTGATGAGAGTGTAACTGTTAGACTGCTTTATTCCGCCAATGACACAGCGTTGAGTTCACGTTCTGGCGCTACTAATTCAGCAGGCGAATATAGTGGAAATTTTACAGCGCCTAATACAATTGGAAGCTATAGGCTGACAGTAAATGACTGGGTGGCAACGAAAGTTGTAGATATAAGTGTGTTCGATTTGGTCGCATTCACAGGAGATGTAAATGGTAACATAAAAACAAAATTCTCAACAGGAGATACAGTTTATGTATTTATGAATTTGTTTGACAGTAACAAGACACAATACACAGGCACAGAGAGCATGTCAGTTCAAGTGACTTTTCCGAATGGGACTCAAAATTCTTCCACATCTTACACATTTTCTGGGAGTAGACTTAATACATCTTTTGTGGTGAATGATATAGGCGTTCATAATATAAAGGTCACTGCTGTATCAACGTCCAAATCAGTCACTTTACCGATTGAAGTTGGTAAATATGAACTGGTTGGATGGTTAGAAAGAAATACGACAACAACCAACTTCTTTACAAATGAACAAGCAAATATCAGAGTTAAAGTTTTTAATGTAAGTAGTGGAGAAGTTATCAAAACATCTTTAACTGAAACATTTGAACTTACTCTGCTTGACTCTTCTTTTGCGAATGTGAGCTCTATTTCTAACACATCCACAATCGATGCATCAACAGGAATAAGAACGTTTACATTCACCTCACCAAACACTACCGGCTTGTATTATGTTAAAATCAGATTGAACCAATCAGAAATAATTCTTGATATGAAAATTACCACTACGCTTGCATCCTCAACTCCAGTTGACCAAAGCTATAACTTCAAAAATATGTTTGTTGGTAGCAAGCAGACAATAAGAATCTTGACTACACTATCCAATGCTACAGCGTCAATAAACGTCACTAGTATTTCTGCAGTTTCTGTTAAAACTGTCACAGGCACAGATATAACGTCTTCTCTCACCTTCAACACTTCAATAGTTGATTATAAAGATGGTAAGGCTGGTCTGGTAGAATTTTCATCTCCACAGAACGCAGGAATGTACTTTATCAAAACTCTCGCCAACAACAACTTTGCAACAGAAACTGTGTTTCTGATGAAGCTTTACGCAGCATGCGTTCAACTAGATGGTTATAGATGGTTCATCAGTTCAAACGATAACGTCAACTTAATAGTCAAGGTCTCAGAGGCGCAAGATGTAGGGTTCATAGATTCCCTTGCTGGAAATTCGAGTGACTCGACAAATGTAGCAGGAAGTGCAAATTTTTCGAGCTTGTATGGAATGCATGACTGTTATTCTGCTTACACAAGCACAGCGAGCGGAAGTTCCACTTCAGGTAACAATACAGCTAATATAAAAGTCACAGTAGCAAGGGTTGTCAATACTTTAAATGGTGAAGACGTTACGACAAAAATATCAAATCCCCCAAGCAATAATACAGACGATGGCGGAAAAGCAACGTTAACATTGACAAAACCATCTGGAGGATGGACGGGCGGGACTTATATTGCTGAACTAGAATTGAGAGATGACAATAACAATACAGACAAAGGGTTTGGTACTTTCCAAGTCAAAAATCTTTGGATTAACGTATGGCCCAAACAAATTAGCGGGCGATGGAAGTGGTATTTCTCACCAAATGAGACTATGCAATTTGATGTTAATGCATACAATTCTACAGGAACATGGTATTGGTATGGAGAAGGGAATGGCATCGGTGACAACTGTACTGTTACTGACGTGTTCTACCAAGGAAATGGTGTTGAATGGTTCTGGCCGCCTAAATCTGTTGCTTCAAGCAAATATACTTGGAGCTGTAAAAATTCCAGCGCACCTGCAAATGGAAGATTTAATTTAAATATCACGCCATCTTCAACGTTTGATACAGGATATTATCTTGTTAAGGTTAAGGTTAATACAAGTACTGGCATAGAAGATGTTGGCGATGGATGGTTCTCAGTCAAAGCTTATAATGTGTATGTCAGAACCCTTTCAAATAACTATTATGATTCATGGTATCGTGGGATAACAGAGAATGTCACTCTGACGGTTGATGTCACGAATGCAAGTTCAACAGCATGGGACTGTTATTGGAAACAATGTCCTGCGAACGAACGAGTTACTGAAAATCTGAATGCAACTGTAAAGTTAATCAGATATGACGAATGGAAGCCTAAAGATTTTGCATTGGATAAATATATTATTGCATTTTCCAATGGTACCAACCAAAATGTATCTGCCACATCAATTAATACAACAAGTGGTAGTGTTAATTTAACTTTGGTTCCAAAGGGAGGGCAAAATAATAACAGTTGGGAGACAGGGTACTATAGCGTAGCTGTCACCATCGACGGTCCTCAAGGGAAAGAAACATCAACATATTGGTTTGAAATAAGAAGCTTCTTTGCAAACTTGCAATTTGTAAACTCAACAGACTTTAAGCAGTCGGTATCTACCTACACATCGGGCCAGAATATTACACTTAATGTTAGTGCAACGAACAGGCCTTCATGGTTAAGTGGTAGTTCTTATGGTGTCTCACTGTCGGATATCCCTGTAAATATAACAAAAATGAGATTAAGTTATTGGGATCAGACAACCTATCAGACGAGAGAAACTCCAGTCACTTGGTTACCAAATGCCACTACAAATCCTAATCCTACTATAAATGGAATGACTACAGTCAACATAACACCAGCATCGAATCTGACAGCAGGCAATTGGTATAGTCTTGAAGTTACTATGACTGACAGCAGTGGCAACAACCAAACAGGATGGGCGTCGTTCCAGATAAAGGACTTCACATTCTCTGCTAGAACAAAGAACTGGCAATACGAGTTTACTAATGCACAAAACATATCGCTGGATGTTGCAGTATGCAGGGGTGAGACATGGTGGTGTGAATTTGGTTCGAATAGTTATAGCGGCTCAAATGTGAACGTAACTGTTACTAAATTAATGAAAAGCGATTCGTGGCCATATACTGCAGTTAGCGGATGGACTGCCAACTCTTCTCTATTGACTTCTGCTAATAATGGCCAAGGAATAATCACAATAGATCCCGACTCGACTTTAGCAGGAGGATATTATACGGCTGAATTGTCAGCAAGACCAGTAGGTGGAGGTTCGACAATTACAACAAATGTATGGTTTAGAGTTAAATCATTCACACTATCAGTTAGCACACAAGGGGAATATAGTATGAGCGGAAATGTGACATTAAGAATTTCGACAGGTGCAACAGCCACACTTAGCAATGCACAGATAACATGTGGCTATTGGCCAGAACAAACTACATACAGCTTATCAGATGGAACTCTTTCACCCAATTCAACATCACTCGGTTCTAGCGATAATCTAATAATGTTTTCGCCAAGTGGTAGAAATTGGGTGGGCGGATCTTGCAATGCTATTGTTTCAGTTACAAGTGGAGGTGAGACTCAGACAGTTTCTGGTATAAACTTTAACATGAAATCATTCACACTATCAGCATCCTTAACAAAGTCCGCTTATCTGAAAAATGAAAGTGCTATACTAGTGGTACGATCAGATGCTGGCCAGCAATTCAACATTAGTGATATCAACATAACTTTCTATAATTATGAGAATAACACAAATGTTGTATTAAGAATGGGACAGCAGCTTTCAACAAATGCAACAGGCATAACCTTTACAGGCAACGCTATAATCAGCATCACCCCTACTGGGAATTGGAGCTATAAGGGATGGCATTATGGTCAGATTAGGGTTGTAGCTTCTAACAACCCATCTATTTCACAGACAGCATGGTTCAGTTTCGATATAAGAGACATCTTTTATATTTCTGGTTGGTCAGTACTTCCAAATACAACTAACTACTACAGTTATAACACCTCTTCTGGAAACATAACTATTCTAATATCCCCAGAAAAGTATAATGCAACAAAAACTAATGACTGGTGGCCATATTCGGCTGTGGCCAATGCGAATGTAACAATAACATCAATTGAAAGAGAGTCATGTCCAACTTACCCATGCTCGTTCACGACTGTCACAGGATGGACAGCTGATACTGCAACAAGCGTACTGCAACAGGGAGCAAATGGGACAACAGCATACGCGTTTTTAAACATCACAAGAAACAGTGGTTGGAGTAGTGGACTGCATGTCGTAAATATTCGGTTGATCACTCCAGACGGTGAAACAACAACATTTAATAGAAAAATAGCATTTTGGGTGAATTCATGAAATCAAAAGTCTTATTTCTCTCAATTTTAGTATCTTCCTTGATTTTAGTTAATATATCCTATGCAACATTGACAGTATCGGTCTCCCTGCCAACTAAATCACTAACCGAGAATGAGCAAGTAACCGCAACCGTGACTGTCAGCAATGCACAAGGAAGCGACACAGAAAGTAATATTGTCACATCATTATCAAGCAGCACCTCTTGGTTTTCTGAAGTTGCAGCATGCAGCTCTATAAGCAGTTTGTCTGGTGGAGCTAGTGGAACATCCACATGCATAATAAAACCAACCTCTACTGGCAGCGACCTGACTTTAACAGCTACATCCCAGTCACAGGGCGGCACTACAGGATCAGGATCGACATCAGGGATTAATGTTGCATCACAAAGTTCGTCGCTAACTGCTTCGACATCAGGAGATTCTTCTGTGGCTGCCAGCTCTATTTTCTATGTAGGTGTTACTGTAACCGCACCGTCTGCTAATGATGTGGTAAATGCAAGAGCTACTATAAGCGAATCAGGCAAGTGCACTGTAGATACTTCTTATGTTTCTGCAACGCAGACTTTAGGAAATATTACAAAGGGAACCAGCAAATCACCTACAAATTGGAAACTTACTGCCGCATCGTCCTCTGGCACCTGTGCCGTGACTGTAAATATTGTTTCCGATAGTGGTGGGAGTGCATCGCCATCGAAATCAATTACAGTAGGCGGAGGCAGTGGAGACACTGGTGGCACTAGTGGCAGTGGAATAACAGGCTATAGCGTGCTTCTGACAGTGTCTGGAACAGGACTTCTTCCAAAAGTTACCACAGAAAAAGGTAGAGCACTAATCACACTACCGTCGATTGCAACAGGGAAATTCGTAGCAGTTGATATCAAAAAAACTGAAGAATTGTCATTCAGAAAAATTACTGTTTATGCTAAAAACTCTGTTGAGAACGTGCAAGTCACAGTCACGAAACTAGCTGACAAGCCAGCATCAGTCACGCAAGAAATCACAGGAAGGGTTTATAATTATGTCCAAGTCGACAAGAACATTTCCGACATTAACATCAATAAAACTACCATACAATTTGAAGTCGAGAAAAGCTGGATTAGTTCAAACAACATAGACGAGTCTACTATTGCTCTATACAGATACGATAGCAATGCTTGGAATAAATTGGAATCAACTAAATTATCTGAGGACAAGGATTCTATATCGTACGAGGCTATATCGCCTGGGTTGTCTGTATTCGCTATAAGCGGTGAAGTTACAGCAGGCGAGCAACCATCTGCTGAAAAGCCGGCAGAAGAAAAGAAACCTGTAGAAGAGTTTGTTGAAAGCGTGAAGAGAGACACTTGGAAGATAGCTCTTATTATTACTGTCGTCATCTTAGCTACTGCAGCATCAGTTTATTGGTTTAGAAAGAAATCGCTTCCCGCAACTGCAAAACCTGTCCGACGATAGATTGTTTTGTTAAAAAATGTTTGATTTTCGGTCGACAAAACCGTAAGAAAAGATTTATATATAGCCTTTCCCAATTTATTTTAAATGTCTTTAGGAACCATTCACTATAATCTATATAAACCTTATGCGAAAGATGTTAAAGCATCGCCAAAAATAGCAAATAATTTAAATATAAGGACAGCGACTTTCGCCTTTACTTTTTTATTCATTAGTTTGTTTTTAGCTTCTAGTGCATTTGCTGCTGTATTAGCAGCTATAAGTGACGGGACAGATAGGATAAATCAAACTGGTCAAACTGTTGTGTGGCAAATTAATGTTACTAACCAACCTAGTGCCACTAACGCATTAACCTTTGTCAACATTACAAACGCCACTAGTTATATAATTACTGCCGCTAACGCAACTGGCAATACAAGTGATGTATGTACGATAGAGCGGAATTCCGTTAACTGTACTGGAACGGGATTTGCTATTGCAGCAGGAACTTCAAGACTGGTAAACGTCACGGTTACAATGCCTGATGGAGGATCTAGCGGAGCTGGGACATGGATAGTGGAAACAAAAGATGCTGGTGCTACGGCGACAAGCGGCAATGTTTATACGCTCGCATTAGACGTTAATGAGGATATAGGTTTTGATATAACGGATGAGTTAGGGAATGTAACAAATGGCAGCACGGTAGACGTTCGCAATACTACTACTAATGGTCCCAAAATGACGGGTGGTTTTGTTTCTAAAGCAGATTCTGATAATGACGGATTACTTATTTTTGAATTTGGAACTGACATAGACGGCACTAGCGGATCTGGAACATATGGATGGAATGTCAGTAAATCTGGTTTTGTCAATGTTACATCCAGCAGTCAAAGTTATACAAGATCAGGTTTTAACGGTGTCAAACCATCGGGGCTGCAATATGGAATAAAAATTACAGTTCAAGATGAGTTAGGCAATGCTATATCAGACGCCACAGTCAATGTAACATCTTGGAATGGTACAAGCTTCCTGACTCTAAATTCTACCACATTACCCAATATAACTGATAATAACAGGTATTACTTTGCGTTACCGCAATCAGCGGTTAGCAATTTTACGAATGTCACCTTCATAGTCTCCAGGTCAGGGTACCTAACAAACGGCTCAGAGAATACACTATCGAATTATTTCCGTGTATATCCTTCCACACCAGGTGCTCAAAGCACACAAGCAACCCAGCAGACAGGTAATTCAACTTATAATTTATTCTTCGTGCTCAAGGTAAATGTGACAGACGAATTGGGTTCCGGCACAGGGTTTGGTAGCGCTAATGTCACAGTATTCCTTAATGGAACCGACGTCACAGCCAACCAAACATCCAACAATTTCTATTACTATGCTATACCAGCAATAGCTGTGAACGTGTCTGCAGGCAGACCAGGCTATGTAAATGACTCGGATGTCGGGGGTGAAGGTGGTTCAGCTGGAATAAGGTTGAATACATCTACACAAGCATTGGCCAACCCGCAATTGCTATTTGTACTAAAGGTCGTATCTAGAGATGAAGTGGGAGGTGTTGTTCCAGTGGCAGTTACGACAGCCCTTAACGGAACCGATGTTACACCAAACTCTACATCAAGCAATAACTTTTATTTCAGCATACCGTGGACAGGGGTGAACGTGTCTGCTGCTAGACTTGGATATATAAATTCAACCAACAACACAGAAGTTTCACTGAGCGATGCTTCTCAGTCCACTGTATTTACAGTAATGAACTTTTCAATAAGAGTTGTTGATATCTGCAATGAAATAGGAGGTGCAGGACATTGCTACACAATTGATGGAACAGCGGTCGATGTAGAAGTCTCAGGGAACGGCGAAGGAAATACAACTTATAGCGGTAATGACGCGTATATTAATGGCACAAATGGAATCAGTCCGGTAAGTGTCAGATTGAACATAACCAAGAACGGCTATGTGAACGTTTCGACAGTGATAATAACTAATCAATCTACACAAGCACGTGTTATATTCAACACAACAGACGGGTCAGGAGGATTGGCAAATGTTCTTGCAGATCCGTTACCATTCACTTTCAAAGTATTAGCAGTCTATGACGAGCTGGGTGTAAGGAACTTTACATTAAATAACAGCGGCACATTCGATCAGGTAGGTACAACTCAAGCAGGTGTTGATGTCGCAGGACAGATTACAAACATATTCTACTCTGGACCTTCTGGTTATGTGAATGCAACAGGCACAAGCGCTGTGCAACTTACAGCTTACTTAGGTAATCAAAGTCTCGCAAACATAAGTACGAGTGTGACACCATCAGCTTCATCGCAACAGACAGTAATATTCAATCATACAGATCAGATGAGTGCTGGTGTTGATGCAGGTGGGCTGAAATACATCCTCAACATTACCGTTAAAGACGAGTTGAATTCAGCAGACAATATGGATTCAGGAGTGACATTCTCCTTCAATGATAGCGCAGGCACAGCAGAAACAAACGCAGCCTCAGGCGGGGGACGCAGTTATTACTTTTCAAACAGTTCATTAGGTTCAATTGTAGGAATATTGCCTAATCAGACATTCGTCAACATAACAAGATCAGGTTACATCAACGCAAGCGCCGACAATATCGCAGTTAACGCAACCAATGGAAGTTCGACAACACTTACCATGTCATTCAACTTGAAAGTTGCAGCAAATGACGAACTTAGTACTGCGTTGCAACCTTCTGTTGTAACCCTAGGTGCCAACAATACAAACAGTGCTCCGAATACAACTAGCGGTTTCTATGCCTATTATGCCTTGCCAGAAGGTGGGGTGACCACAACAGGCGGTGTAGTTTTCATAAATGCATCCGCCAGCGGTTATGTCGACAATTCAACAAATTCAACCGGCATTATGACACCGTTAAATGCGACAAGACAAGGGCTTGCTAATGTAACAATGCTATTTACTGTAAGAGTGCCTCTAAGAGGATTATGTGATGAACTGAATATCACATGCATAACTATAGATGGTAGTACAGGCACAGTTAATTCTGGTGGGGTGGAAGCATCAAACGTGAATAGAGGAGCGACAAATACTACAAAGTACGACAGTGGCGTGGCTTATATTAACGCAACCAATGGCACAACAATAACTCTTACAGCATTCGGTGACGGATATGTCAATAGAAGCGTAGCTACCGTAACTCCAAATGCTGGCAATCAAACAATTGTAGTTTTCAACACATCGTCTAACATCCAGTCGCATGTGAACGCATCAGCATTGCAATTTTCTGTAAGAATCAATAGTGCATGCGACGAGCTTGACAGAACATGCCTGACGATAAATGGTAACTTTACTGTAGCTGGTTCGGCTGCGGTGAGCCTTGCCGGTAACACCACACAATACATCGGCGGAATAGGTTACATAGCAGTGCCAGGCACAGGCCCGGGCAGAACACCAGGAGCAGTCACTGTTGTGGCTGGTGGAACAGGATATGTGAACGCAACTAATTCAAGCGTAACGCCAAGTGGAAGCGCGCAAACAACTGTAATCTTTAACAGCACCTACACGCCGTTGAAATACTCTGTTAAGATGACTCTGCAGGACGAGCTTGCTCAATCGACGAATATGAACAGTGCGATTACGCTGTATGCAAACAATTCAAGGTTGACAGAAAACACAAGTTACTTCAGGTCATCCCCATCATCAAATGTCTATTATATCAATGCAACAAACAATGCAACAGCAGAATCGGGCACGACGAATGTCACGTCTCAGAGAGATGGATATATAAATACAACCAGCGGTGGTGTAAATGGCTTCTCTGTGAACACAACCACGCAGGCAATACCGACTATACAGTTGCCATTTTCCGTGAAGATTAATTCAGGTACTGTGACAGGGGTAAGGGCTACTGTCACAAGTGGTACAACAAATTATATAGTTGTGGACGGGAATAGCTCAAGCGATGTGAATTCTAGTGCAGACGGATTTATTTATTGGGCGTTAAATCAAACTCAAGTGGTAGGTGTAGGGGGTGGCAACGTAGATGTTCAAATACAAAAGCCAGAGAACACATATTATAATTCACCGCTATTTGATGATGTTAACTTGAATTACTCGATACAACTTTCACTCTCGCCAGTATTGTCTCAGAGTAGTTCCGATACAACAGCGCCGTTAGTCACAATAACATCAATTGCCGCCAATGCAAATGTCACATCTACCACACCTGTAATTTCATTCAATATAACAGATGCGGCTGGATCAGGAGTAGATGTAAGTACAATCGCTGTCAACATGTCAGGATTTAGCGTAGCTAGTGATTGCGGTTCCCCGGCACCAGCCGATGGAAGCCAAAATATAAGTTGTTCATATACAGTCAGCAGTGCATTAACAGACGGGACAAACAACACAATCAGCATAGCTGTTAGTGATATGGCAGGGAATCCAGCTACAAATGCATCAAGAACATTTGGAGTAGACACCCGAGATGCAGTGGTAGCGACATTAAATACGTCAGATACGAGTGCTGTGGCTGACAACACTTTCGCTAATGGATGGTCATTTACATTTAACGTCACATTAGGCAGTTCATCAGCTAATGCGACAGATGTTAATGCAACCGCGGTGAGGATAGGCAACTGGACACGCGTAGGCGGAACAGAAACGATAGCAACCGCAGGAAATACAATTATGAACTACACTGATTCCAGCGGAACAGCAAGAACATATTACGCATCACACAACTACAACACTACCGATACAATTTATCCATTGAAAGACCTAGAGCTTATCACAAAAGCAATAAACGGAACAGTCACGGTATACGTCAAGATACCAGCATCGACAACACCAGGAACTTACACAACAACATTCACATTCGGCTCGTGGAGCGTGGCAATTACAGGCGGTAATCCAACATAATTGGGGGTAAAGTAGTGAATGACTACAAACTTTTCCCAGCTTTTTTGGTAGTATTTATTCTACTCATTCCTATAGTCATCGCTCCACCATCTGGTGAAACTTCTATAACTATCAGTTCCGGGGATACAGGCGGTAATCTAGGTGCAACAACCTCCCTAAAAGCAAACGGTGCTTCGTGCTCGGCTGCAAGCGAATGTACTGGCGGGTATTGTAATTCTGGGGTGTGTGCAAGTTCAGCGCCATCTGGTGGTGGAGGTCCTAGTGGCGGTACCAGTGGAACCACAACAACTACCACTACAACAACACCTGCCCCCACTCCTACGCCAACACCTGAAGCACCGAAACCAACAGCCATAACTTCTGTTTCAGTCCCAGTTACCGAAACAAAAGCTGTGGAGGAAATAGCTTCTGCAATAAAGCCTGCAGATTTGGGAGTCACTGAAATAAAAGCCGAAAATGTCCAGGTGACAAAAACAGGTATAGCCGAAGTTGTTACAACAACACAAGCGACAATACTGCAGCAAACTGTTGAAAGCGTACTGCCAACTGTAACAGACGAGTCAGCAAAACAAGTATTGAATGAAATCAAACAAGCCATATCATCCGGGTCATCAGCTCCTGTTTCTGTCAGTTCAACTGTAGAAGTTTTTGAAGTCAAAGAAAAGACAACAAATAAGACAGCGTTCGCATCAAAGATTAGCCTGACATTCAAGGCAAATAAAGACCTGCAGGATGTAAATATAGTCGAGGTTATTCCAAAGACTGTTGCAGCAAGCATTGCAGATGTCCTATTTTTGGGTAATCAGCCGAAAGTTCTGCAAGCCGATCCGATTGTGCAATGGATATTTCCAGAAGTGAAAGAAGGCGAGACAAAGTATCTCTCTTATCAAGTTGCAAAGAAGATTGAAACATTAGAAACAAAAACTATTGCAACAGCTGAGGTTGTAAAAGTTCCAACTCCCCTACCACCAGAAGAAGAGAAACCATCGATAGTTCCGTATGTAATAATTGGATTAGTTGTTTTGGTGGCTGTCGGATATTTTGTCTACAAACAAATGAAACGCAAGCCATGATAACATTATGCTCGTTGGATACTTTATCTTAATCTCTGACTAATTGTTATTATGCCTGTCGAAAGAATAGAAACTGGGATCCCTGGATTTGACAAATTAATCGAAGGCGGACTTGTAAGAGGTTCGACGAATTTGGTTGCTGGAAATGCCGGTACTGGGAAAACAATTTTTGGCATGCAGTATTTGTGGAACGGATTGCAGAATGGCGAGAATGGGGTATATGTCACGCTTGAGCAAAGGCCAGAAGAAATTCTTTCTGATGTGGCCAGATTCGGCTGGGATTTTTCCAAGTATATTACAGCAGGAAAATTCAGAGTAGAAAGCCTAATTGCGAGCGACATAAGTACTGTAACAACTAAGATAGTTGAAAGTGTGAAGAAGATAAACGCGAAAAGATTCGCACTTGACAGTCTGACTATTGCTACAATGGGCTGGAAAGAGCGACCGGAAGAAGCGTTTCAATTAAGATCGAAGGCATTCGACATGCTGAACACGCTCAAGTCGTTGGGCATTACGAGCATGATAATTTCTGAAATACCCAGAAGCAATAAGGAGGAGATAAGTCGATTCGGGTTTGAGGAATTTGTTGTCGATTCTGTTGTCCTGCTGAATTACATGACAGTCGGTGGAGCATCGAGAAACTTGCAAATAATGAAAATGAGAAGAACAGACCATGGGAAGAAAATATATCCGTTTGAAATAACTCAGAATGGCATTATGGTCAGGAGCCTGTCGGTTTAGTCCCTTCCAATAATTTCTTCAACTCTTCAACACTCTTGCCGAAATATTTCTCGAATTCGTCTGTGAGTTTGATGACTTTTGTGCGTGAGAATTTTTCCGTTTTTATCAAGCCTTTCTTTTCCAGCTGGTCGATGTAACCATATGCTTTATTTCCTTGGTATCTGACTATGGCCGATTGTTTTACAGGATGTTTTATCGCAACTGTTAATGCCAGTGTTCTTAACTGACCTTCTGTCAAGTCCGACATAGGAGCAAGCTTGACTATTTTGTCGCGATATTGTGTCTTTATCCGGAATTCGTATCCTTCAGGAGTTTCTACAAGTTCCATCCCCTTTTCTTCCTTTGCATGGTCTTGATGGATTTTTTCTATTATAGTCTTCAATTCCTCTTGCGACAATCCGGTAATTTCAGACAATTTGGTGATACTAATCGGTTTGTCAGAAACGAATAATGCCGATTCAACAAGAGCCTTTTTATTCATGTAACTAATTTTGTATTTTACTGTTATTAATTTTCAGAAGTTTTCTTGCTAATCAAAATTTCCTTGAAAAAATCTTCCTGCTCCCCAACAACTTTCCCATCCGACTCGAGATGCAACAAAGGAACAAACTTTTCTATGACCTTATCTCTCTTCCATTCCTTTACAATTTGCGTGAATTCAATTTTATCCTTGTGAAGCTTTTGCATCAAATCGTCTATTTCCTTCAGCATCTTTTCCGTCTTGATTGTCATATCTTCTTCCGCAATAGATACAACATCCAACTGCCTTCTCACAACTTTCACTCTTTCCTCTTTTCTTTCCCTCACTGCAAGAGCTTTCCTTAATGCAATAATCAATTCTTCCAATGTAACCTGTCTCTTAGGCGATCTTCTCATAGGATATCCTAACTGCACAAGATTCGGGTCTATCCCCAGTTCAGCGAATGGCTTGTCTTCCTTCAGCATTTCTTCAACCGATTCCTCATCTTCTTCAAATATAGAAAGATAATCCGCCTTCAACCTCAATAATATCGTCGCAACAAAAACAACTTTCGCCGGTATCCTGAAATCCAAGTTTTCAATATTCTTGATGAATTTAATAAAACTTTCCGTCAGTTTGACGAGATTAACATCCCACGGATTCAGTTGCTCCAGACTTACAATGTAATAGATTACGTCTT
>CAZMWU010000011.1:0-23055 GCA_964570195.1 uncultured archaeon
GAGAGATGGCATTTGTCAAACGTATGGTCAGAGACGCCAGACGAGTTGCGACATCCGTCAAATCTATTATATCTACCAGCATCCTTACACGAACTAGAACTGTTTGAGCGTTGTCTGTTAATGTAAATGCCTGTGTAACTATTCTTGGGAAGCTTTGTACTGGTCTTGCGACCATTTGTTCTATTAAAGAAATAGCATTTGTCAAACGCATGGTCAGAGACGCCAGCCTTGTGACCGCGTCTGTCAGTGATATTGTGTTTGCCAAGCTTCTCGTAAAGGAGGCCAGCCTGGTTGTCAATTCTGTAATGTCAAGAGCATTTGCCACTTGCTTGGCTCTTGTCAACAATATCTGAATGTTGTCTGTAACGTCCAATGCATCGGTTAATTGTCGCGGTAATCTTCTGAAACTCTCGGATAATTCACTAAGATCAATCGGATTTACAAAAAATCTAGTGAACTGCCATAATCTTAAAGGAGTTTCTGTTAATGTTATAGCTAATGTAATGGGTCTTTGAGCTGTTGGTGTGGTTGTCGTCTGTTGTGCGACATCTGTCAGTGTGACAGCATTTGTCAGCGATCGCGTGAATTGCAATAATCTGTCGAATATTCCAGTAAGGCTTATTGAGTTTGTCACCAGCCTCACTCTGGTTAGAGTAATTTGAATACCGTCTGTAATGTCAAGAGCATTCGTGACTTGCCTCAGGCGTATTAATGTAGCAGTAATTGTTTCTGTCAAATCCACAGCATTTGTCAAACGCATGGTCAGAGACGCCAGACGAGTTGCGACATCCGTCAAATCCATCGCATTTGTGAGAGACCTCACTCTTATGAGCGTTGATGTGATCGCATCTGTTATATCCATTATATTGGTGGCTTCTCTCGCTCGTGTGAGAACTATCTGGATTGCTTCCGTAATATCCATTGCGTTGGTTAGAGAGCGGGTGAATGATGTCAGGCGAGTTATCGCATCTGTCAAATCCATGGTGTTAGTAGCTAGTCTCACCCGAGTTAGCAAAATTTGAACATTAGCTGTAAGGCTTATTGAGTTGGTGAAGTTTCTTGTGAGAGACGCCAGCCTTGTGATCGCATCTGTCAAATCCATGGCATTTGTAAGTGACCTTGTTCGGGTCAGGATACTCTGAATATTATCCGTTAGAGTGAATGATTGAGTCACTTGTCGCAATCTGTTAAGAGTAGTAGTAATCGATTCCGTAATATCCATTGCGTTGGTTAGAGAGCGGGTGAATGAAGCTAGCCTTGTTGCAGCATCTGTAATGTCAAGAGCATTAGTGACTAATCGTACTCGTGTCAAAGCTGTTTGGATACCGTCTGTAATGTCAAGAGCATTCGTGACTTGCCTCAGCCTGTTAATGGCAGATGTCAACGATTCTGTCAGAGAGATGGCATTTGTCAAACGTATGGTCAGAGACGCCAGACGAGTTGCGACATCTGTCAAGTCGATTGTATTCGTGACTAGTCTGACTCTCGTAAGCAGGTTTTGCACCGATTCTGTCAAACCCATGGCATTTGTCACTGCTCTAGGAAATGTTTGGACGGCGCCGATACGCAAACCAAATTCGGTTAAAGTCACAGATTCTGTGATTAGTCTAATTCGCGTGAATAGGGATTGCACGGATTCTGTCAAATCAATCGCATTTGTCGCTAGTCGTAACCTAGTTAAGAGAGATTGTATATTGTCTGCCACTGTGAGGGATTGTGTCGTCTGTCTTAACCTAGTTAAAGCAGTTGTCATATTGTCTGTGACGTCGAGGATGTTTGTCAAGCGCATGGTCAGAGACGCCAGACGAGTTGCGACATCCGTAATGTCAAGAGCATTAGTGACTAATCGTACTCGTGTCAAAGCTGTTTGGATACCGTCTGTAATGTCAAGAGATTGTGTCGATTGCCTTAACATGTTAAGAGTCGATGCTATCGAATCAGTTATATCCAACGCTTGCGTTAACTGCCTTAATCTGTTAAGAGTTGAGGTTATAGTTTCTGTCAAATCTATTGCATTTGTTAGAGAGCGGGTGAATGATGCCAGCCTGGTTGTCAATTCTGTTAGACTAAATGTGTTGGTCGCACTGATTACTCTAGATAATATTCTCGAGAATGTTTCGGTAGTTAATATCCCTTGTGTACTGGTTTCTCCAAATGTTTTTGAACGGACTGGCGAAACTGAAAAAGATAAAGTGTTGGTGGTGCTTGTAGATAAAGATAATGTTTTTGCATTAGGGCTGGTTAAAGTAAATCCATTTGTTAGTCTTTTATTGAAAAGTAAAAGCTTTGGTGACGTTGCTGTCAAAGTTAATGGTTCTGTTACATTTGGCTGGATTCTATTAGCTGCTGCATTATAGCTGACTATTATTCTCATGAAATCCACACGAATGTCTCCTGCCCCGGCAGAACCGAAAGTCCTAGCGAAAAGGATGAACTTGTCGCTTGAGACGACATTGGCTATGTCGGCGGCTGTCGAAATGTTTTCTGTCAGGTTGACCTCCGTAGTGCCGCAGGCATTGACCGAGATGTTGTATCCAGAGTCTGCTGTCCAGTTGTGTGCTCCCATCACACATACGTCATTTGTCGCGCTTACCTCATTCATTTCTGTATTCACCCATATCCAGTTTATGCCCGAATTTGAGGGAATTGTGAAGTTCACGGCAATTGCAGCGTCGTCTTGGGCATCCCCAGCGGCATTGTCACATGTGGTACCGCCAGAAGCATTGATAGCTGTATTGCAGGCGTCGTCAATGCCATCCCATGCTCCTGCTGCATCGTACACCCAAGTAGCCTCATTAAATTCTTCCAATGCTCCTTGGTTGGTTGTGGTAGTGTTGCCTGGGACAAGCTCCACCTCTGTGGCCGCATACCCTGTCTGCACTGCTAAAACAAATACAAATAAAAATGGTATAAGAACCGGCATGCGCCTCATTTTCTCAACCTCTCCCACTCTTTCTTGATGTAATTCAGGGTGACAGCACCTATCCGCCGTTGGTAGACAATCTCTGCCCCCTGAAGCCACTGGAGATAGGCCCGGACAGTTTGCCTGTGTGCGTTTGATAATCTAGAAAGCTCTTGGATGGTAAGACCCTCAGGATGATCTCTAAGGATAGATACGAGTTTCTTTTTCAGCTCTTCGCCATTACCACTCATCTTTATGTCCGCCTTTATTGTTCGACATTAATGATGAAGATAATTTGGTGAAAATTTCATTTAAAAACGTAGAAGAAGAGAAAACAATATTTTCAAGTATAGCAAAGCTTATTTAAAAGAAAACCTATTCAGAAAAAAAGGAAGCAGTTCTATACTTGCCAAAATCGGTTTAAAAAGATATTTTATCCAAAGAATCCAAATAAGTATCATGTACAAGAGATTAATTTTATTAGTCTTTTCCAATATGCTTTTATTCTTTCCTCTAGCCACATTAGCCCAAAGCTATTCACTTACTTATGAGGCTGCTGGATTAGACACATGGAACACAAGTTACCCCGTCGCGGACGGCAATCCAAGAGTGCAGGTCACGTTGCCTTTCTCTTTCCTTTTCTTCGGGACTAATTATTCGTCTATATGGGTGAATGCTAATCCATTCGCGGCAATTGCAGTTGACATAGGCATACTCCCAGTAGTGAGCGAAACGAATTTCAGAAATTACAATATGATTACACCATTATGGGGTGCAGAAGCGCAGTCTTACAAAAATGAATATTCTGACAGGATCGTATTTACATGGGAAGGAGATTATTCAGGTTCACCTTTCACAGTGCAAGCTGTACTTTATAATAACGGCGATGTAAGATTACGCTATTCGGTTACTCAAGCGGTTGTTGAAAACAACGCATCCTATGTCACCGGAATTTCAAAAGGAGACGGGACAAACTATTACCATAATGAGTGGACGAGCAACCAGACCGCATATTACAAGTATGTCCCAGCTGTAGCAGTTGCACCAACTGTAGCAGCCGCAAAGCTTGCACCACAAATAATAAATTTCACCGCATCCCAAAATGTAACGAAAAGATCACAGACTATGGATTTTTTATTTACAGTTTCCGATGACGTCTCAGTCGACCCGAACGCCATCTCAGCATCACTGGTTCCAAAAGAAGGCAGCAGGATTCTAATTGGCAGGCCAACCCTGCGCACTGGAGATGAAAAGACAGGTGTATGCAACTGGACATGGAGAGGACGGAACAACAGCAGGTCAGGAACAGATGATGTGACGCTTTTTGTTTGCGATAAAGCAGGGAATTGCAATGTCGGTGCGGTCGCAGGAAACTTGACTATAAATGCATCTCTTTATTTTAATTTCAACGAAGCATTAAAAGATTCGTACAACCAGACTGAAATAATTAAATTAAGTGGAGAAGTAGTAGATTTCAAAAACCAAAAGGTTAAGGCTAATGTAATATTAGATTTGTCTTATTCTGGAGGGAAGTTTACTTTTAAAAATGCAACAGAATTCGGCAGGTATGTTCTTAACTACAGAACGAGCTTGCTGGATGCTCTGGGAAATTGGACAATAGATTTGAAGGCAACCGATACAGACGGCAACGAAGGAACTTTAACTAAGAAAATAACTTTGAGACAGCCGCAAGGATTCTTTTACTATAATCTTGTGTATCTCTCACCGATAAATGATTCTACATATTACAGAGGGGAAAACCTGCGCGCTTCTGTGAGGGTCTTGGATTTGGACAAGATTGTAGGCGATGCGAATGTCAGCCTGAAATTGCCAACTGGAGAATTGATACCAATGAGCGAGGTTTCTCCAGGGACTGGAATCTACCAGACAAGTTATAAAATCAAATTCAGCGATAAAATCGGTGATTGGATGATTGGCGTGGAAGGATTAAAGTTAACAGATGCTGGCTTATTCGCCGGTTCAAAGATTATAAATGTGAATGTGAGACCGGTCGATTTGAAAATAGACATTATCTCGCCGACTAAAAACCGTTTTGCTGTTGGCGATTCTTTTAACATAAAGGTTAGAGTCGCTTATCCAGACAACTCAGTTGCAGAAGGCATGCCAGTCAATGCGACCCCAGCTAAAAAATCATTAGCTTTGGTAGAAACTCAATCTGGAATCTACGAGGCTTCATACAAATTCACTCAATCAGACAAAGGAAGATATTCCTTAAGAATTTTTGCAATTGACTCCTCTGATAACTTGGGTTTTGTGGAAAAAACAATATCCATCGTCCAGCCAAATCTTCTGGATCTGTTTATGCAGGTATGGTACATAACAATACCCGGACTCGGGTTGATAGGTTATACAATTCTGCATGCGAAAATGCCACAAATACTTATAAGATACTACCGCAATAGACTGAAAACATTGGAAGGACTGAAAAAATCCACACAGGATAAATATTTTGTTGAAGATTCTATTGACGAGAACACATACAAAAAGCTAATACAGGATGCTGACAGGGAAATTGTTGAAATAAAAGCGAAGGTAAAAGAACAGGAGACCCATCTAAGTAAAAAGGCAGTGAAAAAGTCGACATTCAATATCAGAGATTTAATTTCTAGTACGCCTAAAAGAAAAGAGAAACCTGAACCGAAAGGAGTTCAGCATAAGGACAAATACGAGCGTGAATACGAGGAGCTAAAAAGGAACCCAGAATCAAAGAAAGCCAAGGCAAAACCCAAACGCGAAACGAAGGGCAGAGCAGCTATATTGGCATCTTTACTGAAGGCAAAAAAAATAAGTAACAAATAACTCGAAAGGTTTTATTTAAGAGAAAATAAATCTATTGTAGTTGATTACTTGGGAAAGAAAAGTGCTGGCAACCAGAAAATTGGAAATGTGGCCAGAGTTAAAATAGGCATACCCGGATTCGACGAATTGATTGAAGAAGGGATAGAAAAAAATAGTATAACTCTTGTTGCCGGCGGGACAGGAACCGGAAAAACAAGCTTCTGTACGCAATTTCTTCATCACGGTGCACATCAGAGCGAGAAAGGACTTTACATAAGTTTTGAAGAGCCACCTGAACAAATATTAAGGCACGCTCATTCATTTTGTGCAGATTGCAAGGCTAACCCGGAAAAGAAGGATATCAGATTCCAGAAAGTCGATGTTTACAGAGTCGCCAAGGCAGTCGAAGCATCTATCTTGAAAGCTAAAGGGGATTTACTGATAGATGTCAAGGGGTTGCCGGTGATGGTACCACCAGAGTTTAAACCAGACAGAATAGTTGTTGACTCTTTACCTGCGCTATCTGCTGTCTTCAAGCCTGATGATTACAGATATTTTGTCTTCAAGTTTTTCTCATTCTTAAAATCTACAGGAGCTACAGTATTCGCGATAACAGAAACTACACAGGATCCTACAGAATTCAGCAGAACAGGCATAGAGGAATTTCTAGGGGACGGTGTAATAGTTCTGTATAATTTAAAACAAGGCGATGTCAGGGTAAGAGCTGTTGAGATTCTGAAAATGAGGGGGACGAAGCATAAAGAAAAAATTGTGCCGTTCAAGATAACCGACAAGGGAATAGAAGTATATCCAGACCAAAGCATACTGATGCAAATGCAGTAAATTATTATATAATTTATTTTAGCCATGTCTCGGGGTTTGCATTATTTTTATTTTGGTGGTTTAATTGTTTCATTTTCCAATATGTTCTTAATGTAGCCATGGAATACTTTCTTCTTTTCGGTGCTACATGTTGAATATCTTTACGTTGACTTGCAAATTTTAAGGCTAATTTAGCTTGTTCTTTCTTGACTATAAGATGAGGTAAAATTAATGTTAGAAAATTTTCAATGTTAGAAAGACCACTTATTTCCCAATCATAGGCTATTTTCCTAGGGGCTGCTCTTTTTCTAATTATTATATAGCCACCGAAGTTTATTTTCAGTGCTCTGATTAATTTTTGATTTGTATTTGAAATATTTAATGAGAGTTGAATAACCTTATGTTTCAAATGTTTGCTATATCTTTGAGAAACCCTAATACAGCCCTCACCATCAAAAATACCTGCTATATACTTAGAATCTAACTTGTGAATAACACAAAAGAGGGAAAAATAATAAAGTAGATTTATAGTTTAGAATATATATATTATAATATATATTAAGTGACCCATATGAACCAAGTCACGTTTATCTTGTCGCCGCTGTTCAGGGTTGCTGTCGAGAATGTGTTCTGTGCGAAGAATACCTCGCCAGTTGAAGCATTTGTTGTCGAGTTGAACAAGCCTGTTGCATTGATGTCTGCAGAAGCGCATGTGCTTGTGAACTCCCTGGTTATTGACCAGTTTCCTGATGTCGCCGCTGAACCGTTCAATCGCACAGCATCTGCAGTTGCTCTTCCCAAACCGCATTGAGCACCATATTCACCGCAAAGAATTGCATCAGTTGCAGCTTGCGCAGCCGCACAGTTGGTGGTAGCTGTAGTTTTGTTTGCGATAGCTATGACATCCACCAAGTTCATTGTTGCATTATTGGATAAAAATGATATCCTGTCTCGTGTGAAGTTCATCCCGTCTGTGTTGAACAGATTTTTTGAACATCCCAAGTCTTCTGTCGAGCCGTCAGTTCTTGTCACCGTTTTGCAAACCTTTGCATGGTATGTGAGAGATGCTGTTCCTTCATTCTCTGACACTCCTATTGCAGAAGGTGTTACTGAAAAATTACTCGCAATTAATACACTGCCAATGCTTGCTACTAGTATACCTAAAGCAAAAATTTTTAATTCTTTTCCTGACATCTACTTATTCTTTGGGGGTTTTTATTTAAATACTTTTCCCTAAGATAACCTGAATTCAAGGTAAGCAACTAGCAATCCTAAAGGTAAACTGGATGTGTCTCCTGATATCAGAAATGATACAAGAGCGAACAAAGCGCCTATTCCCACAGCTTTTCCTAGTCGCATCCACATATTAGGCTTTGATAAAGTCAGTTTCGGGTTAATTTTTACCATATTCACATTCCTCCTCTCAATTATAACGAAGATTGCAGTTAAAATAGCCGTCAAGCCATACAAAGACCAGAAAAATAGCGTATGCAGAATTGTCAGATCGCCGATACCTTGGGCATATGCAGGTAGATTCACCAATCCGAATAGGTAAGGTTTCGTAGCTCTTGTGACTTTGACAGACACGGCCTGGCCGACACCTATAACCTCGCCGCTTGCACTCTTTTCAGCACTAGTACCCTCTCTTACAACCTCGCTATTGTAAGAGAGCGTATTTATGAAATTGACATATATGAAAACAAGTAGGAAAAAAATTATAGGGATTAAAAGGAACTTTTTGTGTCGCATTATTTCTCTATTTAAATATTTGTTCCGTAGTTTAAAAAGTGAGATTATCATCATCTAAAGTCAATCTCTTAATAATTTCATTTTTAATTTTGGTCCCGATTATTGTAGCAAGTCCTCTGTTGTACAGATTTCTACCACTTAGCGACGGAACTGCACATTTCTTTAAAGTATGGCTTTTAAGATACGAGCTGGACAACTATGGGAAAACTTTCGATTGGAACCCCTTTTGGTATGGTGGTCATCCTCTATTCAGATTCTATCCTCCGGTGAGCTATTGGATAACAACAGCTCTAAGTTATATAATACCGCTAAAACTTTACCAAGTCTTTAATTCCATGATTTTCACAAGCTACATCATCCTTTCTCTTTCCACTTACTATTTATCACGGACTTTGAAATTTTCCAGACTTGCCAGTCTAATTATAGCGATGTTGGTTATTGTTTCACCCACGTTTGCATCGTTCTATTCGGTGCTGGGGGCATTCCCGACTATCATTGCATTCTCATTTGTCCCGTTATCACTAGCATTTTTAGTCAAAGGCTTGGATGGAAAGGAAATCAAATATCTATTATTGGCGTCATTGGTATTCTCTTTCATATTTCTATCGCACCATTTGACAGCATATCTCACAATTCTATTATTTACAACAACATTCATTTTCAAAACTTTCCAATTCCGTGATTTCAAAAAATCAGTTAGATGTTTGGCAATATTTGGCGGAGCCAGTTTCTTACTGACGTCCTTTTGGAGCATACCATTAATTTTAGAATACAGTTACTCGAATTTTATAAACAGGCTTACCATCAATCCTCTAGACACACTCTTTACACCGCTTTCAAGAGAGTGCATAGAATATTATTGCCTATTCGGTGTGGGTCCGGAATTTGTAATCATTGGCATAATAGGTGCTGTGCTGTCTTTTATATCTGTCAACTCAACCAAACTCAGATTCCATCTTGAAAAAAGATATTTCTTCATTTTACTGCTGTTTTTAGTAACTCTTTTGCCTCTAGCTTTAGCTTTTTTAGGAATCGACAAAATTATCTCATTTGGAGTAGACATTAGCTACGCGAGATTTGGTTTATATCTGGTTCTTCCACTTGCATTATTATGCGGAATAGTCATTGAAAAATTTGAAAGACACTTTAAACTTCTAATCATAATCCTGCTCATTTTCTTTGTAGTTTTTTCAAATTACGCATATATTTCCTATACCAGAAATTACGAGCGCTTGTCGGATACTTCGGTAATCTCGTATTCCGAAAGAACCCAGGAGTTATACGAATTCATTAAAGCCAGTGATGATGGAAGAATGGAAATTTATGGAACTTTCAGACCTTTCGCCTCATCTGTCATACCAATTTTAACGCAAAAGCAAGTGATTACAGGATGGTATTTTGAAAGTGATCTTACCTATGACACTATCCTTAGTAAAATAGAAGATATAGATTTGGGAAATGCGGAATTTTTTGATAAAATATCTAAAGAAGAATATCTTGGACTTCTTGACGAGGGATTTGTCAGATACATCTTTATCAATGTCTGCCATCCGGAAGGAAGCAAGGCGAACGAAGTTCTATTAAATAAATTTAATGTTGTTTATACCCATGACAGTTGTTTTAGGATATTGGAAAATAATGAAACGTATTTTACCAATCCCAATCTGGAATGGGAGAGGATTTCACCAGAGGAAATAGTCGTTTACAATGTTCCGAAGACAACTTTGCTTGTCAAAGAATCTTATTATCCCCATTGGCGTTCGTATTGTGGTGGGAAAGAGTTCTCCATTCTCCCAGATAGATTCGGTATGATGGTCGTTAATGCAGAAAATTGTGGCGAATTGCATTTAAAATACGAGTACCCAACCTTTTACAAGTTGCTCTATTTCGTCTCGTTTATAGCTGTGTTGATGATTACCCTAAAGATTTTCAAAAAGCATACCCACCATTAAACTTTTTAAATCCTATTCTCTTACTATTAGAGTGGAATATGTTGCAAGACCCGTTGGCTGATGCGCTGACTGTAATCAAAAACGCGGAAAGGACAGGAAAGGGGAAGTGTGTCGTCAAGGCGAACAAATTGATAGGCGGCATTCTCAAAGTCATGCACGATAATGGTTATGTCGGTGCTTTTGAAGCCATAGAAAATGGCAAGAGCGGATTGTTTAAAATCGAGCTGACGGGGAAAGTGATTGACACCAGAACTATAAAGCCGAGGTTTGCCGTAGGTGTCGACGAATATGAAAAATTTGAGAAAAGATTCCTTCCGGCACGAAACATCGGACTGCTGATTGTTTCCACTCCTAAAGGCGTTATGGACCACAAGAAGGCTAAGGAACTTCGACTGGGTGGCAGGTTGCTTTCGTACATTTATTGAGTGGTTCTATGTATTCCAAGGAAATTATTATACCAGAAGGCGTTACTGCGGAAATTGAAAAAAATAAAGTGAAGATTTCTGGCAGCAAGGGCGAAATTAAAAGAGAATTCAAGCTTGCACATGACATCAAACTTCAAAAACAGGACAGTAAAATAACAGTTTTATCCGAGTCTTCAGACAGGAAAGCCAAAGCGCTCACAGGCACGATAATAGCACATATAAGAAATATGATTAAAGGTGTCATAGAGGGGTATACTTACAAAATGAAAATAATATACAGCCATTTCCCAATGACAGTTAAAGTTGACAGTGGGAAGGTTGTGACACAGAATTTCTTGGGCGAGAGAACGCAAAGAACAGCAAAGATTATTGGAGACACGCAGGTGAAGATTGAAGGACAGGACATGACTATTACAGGAATTGATATAGAGGATGTCGGCTTAACTGCGTCCAATATAGAACTGTCGTGCAGAATAGTGGGGTACGACAAGCGGAGATTCTCGGATGGCATTTATTTAATGCAAGGCAAGAAGTGATTTTATGGTTAATCCAAGAAACAATCCGAAATTTGTGCGATGGCTGTCTGTTTCGTTGAAGAGGGTGAAATCCTCATGGAGACTGCCGAAGGGAATCAACTCGAAGGTGGCACAAAAGAAAAAAGGCAAGTTACCGATGCCTAATGTTGGTTATGGCGCACCTAGGAAAATGAGATATCTTCACCCGTCAGGATTCAAGGAAATACTAGTGCATAATGTAGATGATTTGGTAAAAGTTGATATTGTAAAGGAAGCTGTGAAAATTGCGTCTTCGGTCGGCGGAAAAAAGAAAAGTGAAATTCTGAAGAAAGCTGAAGAGATGAAGCTGAAGGTTTTGAATCCTTAGTATTTCCTGGCTGTAAAGTAGCAGATTTGCTTGTGATTGTCTAATAAAGTGTAGATCTTTTTGTTGCAGTGAGGGCACACTCCTGCTGGTTCTATAGATTCTTCTGGCATGGCAGACCTATTAATTATAGCGGTTCTTGTATTAAAACAAATGCATCACATTTTTTCTACCGACGGTTATTTTCTTCTCCTAACAGTTTCTTTCAACCCCAACAAAACTACTGATTCGATAGCGATTAGAATAGTCCCTATATAAAAGATTATCTTAAAGCCCGTCTTGTCAGCTATCAACCCGCCTAAAATCACAGCTGTACCAGCAAACATGTTAACTATCGACCTAATGACACCAACCTGAAACCCCCGTTTACTTTTCTTTGTTATATCCCCCAGAAGACTGGTGTCGACAGTATATGCAATGGCATCTATTATGCCGAACAATGCTTGAAGGATGTAAAGTTCCACAACCGAAGTTATCAAGGTATATGAATAAAGTACGACTGCATACACAAGTGACGTGCCAACAAGGAAAGGCTTTCTACCAAGTTTGTCAGAAAATCTGCCAGTAATAAGAGAAACCAGAGAAGCCATGAAAATCATTATGCCAAAGGCAATTCCAAATTGTTGCAGATTGCCGCCACCTAGTTGATTCACATAGAGGAAATAGAAAGGACCGACGATACCCCAAGAGAAGCTTGATAGAGAACTTGCTATTGTATAGATTCTTAGATTATTCAGTTTCATTTTACTAATTTGGTGACTTTAAAATAAACATTTAAATCCTCTTCTTCAGAAATTATTGAGTGATATGGCAGTCATACAGAAAAAGTTAGCAGCAAAGGTAATGAAAACGGGTATATCCAGAGTCTGGCTGAACCCAGAAAAGATGAAAGACATAGAGAAAGCTATAACAAAATGGGATGTCCGTAAGCTGATAAAAAAAGGCGACATAAAGAATTTGCCTGAAAAAATAAAACCCAAATCCCAAGTTAAAAAACAAAAACGAGGACCCGGAAGAAAGAAAGGCAAGAAATATTCTATTGTCCCTAGAAAAAGAAGGTGGATGTCTACCGTCAGGCCTCAAAGGAAGATGTTGAGAGGATTAAAGTCTGCAGGCCAGTTGGACAATGCCAGCTACAGAAAGTTGTACAATCTGGTGAAAGGTGGCATGTTCAGAAGCAGGGCACACTTGAAGCTTTACATCGGGCAAAACAACATGCTAAAGAAGTGATTGTATGGAAATAGTTTATAATGGATTAAAATTAATATCGGAAAGTGTTCGCTTAGGTGGCTCCGGGAAACCTAGAGATATGAATAATTTGCTTACATACTATCTGCAGTCTGGTAAACAATCAGTACTTACAGTTGGGAAGACATGGGACAAGGACCAATACAGATTAAAAGTTAGGACTCATGATGGTTGGCCACTTGATGTTGTAGAAACCAAGAAAATGTTACAGGGACTATTACCCTGTTCTACATACGATTTTGGAAAAATAATATTTGTAAAGTGATTTTATGAAACTTTCTCCCAGGCACAAAATGCCATTCAAACGCAGAAGAGAAGGGAAGACAGACTATCAAAAGAGGTTGCGACTGCTCAAGTCTGACAAATCCCGTTTAGTTGTGAGAAGAAGTTTGAAATACATTACTGCACAGGTAACAGAGTTTGACAAGAAAGGCGATAGAATCTTAGTAGCTGCTAACAGCAAGGAACTGAAAAAGTTAGGATGGAACTTTGCATGCGACAATCTGCCCGCCGCTTATTTGACAGGATTGTTGATTGGTAAAAAGTCTTTAGGAAAAAACATTGCTGAAACCGTTCTTAATTCAGGATTGCACCCTTCTGTGAAAGGTTCTAGGATATATGCCGTTGCTAAAGGCGCTATAGATGCAGGGCTGAAAATTCCAGTTGATGACGAGATTCTGCCGAGTGAAGACAGAATCAAAGGAGCTCACATAAGTGAAAAGTTTAAGAATCTCCCAAGTGAATTTGAAAAGGTTAAAGAAAAGATAATCGGTGGATAAATGGAAAAGGAAGAAAAAACTGTTAACAACTCAAATAACAACGATGAAGCTCCTGAAGAAATTGTGGCAACTGTTCCTATAGTTCCAATAAAGCCAGAAGAAGTGCCAAAAGTCATTCCAGAAATCTCCCCTACTGAAGAAAGAGGAGAAAACCCGTGGACACCGAGAACAACTTTAGGCAAACAAGTTGCTGAAGGGAAAATCACGAACATAGACGAGATTCTTTTTTCTGGAAGGAAAATAATCGAACCCGAAATTGTTGACAGGCTTGTTCCAAATCTGCAAAGTGAATTGGTTCTTATTGGTGGAAGACCGGGAAAAGGTGGTGGGATAATGAGAATCCCCATCAGAATGACTGCAAAGATGCATAGTTCCGGGAGAAGGTTTAGATCATCTGCACTGTTTGTTATCGGGGACGGCAATGGTCTTATTGGCTTTGGAAGGGCATCTAGTGTGGAAGCTAGAACAGCGATGGAAAAGTCGTTAAGGAAAGCAAAGTTGAATATTATAAAAATCAAAAGAGGTTGCGGTGACTGGGAATGTGGCTGTGGAACAGAACATTCAATTTCCTTTAAAACAGAAGGCCACTCTGGTTCAGTTAAGGTAAAGTTAATGCCTGCACCAAAGGGTGTTGGACTCGTGGCAGATAATGAAACAAAGAAACTTTTGAGAATGGCCGGGGTTAAAGATATATGGGTCAAAACCTTTGGAAACACCTCCAACAGAATCAATCTTATTTCAGCTGTTTTTGATGCGTTGAGGAAGTTGTATGTTTACGATAAATGATTATTTTCCCACATGAAACAGAAATTTTCCAATGATCAAATCTTTTTTAATCGGTCCGAAGTGTCTGCTGTCCTGGCTAAAATTCTTGTTGTCTCCGACAACGAAATACTCATCCGAATTTGTTACTAGTGAAATCCGCTTTATGAGAAATTTGTTCTTTTCCTTTGGATGCCTAAACACAATCACATCTTCTTTAGACGGATTCCTGAAAATGTAAGCCAATTTATTTACTATTACGTAATCTCCCGATTTGAAAGCAGGCTCCATGCTTCTGTCTTCAATTTTGAAACGCATTATTGGAAACATGCAATGAAAATGTAAAGAGAAGGTTAAATTACTTGATTTTTGGATATACCGTTTCTTTTTCTGTCGGATACGGTGCATTTCCCTTTACAGTATCTATACCTTTCGTTTTCCAAAATATCCCAGCTATCTTGTTCACAGTCTCTAATAATTCCTCGGCTGATTTAAGGTCAATTCCCTGTTTTGCTTTCGAGCCCAGCTTCATCACTTTCCACACTAATTCGTGCAATTCAGGAAACTTCTGAGCATGTTCAGGTTTGAAATAGTCACCCCAGAGAATTCTTATTTCGCGTTTGCAAATTTCAGCATGTTCCTCTTTTACAGCAGTCAGGCGTGATATTTTATGTATAATTTCTTTCCTCTGTTCAAATGTCGGATTTTCACCTGGAGTTTGCAATTCATGTATAAGATTCACCATTCGTATGACAGTATGCGCTGCCATCTGCGCCAAGTGAGGATCGTATATCCCGCAAGGTATATCACAATGGGCATAAGCAATTTTAGTTGGATGCACACGGTCAATCAGGGTAAATACTGAATGCAAAAATCCCATACTCTACTTTATTGCGGTACATATTTAAAACTTAAAACAGAAATAAATTACTTATGAAATTCGCATATTTGGCTCTCTCGATGTTGAGCACATTGGTTCTGGCCAATATAGGATATGCACATGAAATAGATTTGAGCACGTTCGATGTGGAAGAACTGGTCAAGACTTACAATGTCAATCTTGAAAATGTGCCTGGGTTTGTGAAGAGCACTTTCGGTAATGAAAGGATAGACGTGTATATAGACGGTGAACAGTTTGTCGGTCTTGTGGGAGAGAACGGCAACATAACAGAATACAAGAAAGGCGGCGTGGACAAACCTACTATGAAAATACATACAACAAGCGAAACTATCGGTCATTTAATCGAAGGCGAGAAAACTCTTTTGGAAGCCGTCAAGGATAAAAGTATACAATATGAGGGCGTCGGATTTATTAATAAAATCAAGTTCGGGTTCATCAAAATCTTTCAAGGCATATTTCTACGCAAGTGAACTTTCTTAAGCTTAAAAGTCGCTAATTTTCATAACGGGTGTCTATGTTTGCTGTAATAAGAATAACCGGAAAGGCTGATTTGGAAAGAGATATCAAGGATACACTAAATATGCTCAAGCTTGACGCGCCTCACAATTGCGTGCTTGTACCGACCACTCCGGATTACAAGGGAATGGTTGAAAAGGTCAGAGATTACGTAACTTACGGCGAGATAGACAAACAGATTCTTGTTGATGTTCTCAGGAAGCGATTGAGGTCGTCAGCCAACGAAAAAATTGCCGAAAGCTCTTTGAAAGCGATTACAGGACATAATTCACACGAAGAGCTTGCAGATACCTTGCTAGAAGGGAAAGTCAGATTGAGTAATTTTAAAAAAGTGCAACCCATATTCAGATTAACCTCGCCATCAAAAGGTTTTAAATCTATAAAATCGCATTATCCTGAAGGGGATTTGGGGTACAGGGGAAATGCAATAAACAGTCTGCTGGAAAAGATGATTTAGATGGTAGTCAGAAAAAGAAAAAAACATTTGCGATTCCGAGGATATAGGACTTATCACGGCTCCCACAAGAAATGGAGAGGTCCGGGGAACAGGGGTGGTATCGGACAGGCTGGGCTTGAAAATCACAAGAAAGGATATATGCAGAAATACGACCCTGACCATTTTGGCAAACACGGATTCAAGCGACATCCTTCACTCGACAAACACATCAAATCAATAAACCTGAAAGATCTGGATCAAATAATTGACAACTTGAAGGAACAAAAACTTGTTGCAGAAGAAGAGGGGAAGATAAAGGTCAATCTTGAAAAAATAGGCTACGACAAACTTTTGGGAGACGGGAAGATCACGAAACCGATCATAGTTGAAGGGAAATATTTTTCTAAAGGCGCTGTTAAGAAACTGGAAGAAATCGGCGGTAAGGCAGTTAAAATCTAGGTCAGGCATATGGACGAGCAACAACCAGAAGAGAAGAAAGATTTTGCTTCTAAAATTGTGAAACTTTTACCGGCAATCGGTAAGCCTGAATATAAACAAGGCTTGAATGCAAGGATGAAATGGACTGGGATAGCTCTGCTCTTGTACCTTTTGCTGTCCTGGATTACAATCTACGGCGTAGACGAGTCAGCATCCTTCGAACAATTCAAATTCTTTGAAATAGTTCTAGGTTCGAAGTTCGGAAGCCTGATGACACTGGGTATAGGTCCCATAGTTACAGGCGGTATTATAATGCAATTGTTGGTCGGGTCGAAAATTATCAAATGGGACACAACAAAACCAGAAGGAAGAAAAAAGTTCCAGACATGGAACAAATTCTTAGCATTGACCCTGGCTTTCGTGGAAGCGGCTGCATTCGTGCTGGCCGGAGCTCTGCCTATATCAGGCCCTCCGCCAATAATTTTGTTCGCGGTTCTTCAGCTTGCAGCAGGAGGAGTGATTGTAATAATTCTAGATGAGCTCGTAAGCAAATGGGGATTTGGTTCTGGTGTCAGTCTGTTTATTGCAGCAGGGGTCGCGACGCAGGTTGTTATCGGATTGATAAGTCCGTTAGGTGTTGGGGGAAGAGTTGCAGGTGGCATACCTGGCTTTATATTTAGCATGCTGGGTGGAAATGCACCAATAGCCATCGCCTATCTACTTCCGGTAATCACAACTGCAATAGTCTTTTTAATTGTTGTATTTGCACAGCATATTAAAATCCAGATACCTCTTTCATTTGCTACAGTGAGGGGATTCGGCAGAACATGGGATCTGAAACTATTGTATACAAGCAATATTCCTGTCATTCTTGTTGCGGCGTTGATTGCAAATATACAACTGCTTGGAAGGATTGGTGCGGCTGTAACGCCTGACGGATTGACATGCGGATTGTTGGGGTGTTTTGACCAAGTAGGCAATGCTATAAGCGGTATCCCATATTACCTTTCAGCACCGGGTGGAGGCAGTTATCAGAATAGTCTTTTGCAACAAGTAATTTTTGGCGCATTGATTCCGACAGAAGTCATAAGAGCGGTGACATATACCCTGTTTCTAGCCATAGGTGCTACAATATTTTCTGTGTTCTGGGTTAATACAGCAGGCATGGGCGCGGCAACTGTTGCAAAACAATTGGACAGCTCAGGCATGCAGATTCCTGGTTACAGAAGAGATCCAAAGGTTATGGAGGCTGTATTAAATAGATACATCCCACCGCTATCTGTTTTGGGCGGGTTAGCCATTGGTCTGCTTGCCGCATTAGCTGACCTGATAGGAGCAATAGGTTCGGGAACAGGAATCCTTTTAACTGTTATGATTGTTTATAATTATTATGAGCAACTTCAGCGTGAGAAGCTTGACGAGGCGCATCCATTGATAAGGAAGATTGTTGGTGAGTAAATGGCATTCACATTCTTTGCGACATTGTTGGATCCTGTATTTGCGCCATTGCTAGCACTCAGACCGCATATAGGATTGTTTATATTCTCCTTGTTGCTGACAATAATAATTTATGGCATAAACAAGTTGATGATAAATAGGAAAGTCGCGAAAGAAATCAAGGAGAAACTTGCAGCTGTGAAGGAAAATTTAACGAGAGCCCAGAAAGATGGAAGGAAGGACGACATAAATAAATTTTTGAGTGAGTACATGGCCGTAAACAACCAGTACCTACGACAAACATTCAAGGTTATGATAGTCACATTTATCGTCGTTATTGTTTTGTTTCCATGGGCGAGTGCGAGATTTAGCGGAATTACGGTTGCAAATCTTCCATTTGCTTTACCGATTATAGGCACTAACATGGGATGGATTGCATGGTATATTTTAGTTTCTATTACTGGCAGCTGGCTATTGAGGAAATTCATAGGTGATTGAATGAAGGTTAAAAGAAGAACACCAACAGGAAAGATTGTAATCAGCAATAGAAAAGAAAGGCCCGCTGTTGCAAAATGTGCAAATTGCAAATCTCCCTTGCATGGCATGCAGAGGAAAATTCCGAGTAAGTTCAAGAAATTAAGTGCAAGTGAGAGAAGGCCAGAAAGACCTTACGGTGGTTATTTCTGCTCAAGTTGCAGCAGAGAGATATTTAGGGAAAGAATAAGAGGTATATAGTATGGTATCATTGGATGTGGGAACTGTGTGCATGAAGGTTGCTGGAAGAGAAAGCGGAGCTATATGCTGCGTAATCAAGCCTATGGGCAAGACTTTTGTAATGATTACCGGACCGAAACTGGTGACTGGAATCAAGAGAAGAAAATGCAACATAGAGCATTTGGAGCCTACTGATATCAAATTGGATATCAAGGAAGATGCTGCTGACGAGGAAATTATAGACGCTTACAAAAAGTCGAATGTCATCACGAAATTTAATTTGAAACTGCCTTCTGCGGGCGAAATGAAAGCCGAGAAAGAAAAGAAACCTAAGGAACAAAAATCTGAAGAACCGAAGAAGAAAGTTAAAGAAGAAAAGAAATAACCTAGTATCTATGTGGCTAATTAAATCTGAAGAAGAAACTAATTCTGAATACGGCAAATCGCCAAAAGATAGAACTTTAGAAGAATTAATCAATTCCGCTGTGATAATTGTAGACAAGCATTCTGGTCCAACATCGCATCAAGTAACGGCATGGATAAGAGATATTTTTAATGTCAAGTCAGCAGGACACTCTGGTACACTTGACCCGGCAGTGACCGGTGTCCTTCCTGTAGCTTTAGAGAATGCGACAAAGGTGATGCCTGTGTTGACCGGGCTGGATAAAGAATATGTTGGTGTGATGCATCTGCACAAGGAAGTCCCTGAAGATATCTTACGGAATGTTATCATAGAGAAATTCATCGGTAAAATAAGACAAAGACCGCCAGTAAAATCTGCTGTTGCTCGAGTTGAACGTGAACGTGAAATTTATTTTTTTGATATTCTAGAAATTGACGGGAAAGATGTTTTATTTAAAGTTGGTTGTGAAGCAGGAACGTATATCCGAAAATTATGCCATGATATAGGACAAGCTCTGAGAATTGGTGCACATATGTCTGAACTGAGAAGAAATAAAGTTGGTGATTTCACCGAAGATATTGCACATTCGTTAGTTGAAATCAGGGATGCATACGAATTCTGGAAGGAAAATAAAGACGAGACCAGTCTAAGGAAAATATTAATTCCTGTTGAATATGCTACAATGCATGCAAAAAGAGTTTTTGTAAAAGATTCTGCTGTCGACGCGCTTTGTAATGGGTCGCCGCTATATCCGAATGGGATAACAAGAATACAAGAAGATATTATCAGAGGCGAAACTGTGGCGATAATGACATTAAAGGAAGAATTGATAGCTTTGGGTATATCCAAAATGACCAGTGAAGAGATGCTAAAACGGAAAATTGGTACTGCTGTTAGAATTGATAGAGTTCTAATGCCACGAGAGATATATCCAAAATGGGACAAAGCTTAATAAATGTAAAATTCAAGTGAGATTTTATGAAAATTGCTGATATCAAACTCGGGTTGAGCGGAATAACCGTGGAGGCTAAGGTCGTTGAAATAAGCGACTCGCGGGATGTGAATACAAAATACGGAGTTAAAACTGTTGCTGACGCCATTCTCGAAGACGACACAGGACAGATAAAATTCTCCTTATGGGAAGACCAGATAAATTCTGTTTCTGTCGGTGACAATATTGTTGTTCACGGGGCTTATGTGACGCAGTTTAGGAATGTCCTCCAGTTGAGCATACCGAAAGCCGGCAAATTAGAAGTTGTAAAGAACAGTAAATAATATGGTTATAAAACCAGTCTGTGACAAGTGCAAAGAAGAATTAAATGATTTTGGAGCTATTCTTTTGAGCCCGCCCGATACAGAAAACAATGTCAGAAAACTGCATCTGTGCAATAACTGCTATAGTGAAATAACAAATTCTTTTTAATTGTAACGTCTTAGATATAATAAGACTCAAGAGCTGACAACAAGATGATGTTAAACAAGCTGGAGTCGCCTAACCTGGTGGGGCACTGGTCTTGAGTCAAAAGGTTGTTATGAACTGGTGATTGAAAGACAACCAGCGGCCGTAAGGTCATATGGGTTCAAATCCCATCTCCAGCGCTTCTAAACCTTTAAATACTTTTACTTAGAATAATCGTTAGGTGAAAAGAACTAAAGGGTGAGACTAAAGCTACTTTTACGCTACTCTGATTCTTAACGATTCGTGAGTGGTTAATTAAAAAAGTCTAATTAAAGGAGGATATTACATGAGATTTGGTGGTGGAAGAAGAGACTTCGGTGGCGGCAGACGATTTGGTGGTCCAAGATTTGACCGCGGATTCGACGAGCCCAAGCCTCTTAAAGTCGGTGAAGAATATGATGTTGAAATCAAAGAAACCGGCTCTAAAGGTGACGGCATAGCTAGAATCAAAAACTTCGTCGTGTTTGTCAACGGAGCGAAGCTTGGAGAAAAGGCTCATATCAAAATAACAGATGTGAGAGACAGATTTGCCATCGGTGAAAAGACCGGTGAGGCAGCTGCAACTAAAGAAGCTGAGCCCGAAGTTTCCGAAAAGACAACTGAAACAAGTGAAGAAGATTCTGAAGAAGGCGAAGAAGGATCTGGAGAAGAACAAGAAGAATCTGAGGAGTAAATGCTCTTTAATTGCCTACTTTCTTTTCTTTTTTATTCTTCACATTTTCAGCTAATTTTTACAATAGGATATCTAATTTAATCTTAGAAGACAAATTAGATTTATGGAGAAAGAACCCGAAGAAGTTGTATTAAAAACTTCCAGAATATACTTCTTGGGAAACTATATCATAGCATCGCTAATCATAATTTTTCTTTTACTACTCTATTTCATCTTTGATCTTAGATTCACACTACTTCCTACAACAGAGTCCGATATGTTTTCAACTCTGACACTTTTAGGTATATTCGGCATAGCGCTTGCGATGATTGAACAGCCCGAGTGGGCACGATTTAGAACTCATTTTGTCGTAACAATGAATGAAGTCATCGAACAGAAGGGAATTTTAAACAAGGAAAGAATTATCTTGCCGTATGCTACAGTTGCTGATATGAGGGTAGAAAGAAATGTTCTAGGAAGAATTCTAAACTACGGCACACTTAGTGTAAGCTCGTTCAAGGCGGGCAGCGATATGGTGATGAAAGGAATTAGACATCCTGAGAGAGTGCATGTGTTGATACAGAATAGGGTCAACTTGATGAGAGAAGGACAAATGGCATTCTTTAAAACAAAGGACGATGGTAAAGAAGAAAAAGAACAGACACCTGACGACAAGATTGAATTAGAAAATAAGAAAAATGAACTATTGGAACTAATTGAACAGACAAAAAAGTCATTTTACAATAGGGAAATAGATGAGAATCAGCTTGGAAGGACTATAGAGAAATACCAGCAACAGATAATGGAAATAGATGTAAAGTTAAAAAAAGTTAAGTAGATGATTCCAATTCTGTACTATGCCGATTAATGCTGGGCCTGAATATTTTGCTGCAGAGAAGCGTTATTCAGAGGCAAGAACAACTGAACAAAAAATAGCCGCACTTCAAGATATGATACGTACAGCACCAAAACATAAGGGTGCAGAACATCTCCTCGCCGACTTGAGGAAACGTTTATCCAAGCTGAAAAGAGAAGCTCTAATTGAAAGAAGAAAGACACACAAACCAAAATTTATTATTAGGAAAGAAGGTGCTGCTCAAATTTGTATCATTGGTTTGACGAATTCCGGGAAGAGCACGCTGTTGAATTCCCTTACTAATGCGCATGTTGAAGTTTCTGAACATCCCTATACAACAAAGGAACCCAAGGTCGGAATGATGCTTTACAATGACCTGCAATTCCAGTTAATCGAAATACCTTCATCATTCAATTCAGAGTCTCCGGGATTATTGCACTCTTGTGATTTAATTATTCCTGTAATGGATTCGACCCAAAGTCCGTACAAACAAAAAGATTATTTAACTGAAATTTTGAAAAAGAATAGACTCGAATCGAAGAAAATGATTTTTGTAAAAAACAAGAGCAAAGTATGCGGATTAGATCAAGCCATAGTTTGTATCGATGCTAAATCTGGAACAGGCCTTGAGGAACTAAAAGAAAAAATCTGGCAGAACTTGAATTTAATAAAAGTTTATACAAAATCACCAAGAAAACCAAAAGATATTCCGGCACTTGCATTAGAAAAAAATTCTACGGTAGAAAATATCGCAAAGGAAATCCATAAAGATTTCATCAAAACGTTCAAGTTCGCACGAATATTCAATTCAACAAAATTTTCTGGTAAGAAGGTCGGACTGGATTACAAATTGCATGATAATGACGTTGTCGAGATACATACGGAATAACTAATTTAATTGATTTATATCTATGATTTGTATTTCT
>CAZMWU010000012.1:0-18033 GCA_964570195.1 uncultured archaeon
AAGGAGGATTTGAAGGAACTGGGATTGCTGAACGGGGAGAAGATTGTCATTGAAAGGGAGGCGGAAGATGTCGAGAGCCAGAGCCAGGAGATAGCCAAGTTATCGCAATTCACCAGAGAGAAAGAGGATTTCAAGTATGACTTGGCTGGCGATGCCCCTACATGCTTTGAATGCGGTGGGATGATGGTTAGAAGCGGGAGTTGCTATGTCTGCACTTCATGCGGTGCGACTAGCGGATGCTCTTAAGTTTTATCTTTTGAAAATACAACTCTTAATATGCCTCATCATAAAGGAACTACAGGAAAATTTATTGGCGAAATTGTTTTCGGGTTTGAAGATGGACTAATTTCTTCTTTAGGGATAGCAGCAGGTTTAGCTGGAGCGTCATTAAGTAATTTTATTATCATAATTGGAATAATCGTTCAAGCTTTCGCTGGAGCCGTGTCAATGTCTGCTGGCACATATTTGGCGACAAAATCTGAGATGCAATATCTAATCGTCGGAAGAAGACATAAAGATATTAGACATCATACGAAAAATCCAAAAGTTGCAGCATTTTTTATGTTTATCCCATACATTTTAGGTTCAATGGTACCGATAATTCCATTTCTAATGGCAATAAGTCAGCCTCTAATACCAGCTTTAATTATTTCTGTAATTAGTTTATTTGCTTTCGGTAGCTTGCGCACAATTATTACTGGAGGTAACTGGATTAAAAATGGAGTTGAAATGGTTGTTATTGGAATGTTAGCTTTTGCTGTCGGTTATTTCATCGGGAGCTTGTTCTCACCTCAATAAGATAAATATTATTCTAAAGGCATTATGCGCTGGTATTATTTGTCCGCATTGATTATTTTAAAATATTTTTCATAAAAATAAACTATTGTACATGAGGTCATGTAACTCGCAATAATTAAAAGTATAATGTTCGCTGTCAGTGACGGTGTAAGGAAATTTTTATAAAAATAATCTATCAGCAACAAAGGTATGCCGATGAATTTTGCAACAACTATCTTTTCTAATGTAACTTCGAAGAACTTCATTCAACCACTAGAAAAATATTTTGAGAATAGGTGTTATAAATAGGAAGAAACTCTTCTGCAAAAGCCAGACAACAGAAATGACAGTGACTATATTAATAGAAAGGATGTTAAATGCGACAAGCGCCATATACGCCCCGATTACAACATCAATCCTGCTTGACCAGTCGGTCAGAAAGAAAATCAAGCCTTTCAGTATTATGTATGCGGCATGGTATGCCACAATCTCTGTAGAGAACCATCCTAGTGCGACATGCGTAGCCAGCACGAATGCCGTCACCGCATCCAAAATTGTCAGAAGATAGACAATCACCATAACGGGGAATCTGTTTGCAGAAATATAAACTTTGTTATGATAAAATTTACATCGCGTTAAGCATGGACCACAGGCCTTTAATCACGATCGCTAATCCTAGAATCCATGAGAAAGGCGTTGATACGCCAAAGTAAATAAAAAGCATGATAGCGCCCGATAACACATCTACCCAGTTTGTCACATCAAAATAAATCTTATTGCGCCATCTCATAACAAGTGTCCACATACCCTTTACGAGAATTATCACACCGAAATAGAAAAGCAAGGTGTGGAAGAAAGATACAAAATTTAAAGCCAATAAAGACCCAGCAATTACATCAACAATTCCCCACGAGAACAGCAATGTTTCGAACGGCGTTATTCCACCTGATAAATAGGTTTAATCAGAAGATTATAAATACCTTATTCAAGTAGCTTCTCTGGATTTTTTAAATTCAGAATAAGAGCATTCAAAAATCTTGCAGCATAAGCGCCGTCGGCAACTCGATGGTCAAACACTAGCGACAAGGGTAAGACCTTCCTCACTTCTATCTTGCCTTCGACAATTAGAGGTTTTTCGTATATCCTTCCCATGCCGAGTATCGCAGATTCAGGATAGTTGATTATCGGTGTGGCGAATATCCCGCCAATGCTTCCATAATTGGTGATTGAGAAAGAACCCCCACGCATGTCGTTCAAATCCAGTTTTTTCATTCTGGATTTTTCTGCAAGCTCCTGCAATTCTTTGGCTATATCCAATATGCTTTTATTCTCAGCATACTTTATCACAGGTACGACCAACCCCTCACCATCCACGTCAACAGCAAACCCTATGCTGTAGTATTTCCTAACAATAATGTCTTCATTCTCCTCGTCAAGTGTGGCATTCAACAGTGGGAATTCTTTCAGTGCGGCAATGCAGGCTTTCATTACAAATGGAAGATACGTCAGTTTGATTCCTTTCTCTTGTGCTTTAATTTTTTCTCGCTCTCGCAACTTCGCTAATTCAGTTACATCAGCCTCATCCATTGTCGTTACATGCGGGATGTGCTTCACAGATTCTACCATGTGGCGAGCGATAGCTTTTCTTATTCCCTTCAATGGAACATGGTCGACATAACCCCACATGTCGTATTTCTTTGTGATTTTCATTGCAGGAGCTTTTTCTTCTGGTAATGTTTTTGTTTCAGTAGCTCTTTTCACATCATTTTCGGTTATTCTTCCTTCAGGACCAGTTCCAACAACTTTTGTTATATCAACACCTAACTGTTTCGCAAGATTTCTTACTATAGGGGTAGCCAATACAACAGATTCGACAGTAACAAGTTTTGCAACTACATGTTTAGGTTTAACATCCTCCTCTTCAGGGGCTTCTTCAAGATAACCGACAGCACCAGCCGCCTTAAATACAGGAGCTCTGACTTCGGGCTTAGTTTCAGAAACAGTTTCTCCTTTCTCTCCTATAACAAATAATACTTGGCCGACTTTTACAGTCTCGCCCTCCTTGAAATTAATCTTCAGCACAGTACCAGAATATGGGGATGGAATTTCAGCAACAGCCTTGTCAGTTTCAACTTCACCGACTACTTGATGCTCTTCTACCTTGTCGCCTTCCTTGATATGCCATCTGACAATCTCACCTTCTTCTATTCCTTCGCCGATGTCAGGGAACTTGAACTCTTTTGGCATTTTATCAGAAACTCATCACGCTTTCTATCGCTTTATTAATTCTCGCCACATCAGGAATGTAATAATTTTCCAGCTTCGGCAATGGAACAGGTATATCATATCCAGTCACCCTCTGAACAGGTGCTTCCAAACTCAACAAAGCTTTTTCATTAATGGTCGCAATCAACTCAGCGCCATATCCGCATGTCCTTGGCGCTTCCTGCACAACAACACATCTACCAGTTTTTTTCACAGAATCTATTATAGTCTTCCTGTCAACAGGATACAATGTCAACAAATCCAAAATCTCAACAGAATATTTTCCTTGCAATTGTCCAACAGCTTCCTTGACAATCTTCTGCATCGCGCCCCATGCAATAATAGTAACATCGCTTCCTTCCTGACTGACTTCAGCTTTATTTAATGGAATCGTATACTCCTCCTCAGGAACTTCTTCCTTAATCGCACGATAAATTCTCTTAGGTTCAAGAAAAACAACAGGATCGGGATCACGAATAGAACTAACCAACAAACCTTTCGCATTGTACGGTCCAGATGGTGTGACAACTTTAATTCCCGGTATGTGAGTGAAAAAAGCTTCCAGAGATTCCGAGTGATGCTCCAATGCTCTAATACCGCCGCCATGAGGAACACGAAAAACTAATGGCACATGATACTTTCCTTGAGATCTCTTTCTCATTCTTCCTGCATGATTATAAATTTGATCGAGCATCGGCAATGAAAATCCATCAAATTGAACTTCTGGTATAGGTTTCATTCCTGCAATAGCCAAACCAATGGAAGTAGCAATTATCCCAACTTCTGCCAGAGGAGTGTCAATAACACGATCATCACCAAATTGTTGCCACAAGCCTTCTGTAACTCTGAACACGCCACCATCTTTTCCGATATCTTCACCCAAAAGAATCACACTAGGATCATTTTCCATTTCCTGCTTCAGTGCAAGATTGATCGCTTGAACCAAATTCATTTTCATAATATCACTCAAAATCCTTCCTCTGCTCTTCTATTTCAGGAGGCAATTCTTCGTAAACATTCGCGAACATATCCAACGGTGAAGGCGGTGTGACTGATTCAAACTTTCTTGTAGCCTCACTTACTTTAGCTTTGGCATCATCCAGCACCATCTTTTCATAAGATTCATTCCATATCCCTTCCTCTTCCATGTATTTCTTCAATCGTGCAATAGGATCCTTCTGCTTCCACATATCAACCTCTTCTGGTGTCCTGTATTTTGTCCAGTCATCCGCAGTAGTGTGATGCTGCAATCTGTATGTCACGCATTCAATTAATGTCGGTCCCTTTTCTGCACGAGCCTTGGCAACAGCATCCTTCACAACTTTGAAAACAGCGAAAACATCATTGCCATCCACACGAACACCTTCAATTCCGTATGCAATTGCCTTCTGTGCTATCGTCTCGGAATGCGTTTGTTTCTTGAACGGAACAGATATGGCCCACTGGTTATTCTGGCAAATGAAAACACATGGAACTTGAAAAACTCCGGCAAAATTAATTCCTTCATGGAAATCCCCCTTGCTTGTGGCACCGTCACCGAAATATACAATCGCAACAGAATCTCTCCCCATTAATTTGTTAGCCCATGCAATTCCGACAGCATGCGGTATCTGAGTACCAACAGGAATAGCAACAGGCAATGCATTCATATCATCGGGAATCTTCATCCCCCTTTCATCTCCAGCCCAATACTGGTAAAGCATGTCCATCGGATAATTTAATGTAATGAAAACACCATTCTCGCGATAAGATGGAACAAACCAGTCATTCTTCTGGAAGGCAAGTGCCGATCCGATTTGCGCAGCTTCTTGTCCTTGTAATGAAGCGTATGTGAGCATTCTTCCTTCACGTTGTAGCTTCAGAGCAGTGTCATCAAACACGCGGGTTAAAACCATCAGTTCATACATCTTCTTGATGTCATCATTCTTCAATTGCGGCATATCCCGAGTATTGACAATCTTGCCGTCTTCATTCAGAATCTGGAAAAGTTCAAGATCAATTTTAATATCATCTTTCGGCATATATCTTAATTTATACTTAATTCTATTAAAACTTGTTAGCTTTGTTCTGTATAATACTTTTGATAAAGAATTCCCCAGCACGATAGGAAGTTCTAACAAATGGTCCTGAGGCTACGTACTTGAAACTCAACTCCTCGCCCTTCTTTTTGTAGAATTCAAACTTATCCGGAGGCACGTATTCGGTAACTTCTATGTGTTTAGAGCTTGGTCGCAAATATTGCCCGACTGTAATAAAATCCACATCAACAGTTTTCAAGTTCTTCATCGTTTCTATAATTTCTTCTTCCGTTTCCCCGAAACCGACGATTATCGAAGATTTTGTGAAGATTTCCGGATTCATTTTTTTAACGTTATCCAATACGTCTAATGACTGATCATAACCAGCTCTCCTGTCTCTAACTTTGTCTTGCAATCTCCTAACCGTTTCAATATTATGTGCTATAACATCAGGGTTTGCATCGACAACTTTTTTCAGACATTCGACATCACCGCGAAAATCAGGAATCAAGACTTCAACTAAAACATTTGAATCCGCTTTTTTTACGGCTCGTATGCATTCAGCCCAATGCTCTGAACCTTGATCAGGTAAATCATCTCTATCAACTGAAGTAATGACTATATAATCCAATTTTAGTTCAGCAACAGCTACAGCCAACATTTTTGGCTCCCAAAAGTTTGGTGGCAACGGGTTTTTTGCTTTCTCTACATTGCAAAATCTGCATCCACGAGTGCAGGTGTCACCCAATATCATAAAAGTTGCAGTTCCACCATTCCAACATTCTGGTATATTCGGGCAATGAGCCTCTTCACAAACTGTGACCAGTCCATGCTTCCTTAAAATTTCACGCAATTCCAATATTCGTTGAGTTTTTTCTGGTATCTGGATTTTCAACCAAGAAGGTTTAGTTGTTAATCGTGTTTCCATAAATAAAGTTATGAGTTACTATTAAAATTGATGAAAGTATGGCGTTAAAGGTCGGAACTGTTGAAGACTTGGATATAATAATGCATCTTGAGCAGGTAGCTTTTGATAACAGAGCCGAAATCAGAGAAGCATACGAATTGCTTTTAGAATTGGGAGGAGAAGTTTTTCTTAAATATAGAAGACAACGTCCTGTCGGAATGTTAGCTGTAATATCTGTAAACGCATTATTGGAAAACAAAGAAAAAATCTTGTCTTTGCCAGAAAATTCGCCATTCAGGGAAAGGGTGAAGAGAGGTTATTTAGACAATTATTCTGGCTACCAATTTGTTAATGCCTTTGTAGCTCCAAAAGGCGGTTCAAAGGACTTACTTGGTAAATTCTTAACGTTAGATAAGGCAGTCGGATTTGTTTATGATGATGAAGAGACTGTACAAAATTATGAAAGTCTAGGTTGTAGACGGAATGGTATGGTGCAAAATATTCATTCACCTTCAAAAATAGATCATGTTTTAGTTTATGAAAAATAATTTCATTCTGTTGGTTGTGACATTTTTTTGAAATCTTTGTCCTTGACTTGTATGAACAAACAATAGCCGAGATTTTTCTTTAAAAGTCCGTTTAATTCTTCTCCTGGTATAGCTTCAACTTCTTCCTTTGTAAAAGTTGGTTTATGTTTATTAACCCATAAAGGTAAACCATATTTTCTTCTCAAGAGCTCAAAAGCATCGCTAACAATTTTATTATTCACTTGTTTATTTTCATATTTTTTCCCAGCAACGTGCTTAAGAATAGCTTTACTTATCAAGTCTTTCAAAACAGTATTTCTAACTGATTCTGTAGCATTTGGTGCCACATTGTTGAGTAATCGAGAAACTGCAGGAAGGGTTTTCAATGCTGTATATTCGGAATAACTCTTGTTACCAATTTTTCTAGTCTGAAGAGCTACACGATCAGATAGTTCATCAACATCATACGGATCTATAATAATTAAACCATGCAGTAATGCACTTTGTACGCCCCATAAAATTGCATGGCTAGCAACAACTTTCCCATTAACATTTATTGTGGATGCTTTGTTATCGATAACAATATCTTCTATTCCCAAATCCCCTAGCGCATTCGCAACGTGCTCAGCAAAATAAGCCCTCATATCTTCATAGTTCGTGAACGATCCGTCCCGTGGTACAGTAAATGAATAGGCAATAATATTTGAACCAACCTGTATATGTGAACCGCCGGTAATTCTTCTTGTTACATCAAAACTATTATCGTGTTTTTTAATAGCATCAGTATCTTGCGCATAACCAAGTATAACAGAATCTTTTGCAAAATCAAAAAATCTCACAGTTGCAACATTTTGTATAGATCTCCTGAAGAAAAACTCTTCCAGTGCCATGTTTGCGTGGCTTGAAAAAGTAGAATTACCCCAATATTCATACTTGAACATGTATACCGATAGAAGCTACGCATTAATAAATTTACTTTCCTAGCGCCCATTTCTTCAAGGTTTCGTAATCAACTTCCCCGCAAATCCACTGGCCGGTTTTGGTATTAAAGTAAAAGGGCACCCCGCCGCAGAATCCTTTATCATATTGCTCCATTAGTGCAGCATTCTTTGCATTATGCCACACCTCAATCCTTTTTATCTTAACCTTCAATTCCTTTTCCAGTTTCTCATCCAACGGATCCATTCTATGACAATGAACACATTCAGTTCCTTCAAATTTCAAAAGTTCATCAGCCATGATCAATCTCTTACTATATAACGTCTTTTTAATTTAAATTTTATGTTTAGTTATTAAATCACACATAATTTATTTTATCGGTTGTTTTTGTTGTAATGTAATAAGACTCTATCGACAGTCCTAACCCCGATACCCATTTCCGAGGCTATATAACGTCTATCTCTTCCTTCACCGTTCAGGCTCAAAATCCTTCTATCCCGATCTTGTCTCTGCAGTCTTGCTAGAAGTCCAGGATCATCTAATATACAAACAGGATATGGGCAGTCAAGAGAACGTACACAACCTTCTCCACATCCAGTATCCAGATAAGCATCTTTTCTTTCTGGATTGGATTTGCCATTGTGACTATCTTCTCTATAAGCTCCATTCGGTATCTGTCCTATATTTCCTAGGGTATATCCTCTAATACAGCCACTAGTGAATATTTCTTTTATTAGTGACTTTAACTCGTCAACAAGTCTCACCTCTTTATTTATTAAAATATTTTACCAGTTGCTGCACAGATCTCACAGCATCCTCTGGGTAAGTATAGGTAGGTATACCATTCTGTTCAAGATTTCTTCTCATAACTTCTGTGTATTCCCCGCCAGCTGACACGATAACAATAGGTTTCTTCTTCAGGTCGTTCGCCTCCACAAGAATATCCACTATATCAGTCGCTATCAACGGCGTCTGAACCAAAACAATTATCAACAGAACATCAACATTCTTGTCCTTCATGCATGCATCTATGCAGAGTTTGTATCTTGCAGAAGTAGCGTCGCCAACCAAATCCAACGGATTCTCTATGTTGATTATCGGCGGTAGTTGTTTTCTTAGTCCTTTCTTGGTTTCATTCGAAAGTTCAGCTAGTTTCGTTCCATTTTTCGTTGCAGCATCAACCGCAAGAATTCCGTAACCCCCACCATTAGTTATTATTTGTAACCTACCGCCTTTCGGTTTAATGCATTTCTCAAGAATCTTTGCAAAATCAAACATATCCTCCAAATTTTCTGCATGAATGATACCAGCTTGCTTGAAAACACCAAAATATATTTCAGCACTGCCTGCAAGAGAGCCTGTATGCGATAACGTCGCCTTAGCACCGGCTTCCGTTACACCGCCTTTTATTGCTATAATTGGTTTCTTCTTCGACACTTTCTTACAGACCTCCAGAAATTTCCTACCATTCTTCACAGCTTCAACATACAGGCAGATTACCTTAGTCTTATCGTCACTTCCCAGATATTCGATTAAATCAGTCTCGTCTACATCAACTGCATTGCCATAGCTGATGAATTTAGCGAAGCCATAACCTTCAGCAGTAGCGAGATCAACAACAGAAGAACCCACAGCACCAGACTGGCAAACAAAAGATATAACACCCTCCTTCGGTCTGCTCATCCTGAATCTCGGCAAGAACAATGAGTCGATTTTACTGTAAGCATCGTATACACCAAGAGCATTAGGTCCAATAACTCTGAGCTTATATCTTTTAATCGTATCTTCTAGTTTCTTTTCCAGCTTGTAATCGCCAATTTCCTTAAATCCAGCGCTGTCGATTATCACATTCTGAATCTTCTTTTTTCCGCATTCTTCCAAGACCTTAGGAACAACCTCTGCAGGAACAGCAACAATGGCCAGATCTATTTTTTCTAGTATATCCAAAACCGATGCATATGAGTGATGATTCAATATGTTTTCGGCATTAGGATTTACAGCGAATATCTTACCCTGATAGCCGCCATCGACAAAGTTCCTGAAAATTACATGACCGACCTTGTTCGGGTCTCGTGAAACACCAATCACAGCTATGCTTTGAGCATTGAAGAAACTGTCCAAAGACATGATAATTAATTTGTCTTTCTGGGTTTAAGTTTTTACAAAAAAGCCAAGATATTTAAAGATTAGATTAAAGCTTTTAAAGAGAGTTCGGGTGATTGAGATGGATGAAAAACAACGTGAAGAGACGAACAGAAGATTACGTCAACAGGCAATAGATATCCATTTTGGTAGTGACTTACCTGACTTCTGGCTTTTACATGCTAGCCATGAGAAGGAAGTTCTAGGTTCGATTTTTTCAAAAGATTATGGAGATTTTTTGAAAGGACAGGGCAGAGTTTTAGGTATTTATAATGACTCTACTGATAAACTTGAAATTTTTTATGAAGGAGGAAGGGAACACCCAAATATAGGATATAAGAAATTTATGGATTATGTAGCCCAACTATTTGCAGATAGCATTAGTAAACGTACAGATCGTGTAGAAAAGGACCTCAGAACTTTGAGGAAATATGTTCCATCTACCCAGAAATCTAGTGTGTAATTGACCTTGTATCATGTTGCGATAAGCTGAGTCATCAGAAACCCGCTTTGTGTAAGAAGTCCTAAATCTGACTTACCTTTTACACAGAAGATACCTATCGTACAAAATCAGGCATATCTGAATCTTTATAAATCAAAAACTCCAAACCAATAATAGGATTTGGGAGTCAGTATTATGGCATTGTTTATTGGTGTGCATACGCTAAAGGAAGACATGGGAGGTGGCTGGGACGGATACAAGAATGCGTGCACCGATCTCGGCATCCGTGCAGTTTGCTCTTATGTCAGTAGCGAAAAAGGGATGGCATTCTGCGTAACAGAAGCGTCTTCTGTGGACAAAGTTCGCAAGGCTCATGAAAACTCGAAGGTACCTGTTGATGATATATACGAAGTTGGTTACTCTGAATAATTATAAAGAATGATTTTAGATATTTTACACAGAAATGACTATTTACACAAAGCCTCCGAAACCCTAAAGAATAAACAGTTCAAAACCAAAATCATCTATATGAAAGTTTTCCTAGGCAAGGATGCCGAAAAATTCCTTAAAGGACTTCCGCTTGCCAAGAGCTTCCTTGTAAAAGACAGCAAGGAACTGAAAAGAATCAGAAGATATCCCATCGTTATGAAGATAATCTCGCCGCAAGCTATCCACAAAACCGATATAGGCGGTATAAAAACAGTTAACAATCTACAAGAAGCACAGCAGGCTTTCGACAATTTCCTGAAATTAACCAAATCAAAAAGAATGAAATTAGCCGGAATTTTAATTCAAGAACATGTCAAAGGAAGAGAGTTTATCATAGGCATTAAGAAGGATCCTACTTTCGGTCATGTGATAATGTTCGGTGCAGGAGGTGTTTTTGTCGAGTCATTAAAAGATGTAACATTTCGGATGTGCCCCATTAATAAAAATGATGCAAACAATATGATATCTGATCTGAAAAATCAATGGCTGATTACTGGAACGAGGGGACAGAAACCAATTAAAGCTAAGCTATTAAAACAAGTTCTTATAAAAATTTCTAAATTGCCGCAGAAGTATAGAAAGATAGAAGAACTGGATATCAATCCACTAATGGCAAATGAAAAGAAACTAAAAATAGTCGATGCACGAATTGTGACGAATTAACCTTTTCTTACTCTTTCCTGAGCAATCTTTAATGCAGCATCCCTAGGCTTCACATTTTCTTTCTCAGCTCTATCCAAAACAATCTTCACATTCCTCTTAATTTTCTTCTCCACAAGCTCGAACATCTTCTTAGGGTTATGACCGCGGTATTCAGCATAGCTTGAAATCACACCGCCAGCATTAGCAACAAAATCAGGCACAACTAAAATTCCCTTCTTATGCAGAATCTCTTCCATTTCTGGTGTGGTTGGTATGTTTGCAGCTTCAACAACTATCCTAGCTTTTACATTGTTCACATTATCCTTTGTTATCATATCAGGCAGAGCTCCAGGAATCAAGATGTCTACAGGTAGTTCAAATATTTCTTTATTAGGCAAAACTTTCCCAGGCTTGTAATTAACCACACTTCCGGTTTTTTGTTTCACTTGATACAGTTTCTTAACATTCAAGCCATTTTCATTATAAACCACACCTTTACTGTCGCTAACAGCAACTATCTTCGCACCAAAATCTGACAAGTGTTGCGAAGCAAAAGTACCAACATTACCAAACCCTTCTATAGCAACAGTAACTCCTTTAATGTCCAAACCTATATGATTCGCAGCTACAACAGTAGCATGTGCTACACCAAATCCTGTAGAGCCGTATTCGTGCGGTATCCCACACTTTTCACCTTTCTTGCCGAATAATTTCATACATACACCCGCAGGTTTTCCAGTGCATGACTTCCAATCACCATTGGCTTCGAAAAACCATTTCATCTCTTCTTCACCAGTATTGACATCAGGTCCGGCTATATACAACTTTGGCACAATGGGTTTCAATGTTTTCGAGAATGCTTGTATCAACGCTTTCTTTCTTTCAGGGGTTTTGATATCTTCAGAGGAAGCTTTAATTCCAGCTTTGGCTCCTCCAAACGGTAGTTCAGCAAGAGCATTCTTCCATGTCATCGTTCTTGCTAGCCTAAAAACTTCAGGAACATCTACAGTTGGGGTCATCCGGATTCCACCTTTACCAACACCACGACTGGTATTATCTATCACAAGAACTCCTTTCAACCCAATCTTCTTATCATAAACTTCAATCACATACTCAGGCCCAAATTCATCAGCAAAATTCTCAAGTTCCATATGATTACTATTATTATTTACGTAAAAATACCCTAATTAATTTTTAAAATGGTTTTGATCATATGTCAAGAATAAAATACCCGTACGAATTCGACCCAAAAAAGAGAAGAATAGCCAAGAGCTATCGCAGGGGCAAGTTACTGCTATATTTCCTCAGCTTATTGATATCGTTGGTAACAGGGCTGACCGTTCTATTCAGTGGATTAAACATCACAATTAGAGAATTCGTTATTCAATATCCTCTTCCAACTCTGTTTTACGGTTTCTTGATATTGTCGATATTCACCATCACAGGGTTTCCAGTCGTGCTTTACTCCACTTTCTTGTACGACCGCAAGTTCAAGCTCACGCGGTACAAAATCTCAGGATGGTTCAAGGACTACCTGAAAGGGAATCTAATTTATTACATACTTTCTCTAATCATGATATGGCTTCTTTATTTCTCGATAAGGACATTCTCGTTATGGTGGGTATTCGCCGGAATATTTTACATCATCTTCTCACTAGTCATGAACTACGTCTACCCGTTGTTTATAGTTCCTTTCATGTGGAAAACCGAACCTTACAGAGACAAGGCAATGAAACAAAAAATTCTCAACCTCTGCAGAAAGCTGGGCATTACAAACATCAAAAATGTTTTTATCGTTAAAGAAAGTGAAAAATCTGTAAAACCAAATGCATTCTTTTATGGTATTGGAAATCAGCAGAATATAGCATTATTTGATAATTTGTTAAATAACTTCACCAAGGACGAGGTAGAAACAGTGGTTGGCCACGAACTAGGGCATTATATCAACAAAGATATAATACGTGGATTGATTCTCGAAGCAATTATAATTTTTCCAGCATTGTTTGCTATAGATTATTCAGTTAGAATATTCGCACCAGCATTCCATATACAGGATATAGGCGACTTGGCTTCATTGACATTAATAGGGATGGTCAACGGCATACTCGCATTCATGTTAATGCCACTGTCAAATGCACACTCGAGATGGAGGGAATCCCAAGCCGATAAGTTTGCACTGGAACATGTCCAAAAACCATTTGCACAAGCATCAATGGAAAAAAGACTTGCTGATATGCACCTTTCCGAACTAAGAATACATCCATTGATAGAATTCTGGCTGTTCACACACCCCTCAACAATAAGAAGAATCAAAATGGCTGAAGCGTGGAAAAGAAAACCGAAGAAATGAATAGATATAAAACTAGATTTAATTATGAAACAGGCTAACAAACGACTTGAAACACTGCGTCAAACCTTTATGAGGGTTCTTCTGAAGTCACCTGTTAGTAGTGTAAAATTTTCAGGCAGGAAGGTTTCACTTGATTTTTTTGGTCATCGAATAGCCGACAAATTCACAATCAAAAAAGAAGACCATGTTGCAGAGTGGAGCAGGAAGATGAAAGAAGTCTTCATCGATAAGAGTTTCAGCGAAGCAGAGAGGAAAAAGTCATTTAAAGCATTGTGCGTGCATGAAGTGATTGAAAAGTTTCTAGTCGAGAAATTTGGCCTAAAACTTGATGACGAGGCGCATGTTGTTGCAACGCAGAAGGAAAAGGAATATCTCAAAAATATAGGTGGTAATTGGAGAGCTCACGAACTTGAAGTCTTTTGGGACTGGCATAATCAAGGAGAACATTAATGGAATTTGTTAAAGAGCATATCGCAGGAACTAAGCTATTTTACTGGACATTGAGGGATATATGGTTTCTTCCGTATGCATGGTTGGAAAAAAAAGATTTGAAAAATTTACCTAAACCTTTCTATGTCACTGAAATACATCCAAACTGTTCTGTCGGTTTTATTTCAAAGGATAAACAAAGTTTTACAAACATAATAGAGCTTCCTGATAGTTTTGATAAAATAAAAATCGACAACAGTTTAAGAAAGGATCTGAAAAGGATAGAAAAAAAGAATACTGATTTGAAGCTTGTATATAATGAAAAGAGCGCTCTTGACAAAAGCAAGAAATGGTTTCTTGAACTCTGGAAAGAAAATAAAAGGGATTTTGAAAGAAGACTACAATTATGGAAAGAGAAATGTTATACAATTAGCGCATATCTGAATAACGAACTGGTAGCAGTTCACATTGCAATGGAAGAAAAAGATACAATCTATTACTTTGGGTGTTGGTGGAACAGGAAATACAAAAACAGGTCGGTTCCTACATTTCTTCTAAAAAAAGACATTGAAAGAACAGTATCAAAAAGGATAAAATATTACGACCTTGAGGTAGGTGATGAGGCGTATAAGAAAAAATGGAGTGTAATAGAGAAACCAACAAAATATTATGCAATTCTTACAAGAGAAATGGCTGATCATCTGAAGATAGAAAAGTATGTCAAAATTAATGCTTCTTCTTAGATACCCAATCAGCAACAAAAGTAGGTTGCTGACCAGCAAGATAATTGTAAGCTTGTAATGCAGCTTTGCATCCTTCTCCTGCAGAAACAACAATCTGCTTGAACGGTGTCTGTGTTATATCACCTGCAGCAAAAATTCCAGATCTAACCTTGTCACTATCAGGATAATAAGTTTCAGCATTGTTCGTAGTCAACACTTGTCCTAGCTGATCCAATTTAACCAACTGCTTGATGAATTCAGTTTTAGTTACAGAACCAATTTCAACAAACACACCCGAAACAGGTATTTCCTTAGTTTCATTATTCACAGTATTTTGCACAACAATAGAATGAACTGTATGCTCACCTTTAATCCCCTTTACAACAGTATTGTAAAGAATCTCTATGTTCTTTCTTCGTTTCACTTCCCCAACCAAATATTCAAATCCTCTGAACTCATCCCTTCGATGAATCAAGTAAACTTTCGGACAAATCTTGCTCAGATATTCAGCTCCTTCAAGTGCGGAATTACCGCCGCCAACCACAGCAACTTTCTTTCCTTTAAACAATGGGCCATCACATGTAACACAATAAGACACACCCTTAGCTCCAAACTCGCCTTCGCCAGGAACATCCAAAGTCCTTGGAGTTTTTCCATAGGAAAGAATCACACTTTTAGTTTTGTAATTATTACCACCAGTAGTCTTGACTGTAAACATAGGTTTACCATTGTTTGCATTCGGAATTTCTTCTATAGAATTCACTTCCTCGTAAATAACTTCAGCACCAGCTTTCATCGCCTGCTTCAGCATTTTATTCATCAGAGGAATTCCACCAATAGACAAGAATCCAGGATAGTTCTCAATCACATCTGTCATCGCAGCTTGCCCGCCAATGCTCTTAGCAATGACAAGTGTTTTCATGGCTCTTCTCGCGGCATAGATTGCAGCGGTTAATGAGGCAGCCGCGCCACCTATTACAATTGTATCGTACACACTTTCAGTGAACTTAACCACCCTTAGGCTTTAGCATTTCATCGCATGTTTTACATATGCCAGATTTCTTGTAAACTTTCTTGCAGACAGTGCATTCAAAAACCAATTGAGTATATTTTCCCACAAGCTCTTCTTCATCTTCAGGCATGTTACTTACCAATTACAGCTATTACTTTATCTCGTTGAGGAATCCCTGTCCATTGTAATTTTCCATCGACAATTATAGAAGGCACAGCCATTATAGAATATTTCACAACCAGCTTCTGACCTTCAGGAGACATTGCGTCTATTTCCTCATAGTCGAACTTGTAATGTTTCTTCAAATCTTTGAACAATTGTTTGGTCGTCGGGCAATATACGCATTGTTTAGTGTAGACCAATTGAACTTTGACCATGTTGTAATCTCCTATAATAAGTAAAATATAACTTATCTTTAGCTTTTAAAAAGATTTTGAATTATTTTGGGAAGTATATTGCATTCTTTGTTATCTGCAGATTGCAGCTTTTATGGGATGAACACCAAGTTTGGCATTTTTCTGCGGTATCCTTATCCTTGTAGCCAAATCCGCAGATTCCACATTTGTAAATCTTCGCTCCATCAACCAAACTCTTTTCTGCCATAATCAATCACCTGCAATAAACTTATTTTACGTTTAAACTATAAAACTAATTGGTAATTATGGATGTTAAAAAGGCAGCATTGAATCTGCACAGAAGACTCAGAGGGAAAATAGAAATCAAAAGCAAATATGCAGTCAAATCCCTAAAAGATCTTACACTGCTTTATACTCCGGGTGTGGCATCTGCGTCAATGGAGATTTTTAAAAACAAGAAATTGGCATACGAATATACTTCCAAGTGGAATACTCTAGCAATAGTCACGGATGGAAGCAGAGTTCTAGGTTTAGGCGACATAGGTCCAGAGGCTGCACTGCCTGTAATGGAAGGAAAAGCCTTGCTGTTTAAATTATTCGGCGATGTAGACGCAATTCCAATTTGCTTGTCCACAAAAGATCCTAACGAGATAGTTGACATAGTGAAAAGGATATCGCCCACATTCGGCGGAATAAACATAGAGGACATAGACTCTCCAAGATGTTTTGAAATTGTAGACAAGTTGGAAAAAGAATTGGATATACCAGTTTTCCATGATGATCAGCATGGGACTGGCATAGTCGCACTTGCAGCCTTATTAAACTCCTTGAAAATCCTCAAGAAAAAACTGGAAAACGTAAAAATAGTTGTTGCTGGCGCCGGCGCAGGAGGCATAGGCGTGACAAAGATGTTAGTGAAAGCTGGAGCAAGGAATGTCATCATTGCGGATTCTGTTGGTGCAATATACGAAGGCAGGAAAGATAATATGAACATCTACAAGGAAGAGATTTCAAAGATTACCAACCCGAACAAGCTTACTGGTAGCTTGGGCGATGTTGTGAGAAATTCCGATGTTCTTATAGGATTGACCGGCAAACCAAACAGCATAACAAAAGAAATGGTGAGTTCCATGGCTAATGGCGCGATTGTTTTTGCCTTGACAAACCCCGAGCCTGACATAAATCCAAAGGATGCCAAAGCTGCAGGAGCTAGGATAATTGCCACAGGAAGAAGCGACTATCCCAATCAGGTCAACAACAGTTTAGTTTTCCCGGCTTTGTTTAGAGCAGTGTTCGATATTAGAGCAAGAAAGATAACTGATGAAATGAAATTAGCTGCGGCATATACTTTAGCAAATTGCGTACCAAAAAATAAATTAAATGAGAATTACATAATTCCTAGGATGACTGATAAAGGAATAAGAGGAAAGATTGTAAAGGCTGTCAAAGCCCACTCTTAATTAAAAGAAAGCATATAATCTAATTAATGGTTGCAGAGACTGAGATTATAATTAAGCTTTTGTTATCGGCTGGATTGGGCATGTTAATAGGTCTCGAGAGGGAGATACACAAAAAGCCTGCTGGATTGAGGACGCATGCTATTGTTTCTCTTGGTGCTTGTCTGTTTACTATTACAGGGTTGAGTTTTATTGGTGACGGAGAAAACTTATCGAGAATTATACAAGGTATCATCACAGGCATTGGTTTCATTGGTGCAGGAATTATATTCCAAGCAAAGGACAGGGTAAGAGGATTGACTACAGCTGCAGAAATTTGGAGCTTGGCAGCTATAGGCATTCTGGTCGGTCTAGGAAATTATACGGTAGCTACATTGGCTACAGCCTTAATTTTGATAATTCTGATTCCGCTCAAGTGGTTTGAGAAAGGAATGGAAAAGTAGAGAGAACGTTAACAATTATGATCTATCTCACCCACATAGTTCCGAATCTATGATATGTACCCTCTGGGGGGTATGACACTGCACAGCTCGCAGATATTCCGAATCCCGAGTGGCCG
>CAZMWU010000013.1:0-17951 GCA_964570195.1 uncultured archaeon
GGGGCGTTTACGCAGCAGACGCAGGGGTTGGAATTGGTTGATGCTTATTGCTCTGCAGGCACAACATCTAGAGTCACATTCAGAAATGTTGGAACAACCGATATTGGTTTTGTAAATGGCGATTGTAACCCAGCATCAGGCAATACGGTAACATGTGGAAATATAGGGGTAACGAGAACTTCGGGTGGTGGAACTGCTGCATTGGACGGTAATGATGCGACTATGGAACCTGGTACTACATCTGACTTGATTGATACTGCCTGTACCACAGGTGGAACTCCGAGAACTTGTGTCTATAGAATAACGCCACCATCGGGAAGAAGCGTTGTGGCTACTGTTAGTTGCACTGGATAATATTCTGTAATTTTAAATTTAGTTAGTTTTATATGAAAATTAAATCAATGTATTTAAATACTGATAACCAAAATATTTATAAAGGTTGACATTAGATGAAAGGAATATCAACAGTCATTGCGACTATTCTGATGCTGATGATTACAATTGCTTTAGCAGGGACGGCTTATCTTTATATTTCCGGGGCGTTTACGCAGCAGACGCAGGGGTTGGAATTGGTTGATGCTTATTGTAATAATAGAGTGAATGCTGTTATTTCGGTTAGAAATGTCGGAACTACTGACATAAGTTATGATGTTGATAACTGTTTAGCAGCTTCTGGTGCTGTAGCGAATGGTGTTAGTGTTTCATGTGGGTCAGTCAGGATAACAAGAACGTCTGGACAAGGAGGAAGTTCATTTTGGCCTAGTGGAAATGTCGCTACGGTTGCACCTGGGACTGCAGCCACATTAACTGACGGTGATGATCCAGCTACCGGCGCTGTAGCAGAAGGTTGTACTGTCCTTGGAACACCAAGAAGCTGTGTCTATAGAATAATACCGCCATCGGGAAGAAGCGTTGTGGCTACTGTTAGTTGCACTGGATAAATGTTTTAGTTTAATAAAACCTAATTCTGATTATGCGAAAAGCTGTTGCAGTACCTTATATAATAGCACTTATTCTTGGTGTAGCTGTAATAGGTCTTGTTGGGTATTGGTTTGCTACAACTGGTGGAAAATTTGGTGGCCAGAGTGCCAAAACAATTTGCGATAACAAATTTTTGCAGTATTGTATAACCAAATCGGGGGATGCTAAATATTCAGATTTTCAGGCCGTGATTTCTGAATGTAAATCAGTTGATAGTTCCTATACAAAATGCAGTGAAATAACTGTCGGTACTGGCGGCGGTGTTGGTGAGGTTCCATCTGCGCCTCCAAAAGAGGCTCCTAAATATAAAATTTGTAACAACGATGGTGACTGTGGGAGTTGTGTATGTAAAACAAAAGGAATATGTGATTTCAAAAACTGCTGTGTTGTAAATGATGGGAAGTCTGATACACTATGTTAGTTTTATTTTATTATTCCATATCCAACCAATCTCCATCTTCCCTGGACTTGTCTTGAAATAACCACCCTATCATTTGTATTAGCACAGACAGGAATCTTTAGATTCAATTGAATCACGCCTTTCTTAGTCAAAGTGACGTTACCGATTGATCTGCTTGTGCCAGTGTTTACTAAAAGTGTTTCGTTTAATTTGATTGGCTCTACTGCTGCAAGCTCTTTTGCACCAACTACTCTTTCAAGCAAATGTAATTCTAAATTTAATGAATCCATAACAGATGGTAATTTTCCTGGCAGTCCGACTACATTACCAACTAAACCGTCTGATTTCGTTAGTGAAGGGTCCAATCCTGTCATCACTCCCAAAAGTCCGCCTGCACCTGCCTCTTCTAATTTTAATTTTCCCTTTTCTAGACTTATGACGGTTGTCTTCAATGGCTGGTATGAGTTTTTACGCAAACCGCCTGGCTTTATTTCTATCTCATCCCCAACTTTAAACTTTCCCTGAACAACTGAACCTCCAATTATGCCACCGGACAGTCCCTTGGGCTTGGTTCCTGGCCGGTTGACATCAAAACTACGGGCAACAAACATCAGAGGGTCTACATCCGAATTTCTCTCAGGAGTTGGTATGAGATTTTGAATAGACTCCAGTAAAACGTCTATGTTCATATTATACTGTGCTGAAATAGGAATGATAGGTGCGTTCTCAAGTATACTTCCTTTTACAAATTCTTTTATCTGGTTGTAATTTTCTAAAGCTTGTTCCTTTGTTACCAAATCTATCTTGCTTTGGACAATGATGGCATTTTTTATTCCGACGACTTCCAATGTTGTTAAATGTTCCCGTGTTTGTGGTTGCGGGCATTTCTCATTTGCGGCTATCAGAAGTATAGCACCGTCCATCAGGCTGGCTCCTGTCAAGACCGTAGCCATTAGAGTCTCATGACCGGGTGCATCAATAAAACTTACTGTGCGGACAGGTTCTGCGTCAGAAAAACAGTAAATGCATTTTTTGCTAGAACCGTATTTCCCACATTTTGAACAGTTGTAAATAGTTGCATCGGCATACCCTAATCTTATTGTTATTCCTCGTTTCAATTCTTCAGAATGAGTTAGAGTTAGTTTTCCTGTCAGTGCTTTCGTTAAAGTTGTTTTACCGTGAGAAACATGACCGACCATTCCTATGTTGACTTCAGGTATCAGCCTAGAATCAACTTGCTTTTGCTGTACTTCCTTCACCTCCATCGGTTTTTGTTTCCTTCTTTCCTAAGATTTCTTCTAACGGCTTTTCGCCCTTCTTTAAAACTTTGCAATTTATCTGGATGATATCTTGCGATATCGTGTTTCCGCGGACTGTTTTTCTTCTTCTCTCCCCTTTGAATTCTGGATGGAAGCCTGGTGGCTCGGTTAAAAGAGCTTTTTTTCTTCCTTGACCTTGGATTGAGGGATGCATCGGAAATCCGTCTTTATCGCTTCCGCCAGTAATTTTTAGGGTATATCCGGATAATCCAAGTAAATCGCCTGTAATTTCATCGCTAATCTTCTTCCCGATAAGAGCAATTCCTTTATCTTGTTCCACCTGAGTCTGATAAGATTTCCTTGTTTCCGGCTCGTTGATGACTATCGTAAAGTTTGCCATAAGTATCAACTGTTTATTAAAGTTTTTAAACTTCACGCTCTTGTCGAATCATTCGATAATTATAGACGTTCAGTATGATTATAATCAACGACACAATAAACTGTGCTATTAAAGAATCTGGATATGCCAGTATCCTTTAAATACGGGTTCATTATAATTATGATTATGGGAACTCGGAAGACTCGAAAAACTTCGAAGAATTCTGTCGCACCTATTTTGATCACAGTTATCCTGATGATGTTTATAGTTGCCGTAATCTGGTCTAGTCAATCGGGTAAAATATCTGACCTTGCCCAAAAAGACAGTTGCGACTACAAATTTTTACAATGGTGCAAGGATAACCCCGGAGTAGGAGATTATGACAATTTCGGCAATACCGACAGAGCATGTATTGGACAAGGGTCGTACAGAACATGTGACCAAGTGATGGAAGCACTGTCGTAAAGTTTAAATTGTTGAGGTTATTAAATAAAGCTGAGTGGTATGCTCCAATGGTTCATGCTTTAAATTGTGGATTTTATTTACTCATATTTCTAAATTACTCTTCAAGGAGATTGTATGGCAGATGAAAATATAATAGACCCATTCGGTTCATCCGTAGTCAAAGACTATTCCAAAGTCATTAAACAATTTGGATTGAAAGAAGTTGACAAACCACTTTTGAAGAAAATAAAAAACCCTAGCAGATTCCTTCGGAGAGGCATAGATTTTGGACATATAGATTTCGATAAATTCCTAGATGCAAATGAACAAAAAAAACCTTTAGCAATAATGACTGGCATCAAGCCTACGAATGAATTTCATCTAGGGAGCAAAATCACGGCTGAGAAAATAATTTATTTTCAGAAAGAATTCAAGGCGAAAGTCTTCTTTGCAATCGCAGATTTAGAAGGGATGGTTGATAATAATTTATCTCTTGATGTGCAGGCTAAAACTGCTGTTCATAATGTCGCTGATCTGCTTGCACTTGGCTTAGATCCTAAGAATGCATACATTTATCGACAGTCTGAAGAAAGGCGTGTAATGAATCTTGCATATCTCTTCAGCAGAAGAGTGACAACTAATCATATGAAAAACCTTTATGGTGAAAGACAATTGGGATTGTATTTTGCTGCATTCACACAAGCTGGTGATATTCTATTACCGCAATTAGAGGAATTCGGCGGACCTAAGATTGTTCTTGTTCCTGTAGGATGTGATCAGGTACCGCATATATTTTTAACCCGTGACATAGCTGACAAATTTGAAAAAGAATTCGGTTTCATCAGACCTGCAACGATTGTGCACAAATTCTTCCGAGCTTTGAATGGTGAAAGTAAGATGAGCAAACGAGACCCGTTATCCATGTTGACACTAAATGATTCTCCTGAATTGGTGAAAAAGAAAATTAGTATGGCTTTAACTGGCGGTAGAAAAACTTTAGAAGAACAAAGGGAATTAGGTGGTATACCAGAAGATTCCGTTGTTTATGAGCTGTACTATTACCATTTTGTTGATGATGACAGCAAGGTTGAGAAAGTGTATAATGATTACAAATCTGGAAGGTTGCTTGATGGTGAAATGAAAAAAGAGATTACAGAAATTGTTATCAAGTTTTTGGAACAGCACCAGAAGAAGAGAGAGAAGATGTTGCCAATCGCAGAAAAGCTTGTTTATGGAAAATAAACTTATAAACTTTGGTTGCATAATAAAAGTAGGATTGTGATGCACCTCCAATTTATTTGATGAACTGCAGCTATATCTTATCTAATCATGTTTCAGCTATTCTGAGCTTAATAATTGGAAAAGGAAATTTGTATATATGAAAAAATATGAGCTGACACAAGAAGGCAGGCAGTATCTGAAAGATGGTCTCCCCGAGAAACAGCTTGTTGATGTTTTGAATCGACAATCATTGAAATCTCTGCCATTCGACGAAGTCAAAAAAAGTACAGGGAATTTCTATATCGGATTGCAATGGGCACTGAAAAACAAATGGGCCAAATCATTTGGCAAGGATTTAGTACTGGCAAAATACCCTGAGAAAATTCCTGAACAAGAAGCACTAGAAAGAATTGATAAAGGAGAAGAGGTTGAACAGAATTTAATCAATGTTCTTCTACAGAGAAAGCTGATAAAAAAAGTCATTACAAGTGAAGCTGATAAATTAGTTGGCAAGGAAGTTACAAACCTTACACCACAATTATTGAAAAGTGGATTATGGAAGCGGGTAAAATTCCAAAAGTATGATGTGAGCGCTCCTGTACCGAAAGTATATCCTGGTAAATTGCATCCCTATAGGCAAGTTATGGAAGAAGTAAGGGAAAAATTAATTGGTTTGGGATTTGTAGAAGCAAAAGGTCCGTTAGTTGAATTGAATTTCTGGAATGCCGATGCTTTGTTCATGCCAAGTGATCACCCAGCAAGAGGCATTCATGATATTTTCATGGTTAAAGAGCCTAAACAAGGAAAGGTTGCTGACAAAGATTTATGGAAACGTGTAGAGGAAACTCATAAGAAAGGTTGGATAACTGGAAGCAAAGGATGGGGTAATTGGGATTTTGAACTTGCGAAAAGATTAGTTCTTAGAAGTCAAACTACGGCGGTATCAGCAAGGACTTTAGCAAACTTGAAACGAGAAGATATACCACATAAAATGTTTGTCATTCATAGAAACTTCAGGCCTGATGTCGTTGATGCAAAACATGCTATCGATTTTGATATGTGCGAGGGTATTGTAGTCGGAGAAGGGTTAACATTCCGACATTTGTTGGGATATCTGGCAGAAATTGTGAAGACCGTAGGCGCTGAAAAAGTTAAATTCAAACCATCATATTTTCCATTCACGGAACCCAGTGTTGAGGGTGTAGCGCTAATTAAAGATTTGGGGTGGGTAGAGATTGGTGGAGCAGGAGTTTTCAGACCTGAAGTCACGTTACCGCTAGGTATAGAAGTCCCAGTTCTAGCATGGGGACTAGGAATAGGAAGACTGGCAATGATAAAGCTTGGTATTGGTGATATGCGATATCTGTATTCCGATGATTTGGAGTGGTTAAGGAATAAAGAGATGGTGAAATAATGCCGACAATTACATATGACAAAAAAGATCTGTTGAATTTAATAGGCAAAAAACTTTCAGACGAACAATTGGAAGAAGTTATTCATTTGATGAAAACAAATGTCGAAGACAAAAATGAAAAGGAAATAACAATTGAACTGACGCCAGATAGACCAGACTTATTTGGTATAGAAGGTTTGGCAAGATCTGTAAAACACTATCTGGGATTGCAAATGGGTTTGAAGAAATATGCAGTTGACAGTCCAAAACTGCAAGTTAAGGCATCTTATCTTCCTTACAGGCCGTATCTTGCAGCGGCAGTTATCAAGAATGTCGTGATTACCGATGCATTTATCAAAAGTCTGATGAACATACAAGATGTTTTGACAGATACCATTGGCAGAAAGAGAAAGAAGGTTGCTATTGGCATTCATGATTTTGACAAAATTATATCGAACATCAATTACATAGAAGTCAATCCAAGTGAAAAAATTGTTCCATTGGATACGAATGAGGAAATGACCCTAGCCGAAGCACTGGAAAAAATCCCTAAAGGTAAAGAATACGGACATATTTTATCCGGTTTGAAGAAGTTTCCTGTATGGACTGATGCGAAAGGAATTTTCAGTTTCCCGCCAATAATAAATGCTGAAAAAACACGTGTGACAGAAAAAACGAAGAGTATTTTAGTCGAACTGACAGGAACTGATAAGGAAGCTGTTCTGCAGACGTTGAACATAATCGTAACAAATTTTGCTGAACGCAGATGCATAATAGAATCTGTAAAAATATTTCTTGGTGAAAAATCAGAAGTTACACCCAACTTAAATTCTAGTTTTATGGATGTCGGTGTTGATGAAATAAACAAATTAATCGGGTTGGACCTCAAAAAAAGTGACGTAATAGATGCGCTTAGTAGAATGGGGTATGATGTTACAGAAAATAAAGGTGTATTAAGAGTTTTTGTTCCAGCGTATAGAACTGACATTTTGCATAAAGTGGATATAATGGAAGATGTGGCCATTGGATATGGGTTTAATAATTTTATTTCCCATTTGCCAAGCATAGCTACTGTTGGTAAGTCACATGCTGTAGAAAAACTTTCTAGCAAAATCAGACAGTTGTTAGTTGGATACGGATTCCAAGAAATTATCAGACCTGTGTTAACTAATCAGAAGAATTTATTTGACAAAATGAATGCTAAACATGAAAATGTAATTGAATTGGAAAATCCTGTTTCGGAAGAGTATGTATGTCTTAGGAATTGGTTATTGCCAAGTTTGATGGGAGTTTTGTCTGCAAACAAGCATGTCGAATATCCGCAGAATATTTTTGAAGTTGGTGATGTTGTTGTTCCTGATAATAATGAAGAAACGATGTCGAAAACTATAAGGAAAGTTGCGTTTATTATTTCACATTCTAAGGCTGGTTATGCTGAAGTTAAGGGGTTAGTCGAATCTATGTTGAAACAAATGGATGTAAGTTACTCATTTAAAGAAAATTCGAGTGGAACATTTTTAGAAGGAAGACAGGCTGTTGTAGTGTCTGGTGAAAAAATAATTGGTATTATTGGTGAGATATCTCCTGCAGTTTTAGAACAATGGGGATTAGAAATGCCTTGTTCTGCTTTTGAGATTAATTTGGAAGGATTGTAACTATCTGAACATATCCAATATTTTTTCCCATATTCCTTGGGTGTAATCAAATTTCTTACCAACAAGATAGTGTGCCAATCTTCTCATTTCTATCGCTGCGGATGAGTTGGGATTGTAATCGACAACAGCTGTTCTTGCTGCCAGCGATCTTTGTACATTCACATCTTCGGGTATTTCGGCAATCACAGGATATTTGACAAAATCTTCAATCTCTGATGAAGACAGCTCATTTTCTTTTTTATTGACACGGTTCACAACTACACCCAAAATTGTTTTGCCCAGTTTTTCCGCAACTTTGGCAACTTTCAACACATCCAACACAGCAGGTAGATTCGGATTGGTCAGCAGGATTATTTCGTCTGATACTTTCAACGATAGTGTTGCCTCTTTGCCTAGCGATGGCGCGGAATCAATCAAAACGAAATCAGTCTTGCCCATAAGATTTAATGTCAGGCTTTGTAATTTGTCGGCATTAACACCGACCAAATCATTTACAGACAATCCTGCAGGTATGATTTTGAAACCATATGGATGAAAATAAATGACGTCTTTCAGTTTTGCATCTCCTCGCAAAAAATCATGCAATGATTTCGGAACCATGTGAAATCCTAGATGCAACCCGAGATGTGGAGTGGTTAAATTCGCGTCAACTGCTGTGACGTCCTTGCCTAATTCTGTTAAAGTATGTGATAAGTTAGAAACTAGAGTTGTTTTTCCAACACCGCCCTTACCAGAAACTATACCGATTATTCGTGTCATCTAATCCTAGTTGGCTTTTTGTCAGTTTAAAGATTGTGCCCACGGAGGGATTCGAACCCTCGACCTTCTCCTTAGAAGGGAGCTGCTCTATCCAGGCTGAGCTACGCGGGCATGACAATCAATAATATTTATAAACTTTAAAGTTTTAATCAAATGTAGAAATAACCGTGTGGTTGTTGATGAGTTTAATAGAATCGGTCAAAAGCATAATGAGAAATGTTTTTTCTAGAACTATTTACCTGGTTTTAAATTCATTCACACTTCCTCTATCGGCTCTCAAATCAAAGGGGCAATAGGGGAGGATTCTGCAAGGTGGCAGAGGACCCAAACACAGGAACTGTTCCTAAGAATTTCCACTAAAGGAGTTGGTTAATACGGGTAGTGATTATTCTCATTTACGAACAATTTCATACAAAGACACATATGGTAGAACTGCTACCGCAATGCTCGAAATGGGTCCTGATGGACACGTTTATTTAAGAGACAATGGACGCCATCATCTCATTGCATCATCTGCAAGAGGAATTGCAAATGCCAGAAGTTCTGAGCTAGTAAAAATGTTAGGACCCTCATTAGGACTTCCGTTGGATTTTTATCAAAATAGGAGAAATGACAGGAGGTGAAAATGGTGGATTTGCCTGAAAGAGAACCTAGAGTAAGTATACTTGTAAGAAAGGTACGATATGGAGAAAGACGAATCCGGGCTGGAATTTATCACGAACAGGATAGACCTGCACAAGAGATAGTCACAGGAAACAGATATCTAGCAAAGATGGACGGATATTACGTAGCAGTAATTGCGCAAAAAAATCAAACTATGGAACTGGCACTTCCTGACTGGGACCCTATGAAGGATCCGAGAACAGTAGCGACAGAAGCGGCTATTAGAGAAGCATCACGAACAAGAGTGTATCGAAACGTGCCTAAATAGAACATATCGGAAGATAATATAATCAGAAGCGAGAAAATGTATAATAAATATCTAGTGCGTAGATACTACATTTTTCCTCAGAATATTACAAAGAATTTATCTTGTAAAATTTACAAGTGTTATTAATGGACTTCAAAAAGTTAGAAAAGAAATGGCAGACTAAATGGTCTAAAGCCAAAACATTTGAGGCTGATGTGAATCCAAAAAAGGAAAAATTCTTCATCACAATTCCTTATCCCTACTTGAACGGCAGGCCTCATATTGGCGGTGGATTTACCTTTACTCGTGGTGATGTTTATGCTAGATTCAAACGAATGCAAGGATTCAATGTTTTATTCCCGCAAGGATTTCACGCTACTGGCGAGCCCATACTGGGAACTGTAGAGAGATTAAAGAAAGGTGACAAGTCGCAGATTGAAACTTTCAAGATGTATGGCGCTACTGAAAAGGATTTGAAAACATTTATAAAAAGTGGTGCTGAGACGGTTGCTAGATTTTGGATGAAAGGGTTCATTGAAGATTTTAAATCAATTGGTTATTCTGTCGACTGGAGAAGAACTTTTGTTACTGCCATCACACCAACTTATAACCGTTTTATTGAATGGCAATATAACACTTTGAAAAGGAAAGGTTATGTCACACAAGGGACTCATCCTGTAATATGGTGCCCACATGACCAATCACCGACAGGTGACCATGACAGACTGAAAGGTGAAGGTGAGAGTCCTACCGAATTTGTTTTATTGAAGTTTAAACTTGGCAATGAAATATTACCGTGTTCGACATTGCGGCCTGAAACTATTTATGGCGTTACTAATCTATGGGTTAATCCTAATGAAAAATATGTTCACGTAAAGATCGGAAAAGAAGACTGGATAATAAGCAGAGAAGCTGTTCAAAAACTAAAAGACCAGTTAAAAAATGTAGAAGTCGTTCATGAATTATCTGCTAAAGAGTTAATCGGCAAATCTGTAGTAAATCCTGTGACAAACCAGAAAATACCTATTTTGCAAGGCGATTTTGTAGACGTTGCGACAGCTACCGGAATTGTAATGTCTGTACCGGCACATGCACCCTACGATTATGTTGCATTAAAAGAATTGAACTCGGGGATATCACCAATTTCTGTGATAAAAATCGAAGGCTATGGAGAGTATCCTGCTGTAGAAGTTTCTGAGAAAATGGGAATTAAATCAACTAAAGAAACGAAAAAACTGGATGAAGCTACTTCGTTGGTCTACAAAAAAGAATTTCACACAGGAATTCTGAGAGAAATTACAGGGAACTATGCAGGTAAAAAAGTTTCTGAAGCAAAGAATGAATTGATAGAAAATTTCATTAATCAAAATGTCGCAGATAAAATGTGGGAAGCTAGCAATCCTGTAATCTGCAGATGCACCAACAGGTGCCATGTCAAAATCTTGGAGAACCAATGGTTCTTGAAATTTTCTGACAAGTCGTGGAAAGAAAAGGTCAAACAATGCATTGCACAAATGAAATTCTATCCGGAAGAAGCTAGAATGCAATTTCTGAATACCGTAGATTGGTTGGATGATAAAGCGTGCGCAAGAAAAAGTGGACTGGGCACCAGGCTCCCGTGGGATAAAGAGTGGATTGTTGAAACTTTAAGCGACTCTGTGATATACATGGCATATTATACGATATCGCGGATAATCAATGAAGAGAAAATATCAGACGAGAAATTAACCGATGATGTGTTTGATTATGTGTTCTTGAAGAGAGGTGATGTCAAGTCAATTAGTAAGAAGTCGAAATTAAACGAGAAATTAATCAAAACTATGCGAGAAGAATTTGAATATTTTTATCCCTTCGATTTAAGAACTTCAGCCAAAGAACTGGTTCAGAATCATTTGACTTATGCACTGTTTCATCATGTGGCACTCTGGAACGATTCCAAATACTGGCCTAAAGCTTATGGTGTAAACGGATTTGTTACTGTAAGTGGAGAAAAGATGTCGAAATCAAAAGGCAATATTTTTCCATTAAAAGATTTGATTGAACAACATGGTGCTGATCTTGTTAGAATAAACATTACAGCATCAAATGAAAACATGGATGATGCAGATTGGAAAGAAGATTCATTAAAAACATTTTCTTCCAGACTTTCCTCCATAGAGCAACTTGCAAACACTCTGAAGAAGGCAACGAGAAATTCTGTGAACAATATGGACAGATACATGGAAACTGTATTGCAGAATAGTATAAAAGGTGCAACTGAAAATTATGAAATAATGAAATTCAGATCCGGAATCCAGTATAGTGTTTTTCAATTGTTGAACGAACTGCAATATTACATAGGCCGGTGCGGCGGGATTAAGAACTGTAATAGAACTGTTTTAAAAGAATGCGTATCATCGATTGTAAGACTTGTAGCACCTTTCACTCCTCATCTAAGCGAAGAGCTATGGAACAAATTAGGCAACAAGAACTTTGTCGCATTGGGACCTTGGCCCAAGTCCGATGAAAAGAAGATTGACGGCAAAATACTGGAGTTGGAAAATATTTTCAAAAAAACTATAGATGACTTGAATCATGTGCTGAAGCTTGCTGGAAATAAGAAGAACGCACATCTCTACTTTGTAACTGACAAGGAGCTCAATTACTTTAAAGAGTCTTTAGACTATTTGAAGAAACAATTTGATTTCAGGAAAATAGAAATCTACAAAGCATCAGACAAAAATAAACACGACCCCGAAGGCAGGGCGTCAAGAGCCAAATACGGCAAACCAGCAATCTATCTGGAATAATTATGAAACTATTAATGTGGTCTCTATTGCAGAACCTATTACCAACAGAACTATTGCGACTAGAAGAACTTTTATACCATCCTTAACCATGACGCCAAACAATTCATTTTTCTTCTTCATAACCAGAGCGGACAGCATCCCACCTACTATACCACCAAGAAAATAGGCGGTTATTTCAAACACACCGTGGGGTAGATATGTGATTACAGCAATTGGTATGCCGGATACGCCTCCGATAGACTTGGCTGTTAGGCCGATTGCTGCGGATAGAACAGATGCGTTCCAAGATAGGATAAATATCGCGCCTGAACCAAAAATAAAGGCGAACAAAACCGACAGCAGAAGAACACCGACATTATTGGTGGTTATCTTCAGAAATGTATTTGCAAAAATAAAGTTGCCGCGAATCAATTTTATCTCATTTATCTGATCTTGAAAGAGTTTTTCTACGGTTTCGTCAGGAAGAAATATAAATGTCAGAGATAGGGCGACTATCATACCGACGAAGAATGCAGTATAAACTAAAAGTACATCCCAATGCCGTTGGAAGAAATTTGCCATTATTCTTTTTTTAATTTCAAGCTCTGTCATGAACTCCTCGTATGTCAGAAGATTGACCATAAAAGGTGTCATGATGAAAGTCACTAAAATCGTCGTAAACAGTCCCACTGATTCAGGGAACACTAAAAAAGCTATAAAGAGGCTTATTACAGAAACCAAAGCTCCGATAACGAACATCCACAAAGGATGCCTAACAGCCTCCCGTATTGTTATAAGCCTTTCAAGTACCATGCTCTTAAATTAGTAATTTTAAAATTAATGTTTATGAAACTCAAAGTCAAACCCGCATGGATAGGATTGTTTCTTATAGCTACCATGCTTTTTTCGACCTTCGCATATGCGGTGATACAATCATTCTACCCAAAACAAAACACGCAACTACCCGAGTCTAACATAATCAATTATCAACTCGATTCTAGTCTGAGGGACGCACTAATACAATATGGCGCGACAATAATCACATTTGAGTACAATATGGGATGCAATAATTGTGTTGACCAGAAATCTACACTTGAATTTTTCGCTAATGAATACAAGCAACAGATTTGGCTGGAAGAAATAATGGATGATAGTTTGGACGCATCTGAGATGACACTATCGAGCGTTTATGGTGAAGATAGTTTGATTGATGCAAATGAAACCCAAATTGTGAATTCGTTATGCAACTTGATGGTCGCTCCGCCTGTCGCGTGTGCGCTAACAACTTAAATTAAAAAAATTAGTAATAATTATGGTCTTCCAATTTGAAGTAGCTAATTTAGTAAATTTATTTGCTTTTTTGGGCCTGACAACTGCTACTTATACAATTTTTTATTTTGGAAAGATGATGAATCCAACGAAGGATGTCTCCTTCAATCTTTTCACACTTGCGCTTGGAGTCAACCTCATCGGATTGTCCCACCTCTTTAGAGTATGGCTCGATCCCTCTACCTCACCATTGATAATTATAACTGTATCTACAGGAGTGGTTTTTCTGTCAATTGGAACCGTATGGGTCTTTTATGAAAAGGGGATGGAAATGTCTAAACTCAGAAAAAGAGAGGAAGAGATAAAATCAATAATAGCAAAACTAAAGGACAAATATTATCAGCAGGAGTTGTCGGAAAAGAATCTTGAAGGCGCTTACTCGGCTTTATTGAAAGAACTGGCAGAGATTGAAGTCAGACTAACTAGGGGACGTAAATAGTTCAAAGGAAATATAATAATTATGCCTGTAGAAAGAGTTGAAAGCGGAATTCCTGGATTGGACAAATTAATCGAAGGTGGACTTGTTAAGAACTCTATTAATCTAGTCGCAGGACAGACTGGTACAGGAAAAACATTGTTTTGTATGCAGTATCTCTTACATGGATTGAGAAAAGGTGAAAGTGGTTTATACATAACTCTTGAACAAAGTGAAGATGATGTCTTACAGGATGTTGGGAGATTTGGATGGGACATAGAATTGAAAAAATACATGCAATCAGGAAAGTTACTACTGGTACCATTAGAACCGACTGGTATTAGAGAGTTGACAACTTCCACAGTTAACAATATTAAGAAAGTTGGTGCTAAGAGGTTTGTACTTGATAGCTTGTCGGTAGCTACTATGGGTTGGAAAACAGGTGAGATGGATTTAAGTAAAATAAGAGCCGAGATTTTTGCTTTCATGAAATCTCTGAAGAGTTTAGGTGTTACAAGCTTACTAATAACTGAAATACCTGAAACTGATGTGAAGTCACTGAGTAGATTCGGCTTTGAAGAGTTTCTGTCAGACAGTGTAGTTAAATTACATTATTTGGAATATGCTGTTGGTGCATTTAATCGCTCATTAATAATAAGAAAAATGCGGAGAACTAAACATGGTGCGGATATTTATCCGATGGAAATTGGTGGTAAAGGACTTGAACTCAAACTAATGAAAACTGTTAAGGATAAACCATTAAATATTTGATTAGGATCTTTTTCCTTCTGCAATAACAAATGCACCTTCAGGTTCAGTTTCGGTTGTTATATCTTCAAGTCCTGCTTTTTCAAGTATATTCCTGACTTCATCTCGATCTTTGTATACTAACTTCCAGCCGACTGCATCCATTGCCCATTTTAAATTATGCTCTTTCATATTTGATGTAAGTAAGGTACCTCCTGGTTTTAATCTATCCCGTATATAACGTAACATTCTTATTCCAAGTGGTGTTGGAAGATAATCAAGTACACCGATTAATAGTGCTATGTCATACTCTTGCTTTGTGGTTGATAGATGATCACGAAGTTCGCTATGAATAAATTCTACACGACCATCTATGTTAAATTTTTGTGCCTGTGTAATAGCATATTTTACAGCTTCCTTATTCTGGTCGATACAGGTTGCATGTATATCACATTCTTCACCAATATCTCTGACTACTTCATTAATATACCAACCTGGACCTGTACCCACATCTAGTATATATACACCACCATTCACGACAGCATATTTTTTGGATAAACTAGTCAATCTACTTTTAACTGTATGTAATCTACTGCGTGCACCTGCACATCCCTCCATATCTAAGATGGTATGATCAAGAAAATGCCATGGTGCATTATGAGGGTTATTTTGATAAATGTACTCAAGTTGTCTCCAACTAGACTCAAGGTTTCCTTCACCCTGTAAACAAATTCTACTAATTTCACTAAATGTTCTTAATGCGCTTCTTTGAATAGGGTAAGGAAATCTACTAACAATTCCTAATACTGGTTCGCCTAACTTCTGATAAAGGGTATGTAACGATGGCACAAATATTCACATCCACTTGGTCTCCCATTCACAGTAAGGTGCTCCTTTACAAAGACATTTATTTTCTTTAAAACGTCCATTTTTCATTCCTAGTTCAACTTCACCATGTGCGGTATACACCCCCATGAACCAATGACACACAATCGATTTCGATCCGAAAAGATTTGCTGCGTGCTCTATCACAGGATTTTCTCTAATATGTAAAATAATATGATGCTTACCATTTTTTTCTATCTTGGATACTATAAATTCGGGCTTGCCGAAACCAATAAAATCCAACAATTCAATTATCGCATTCTGGGTTAGCCAACCTCCCCTAGGTAAAAGCCCCATTCCTTTAAGCATCTCTTCGGCCGCATCGTCCCCAGCCTCATAACCTAGTTTATACAAGTATTCCTCACCTAATTTCTCACCAATCTTTTGTAAATTTTTTGCCAGCGCTCTTGATGGATAAAGAGTCCAGTACATACGACCGAACAATTTAATTCTACCTTCTTCTGCTGAGAATGCTCCTCCTAGCAACAATTTTTTGAAGATGTTACCTAAAACCATCTATTCCACCCTCAACAGTTCATGAATAATTCTTAATTTCTCAATTTCAGAAGGCCAAGCAACAAGATTCCTTCCTATCTTTTTTGTTCTAATTTTTTTATACTTGTGTAATTGGTCGAAATGATATTTGACATTAGCTACAGTGAAACTAGTTCCATTTAAATGTTTCAATTTCCCACTAACAATGCTAACGTTAACTGGCCATTCTTTTTCTATTATTTCCAAAATTATATGACGTGTTTTTTGCTTTTTATTAGACATATTATATTAATAATTAGTTAAAATATTTTATAAGGAATTTTTAAGCTAGTTAAAATATTTAAATATGAAAACCCATTAGAGAAATATTAAATACATTTGTTCATTCCAACTCTTCCATTCCTTTTGTTTATAATGCTTCCCTCAATTTATCGGCTATCTTTATTTCCTCGCTTTTCAAGGCTTTGGCAAATGGCGACATGCTTTTACCTACTATTTGCAGAAATGAAAAATCACCCTTATATCTAGGAACGACATGCACATGCAAATGATTAACACTTTGCCCGGCTGTCCTGCCATAGTTAGTCCCGATATCCAGTCCGTCCGGTTTCAAAACCTTCTGGATTGTTTTAGCTATCTTTTTCACAAGTTCGAATAATTTGTCCGTCTCTTTGTCAGCTAGCGACAGCACAGATTTTACATGTTTTTTAGGGATGACCAAAGTGTGCCCCAAGGTAACAGGTTGTTTCGAGAAAAATGCAAGATTATCTTTATCCTCGTATATTATAGGGTGTCCTTTTAGATTTCTTTTATCACAGAACGGACATTTCTTCATTCCACCAACTTATTTTACTATCGCTTTTATTCTTCTTATGCCTGCGGCAATGCCCTCCTCCTTGATTATTTTAAATTCTCCGAGCTCTTTCGTGTTTTTCACATGCGGTCCGCCACATACCTCAATTGAAAAGTCTCCTATGGAATATACAGAAACTATTTCATCGTATCTCTGCTCGAACACGGCTTGTGCATTTCTTCTTTTAGCCTCTTTGAATGTAATCTCCTCTCTTATAACTGACAAACCTTTTTTAATCTGCTCGTTCACCAGTTTTTCGACATCGCTTATTTCTTTTTGTGTAAGGGGACGATCAAAATTAAAATCGAATCTCAATCTCTCTGGTGTTATGTTCGATCCTTTCTGGACCAAGTCCTTTTTCTTCAAAACCCTTCGCAGGGATTCATTCAGAAGGTGCGTAGCTGTATGCAGTTTTGTAGACTGCTCAGATGCGTCGCTTAATCCGCCCTTGAACTTCTTCTCAGCTCCAATTCGAGAAATTTCTTGGTGCTTCTTGAGCTCTTCCTCGAATCCCTTCTCATCAACTGCTACATTCATTTCTTTTGCAAGTTCTTTTGTCATTTCCATTGGAAAACCGAAACTTTGAAACAGCAGAAATGCATTCTTGCCATCAATTTTCTTCACTTGTCTAGCGATTTCTTCAAATCTCCTCAAACCGCGTTCAAGCGTGTTTCTGAATTTCAACTCTTCTTTCTTCAACTCGGTTAAAATGAATTCCTTCTTTTTTTCCAGCTGCGGGTAATTTTCCTTGTATATGTCGATTACTATTTTTACTAGATCACTAAGAAATTCTCTTTCTATTCCGATCAGTTTTCCGTGTCTTATGGCCCTTCTCATCAATCTCCGCAGAATATACCCTCTATCGACATTACTGGGAATAATTTCTTCTGATAAAACAAATGTAGAAGACCTTATATGGTCCGCTATAATTCGTATAGATTTTTCCTGTTTTTCATCAGGTGCTTTTATTTTTGCAATTTTCTTTATCTTCTCAACAATCGGTTGGAAAGTTTCTATCTCGTAGACACTTTTCTTATTCTGCAATGCTGCGACAGTCC
>CAZMWU010000014.1:0-17597 GCA_964570195.1 uncultured archaeon
GCCAGACAGAGCCGTAGAAATCACCATCAGTTGCGTAGATTTTATTAGTCACATTAACATTGCTTGCGTTAATCCATGAAGTGCTGTTTATGCTACCAACGACTTCTAATTTCTGTTGTGGTGTTGCAGTCCCGATGCCTACCTGACCTGAAGCATCAATAAGGAATGGTGTTGTGTCTGCGGCTGAATCTTCCACAACAAAACTGTTGCCTGAGCCGTAGTTGCTTATGTTGGCAGCCACTTTCGTGTCAGTGGAATGGGTCATTACATTCAATAATGCATTTGGAGTTGTGGTGTTGATGCCGATATTGCCCGATGAATCAATAATTAACTTATTCGCTACTCCATTCACAGTAAAATTAAAACTATCCTTAGAGTTATCGTAGGAAATAACTCCCTTGGCGGCATTGTCTACATCACCAAATTTAATAAATGCTTCTGCTGAAGTACCAGACCAAATGGTTAGTCCAGACGGCCATGTCGACTGTGACCTTCCAAAAGCCATAACTGCTGACCCAAGACTTGGAGGGTGGTTTACCACACGCTGCCCGCCATATAGAGAGTCGACAACAAATGTTGAAAATTGGTTATTTGATCCAGATATACCGCTTGTATAATTTACATAAATATTACCGTAGGTAAGAACTTCTCCTGCATCACCCTGTCCTGTGAAAGTTACAGTGCCTACAGCATTATTAGGTGTAATTGCAGCATCGCTATTGTTTATTCGGATGGTAGGATTACTGGACGAGACGACATCCAATTTTGCTCCAGGTGAAGTCGTCCCTATGCCGACATTGTTGTTTGTATCAATAGTCATAGCTGTGCTTGCACCACCAGTGGTTGTAAATAAGATCTTCTGTGTCGCGCCTCGCAAAAACAAATCACCTGCAGATGTACCAACAGTACCACTGCCGGCGGAGGCAGCCACGCCAATTATTGCATTAGTAGTTCCCGCTGTTTGCAGATTCAATTGCGTGTCCAAGCTGATGATTCCAGCTACATCTAAAGTTTGATTAGGACTTGTAGTCCCGATGCCGACATTGCCTGATGCATCGATGACAAATGGCGTTGTATCACTTGCAACATCGTCAACTCTAAAGCTGTTTCCAGAACCTGTGTTGTTCACATGCAAGGATGCTGCTGGATTGACAGCTCCGATGCCGACGTTGATGTCGCTGAGTGTACCACCACTATCTAGTATGACTAACTGAGGAGTTCCCGTCACACTTGGGTTAGGACCATTTATTTGCAACTGTTTTAAGTTAGTATCTTGATGGATTATGTTCCAGTAGTCACCACCTGCCAAATCGCCATTTGACGCATCAAAATAAATACCTGCATTTCCAGTGCCAGCTGCAGCCATAGTAAGATAGCTATTGTCTGAACCGGTAGTCTCAACTTCAAGTTTCGTTTGAGGGGCAGTCGTCCCTATCCCTACCTTTCCTCCAACAAACCTTACCATCTCCTGCCCAGAAGCATTGTAGAACCTCAGGTCTCCTGACTTGGAGGTGATATTATTGACAGTGATATTTCCAGTGTTGATTGTAATGTCGCCGAGATAGCTTGTGCCTGTGACGTTCAGGTCGCCGATGACATTTAACGTGTTCTGTGGCAGGGTTGTCCCTATCCCAACTCTAGTATTGCCTGTATTTCTATCAATTACCAAATGGTCTGCAGTTCCGCTATTACCTGCTCTGAAACGAATTTGTGAGATGTTGAATGATGATGCTTGCGCCGCTCCCTGAATGAATAAATGACTCAGAGAACCATCTGAAGTAAATCCAAAATCAACAGGGCTGTATGTAGGACGTTCTATTCTCAATGGATTTGTACCGTTGACGTGCAGTGCAGTTGCAGGACTCGCCGTCCCGATGCCGACGCTGCCTCCGTCTGCGATTCTCACAACTTCTGTTGCGGCATCAAAGAAAGAAGCAATGGGTCCTGTGCCGTCCTGTTCAATGCGCAAGGCAGGAGAAGTGCCCCTTGACGCTGTTCCCAAACCTCCTGCCATGTTAAGCGACTTGTCGCCGAATATTGCTCCTGCGGTTCTGCTTGAAGTAGATGCATGAGGAGTTCCAGACCAGCTATATCCAGGACCAAAGGACCCGTCAACATAAGGAGTTGCTGAGGAAGACTGTTCAAGTTGAATTGCGTCAAAGTAATAGTTGGTAACAGTATTTGGAGTCTGAAACATTAGAATGGCATTTGTACATCCTGTTGCAGTATAGGTGCCTGAATATGAGAAGCGTTGCCAGTTTGTAGTGATTGAAAAAGTAGTTGTCGGTGGTATGCAGTCTGAACCGTCTGAACTATCCTCAAGCACTACGTTTATTGTCCCCGGACTGTCAGCTTTTGCATAAAAGGAAATGGTATATGACTGACCATCGGTAAGGGAGCTATCGCTTGGATCAATATAGAACCTTGGATTTGGATTGGAAATAGTAGTAACTGTTAACTTGGCCTGAGCTATCCCAAACCTGGAATTTGTAGTGTCGCGGGTAAAGCTCCCAGCTCCAGCACCTATTTGAAATGTCCAACCAGTTGTATCTACCTCAAAACTAGGGTTAGTAATAAGATTTGTTGTCGCAACTTGGTTTAGGATAAGGTCGTCTACGATACTGCTACTTGCAACATGCAAAGTTCCTTGTGGCTTTGCCGTCCCGATGCCGACGTTGCCGTCAGAACCTTGGACAAAGAAAGCATTTGCAGTGCCTACCGCCTCAATCACAAAATCCACATCATTGTTAGGGGTATTCCAACTCACTTGGGAAGGAGTTCCAGTGCTGCGTGAAATTGTAAGCAAGTCAACAGCAGTACCGAAATTGTCAGTTAGAGTACGTAATTTGAGTTGCCCCCCACCTGATATAATATCCCACGCCTTTGTATCAGCGGCTTGGTCGTTCTCATTCCATCTTAGTGTTGGTGTGGTATCGTTAATCTCTATCGCACCACCTTCTACATCCAGCTTCGCCCCAGGACTCGTCGTCCCGATGCCGACGTTGCCTGATGTATCTATTCTAACTTTTTCTGAGCCACTAATTTCAAATCTAAAGTCCGCTGCAATTTCACGTAAAGGTTTATATGCCGATGTACTTCTATCATAGATTTGCATATATGCAACACCACCAGCATTGCCAAACTCAATATTTCCAGAACCCGCTGTTTCAAGAATTGATAACTTACCTATCGGTGAAGTCGTCCCGATGCCGACGTTGCCTGATGCATCGATGACGAATGGTGATGTGTCTCCTGCAGAATCTGATATAACAAGACTGTTGCCTGTGCCTAAATTGGTTATGTTAAGCGCATCATTGTCGTCTCCTGTGCCGGAAATAAATGTTACCATGTCTTGGTCTGTGTCAGTGGCAATATTCCTGTTCACCATGAAACCTTTCCTTCCCGAGGCCGTCAAATCGAATATTATGCCTGCTGTCTCATCAGTTGTGCTGACACCACTTGGTTTCACATACAATGCAGTTCCTACATACGGAAGGTTGGCATTCAGCGAATGACTTTCGGTTATGTTTAATGCTATTGTTGTGTTTACAGTATCGTAGATGTTCAGTCTTGCCTGTGGTGATGCAGTCCCTATGCCGACGTTGCCTGCTTTTGTTATCCTCATTCTCTCACCTAAAGCAGCCGAACCTCTTGTAGAAAATATCATATCCGCATTTGCTCCTGTTTCTATTCTCTGCACAGCAATTCTTCCGCCAATAGCTGTTGTGTCTGTACTGGTTATAAAGTCAATTGCTGTGCCAGAATTATCAGTTGCACTATTTGGGTAAAGTCCCAAAAGAGTAACAACGCTACCACCTGCATTCGTTTGCAGATGAAGTGAATTGAGAGGACTCGTCGTCCCTATGCCCACCCTCTTGTTTGTCGTGTCGATGAAGAACGTAGGAGCATTGATGCTGACATTATTGGTTCCAGAGATGTTCAAGTTAGTTGCATTAAGCCACGAAGAGATGTTTGCCGAGCCGACCACTGACAATGTTTCTGTCGGATTGGCTGTTCCGATACCAACTTTACCAGATGAATCAACTACCAATTTACTAATATCGTACTCAAGCCTGCTCCTGTTAACTTCGAATAATTTATTAGCCGTGGTGTTCACTATCCTGAACCTGTCTGCTGTAACTGCTCCATGAGACTGCAGTCCTCCGAGATACTGGGTTCTTATCTCATCTGATGACAGGCTTCTGTTGTATATTCTGACTTCATCTATCGTGCCGTTGAAGAACTGAGATGTAATGCCAGCTCTGTAACCTATGTTTATTGTGGCTGATGTTGTGCTGTCATAAGTGACACTTAAATTGGTTGTAAGAGCCTGTTCTACACCATTCAGATAAAAGTGGTGTCCGTTTGATGTCCCGTCTTTGACATACACGATATAATACCATGTATCGGTTGCTGCAATGACGTTATTTTTAGTTGATGCTTGGTATATTCCTGGAGTTATCACTGTTATTCTGTTAGTTCCATCACCGCCGAGTTCTAATTCTGGTCTGGTTCCGGTATTAGTTTCTGATGTGTCAACAAGCGTCATTCTCGTCCCAGCCACAGACGGAAGCATGTTTAATTTCACCCAAAGTGAAATTGTTATAACATCACGGTTGAACACAACAGATGGCGTTACCACATAATCTCCTTTGCCGTCGAACTTTAGCGCATTGCCATACTTCCCTGTCGTCCAATCAGGGCAGGCATTATTTGTGAAGCAGTTAGCTGCAGTCGCATTTGATAATGTCCCATCATTTCCATAAGGACCTATGTCGTATGTGGTTGTGCTTGTGTTTTCTGAGAATGGTAAGTAAAGCATTAACCCGTCATCGCTCGGATACACAGGCTGCCAGACAGAGCCGTAGAATGTCCCGTCTGTGGCATAGACAGTGTTTGTGGCATTGACATTGCTAAAGTTCCCCCAGCCACTGGAAGCAACGAAGTTAGGTCCGTACAATGAACCGGTGACATTGATGTTCGAGGCATTGACCCATCCGTATGATGTTATCTGCGAACTGTACACAGTGCTGGATGCGTTCACATTGCTTCCATTCATCCATCCCCCTGCACTGACGACATTGGGAGCGTTGAATGTCCTGCTGATATTAATGTCGGTGAAGTTACCCCAGCTTGCATTTATATCTCCGATGACATTCAGCTTGTAGCCGCCTGTTGTTATCGTCCCTATTCCCACGTTTCCTGACGTGTCGACTATGAATTCTGGAGCTGCATTGTTCACCTGCTTTATCGAGAAGTAGCTCGCCGCTCCTGTTGGAGTGTTGTCCATTCCTGCAAACCATTTGTCAGAGCCGGCTGTTCGGAATTGTATTTTTGAATCAGTGGCTGTATCCGAACGGTCTAAAGTAAGGAGTGTACTGGCTGTTCCACCTGCCGGGTATTTGAGTTGGGCTTCTATGTTGGTGCCTGATGGGCCAGAAATATCCAAAGCAGTAGCTGGCGCAGTCATCCCTATTCCGACCCGATTATTAGTAGCATCGACAAACAGAGGAACTGTTGTTGAAGTGTTTACTGACAGATTGCCTCCCACTTCCAATTTAGCTCTCGGTGTTATGGTACCGATGCCAACGTTGCCCGACGTGTCAATCGCTAATCTGACGGCCGTATCTGTTGTATCGTAAATTTCAAAACGATTTGTGCCATCAGGAATTCTAAAATCAAAAATCTGACTACTGATATCTTCTAGTCTTAAATACGGTACCCCACTAGCAGCTCTAGCAATAACACGTGAATCTCCACCCGTACTCTCAACCGTAATTGTAGGCGCGGTCCCTTCGACATCTAGTGTGAAGTCTGGCGAAACATCCCCGATGCCGACGTTACCGCTTCCTCTCATTGTTACTATAGGGACTGAGTTTAAACTACCACTGAACCCATAAAAGTTTAATCCCCAATCAGGATTGAAATACGCCATCGCTAAGCGGGAAGCAGACTGACTATTTTGAGTAAAGTCTAATTGCACCTCCTGATTCGCCGTGAAGCCCCCATCAGCACTTGTTAATTTCATCGCAGTAACATTCGCGTCTATTGTACTTGGTTTGACTTCAAGTGCCACAGTTGGATTTGTCGTCCCGATGCCGATGTTGCTATTTAGAAATGATATATCTGCCGTGTTGACATTTGATCCTATTCTCATTCTTTCTGTAAGAGAGCCACCAGCGTTACGAGTTCCTAAGGTAATATTTCCTGCGTTTCTAATTTTTATTTGAGTCGTGCTTGTGGCATCATTGATAGTAAAATCTGTATTATCATGACTCAAAGAAAATGTATTGCTTCCAGTCCTTGTAAGTTGTAGTGTTGGATTGCCTGAAGTAGTTGAACTAATGACACCACCTACGGTGAAGAGCACATTTGGACTTGTAGTCCCGATGCCGACCCTGTTGTTAGTAGCGTCAATAAACAGCGTGCTGCCGTCTATGCTTGAGTTGGTGGAGCCTGATACAGAAATGTTGCCAGATATGTCCAAAGTTGATAGCGGTCCTGTATTTCCAATGCCTATATTGTTCCCTAGCTGATAAATGGCAGAACTGCCCAAAGTGTCGGCATCAATCCACTTAGGAATATAGTTCGTGCTTCCGCTTCCATTGATGAAATATGCATTATTCCCTGAAAATATGCTTCCTGTAACACTCAAATTTCCAGATACGGTTATATTCCTGCCTGTATCAGTGCTGAGGCTAGGCCCGGCTGTCCCTGTGGTGTCGAAAAGGAGCTGGGAATTAGTGCCGCTGCCTGCAGGTGTTATTATTCTGATTGCATTGTTGCCTGTGAGCTCGAGGAATACATTTCCCTTGACATATGCACCTTCCCAGTCATAACGCGGGTCATTCATTCTTGTGGTGTTGATTCCTCCCCATCCGGGGTCATTATTGTAAGTGAATTCTATCTGTCGCGTGCGGACAGCCTTGTCAACCGTGATAACTCCCCCACGTCCCGAGCCTGTTCTCTGCAGGCGCAGCCCTCCATAAATAGTCTGGTCCCCGATGCCTACAATAGGAGACTCCTGATATTCGCCGATGACATTCCCTGCATTCAACTGCACAGCATCGAAAAATGCAGAGTTGCCAGCCCCGTTTACCCCGCTTGATTTAAGCTCGATTATAATCTTATCATTCGGACCCAATGTGGCTTTTGTAGTGAACTGGCCTTTAAGCAATACCCATGAAGTTGATGTAGATGTCAGCTCTGTAAACTGCGCAGAAATAGCAGATCCAGTTACATTAAATTTAGCAACACCACTCCCAGACACCTTCACCCATACTCCAATGCTGTATGTCTTGTTCGGCTGTAATTGGTACGAGAATACTTCCTGGGTGATCAGCCCGGTGCCGCTGGTCGAATTCACTTTCAAAGCATTATAACCTTGGAATATATCCGAGCCTACGTTGTAGGTTGCTGGCGCATATTGGTGTGCTGTACCGCTTGCCTGTAGCCATCCGTCTGGAATAGCTGCTATTTCATCTCCTCCCCATGTGCCGCCTCCGCTGAAGCTTTCAAACCCGCCATTCCTTATCAAGTTCGCAAAGTCTTGCAGCAACTTACCTCCTGAAAAACTGAACTCCCTGGTGCCGGGGTTGTATTGGATCGACTCCTTCTTGGCTGTATTGGTAGGATCAGCGGGATCATAAAATGTGATACCTGGCGAACTTGCAGCGATTTCCAAAGGAGCAGTGAATCTAAACTTGCCGTTGCCCCCCAAACTTGTGTCGAATTGTATGTACTCAATGCCATCGCTTGATGTTTTTCCAAAATAAATGGTGCCGTTGCTTGCAGACGCAGAGCTGTCGTTAGCGACATACAGAGCCCCTGTGAGATTAAGATTGCCCACCACATCCAGTTTCTGTAGCGGACTAGCCGTTCCTAGGCCTAGGTTCGTTGTTTCAATTATAAGATTGTTCCCACTTCTGTAGAGTCTGTTGGTTGAATCCACGAATTGCAACGCACCAGAAGTGCTTGTAGTCACCAGCCTGAATATGTCATCGGTCCCGAGAACATTCGCCGCAGGGCGATAAAGATTTACATCATTTGTACCATTGCCCCAGAAAATTGCAGTAGCATTTGTAATATTCATGCCTGTCAGATTCAGGTTAACATCCATCGGGCCTTCTACCTGCGACAAAGGATGCGACTGGACCTGTGCCAGAGATATCGAAATCAGACCAAGCAAAACAAACAGCCCAAATATGATGGAAAGATGCTTCATAATGCCGTTAGACATTCGACATCCTCCTTTCGGGTTTTCTTTTAGCGAGGAAACATACTTTTGCCCTGCCAGACTCTTGGCATTCTACATGCCCGCCTTCCTGAAGAGCAAAAACATATCTAGAAGCAGTGTGGCGGTGTAGATCGAGATTCTTGGCTATATCAAGTATAGTTAACCCATTCGGGTGTCTACTAAGGAGCCTAATGATTGACTCCTTCACGTTGTTCACTTCCATAGTGTAGGCCTACGACTATCACTGTACAACACAGACTATCACAGGCCACCAAAGGTTAGCATAGGCTAGCAAAGACTAGCATAGTCTAACGAAGGACAGCATAGATAGTCTACGATGTACGTTGCTGTACAATGGAGTACTATGTCGATATTCATTATGCTTTCTACTTCTAGGAAGAGACAAACGGGCAAAAACAAAATAAAATAGTTTCTATTGACAATTTAGAATGAATCGACAGGAAAGGAGGAAGTAAAGCCTCTTTAGATTAAAGAGGGGACATAAAAAGTTACGGAATAGAAGTTTATTGCAATTTTTTCGACTCTCGATTAAAATCTTACCTAACATGTAAACAATGATTTGGAAATAGTGAAAATTTTTAATAATGCGGATATGTATGAAAGTATATTAATTGTTGCATTTGGGAATTCCTTCAGATGACAAATTCAGTTTGAAGAGATAGTTTGAAATCGGTGTCATCGACAGAAAACCGACTTGAAATGAGTTGTTTATGGTCAATAATGCTTTTCAATTCTTTGTCTTGAATCCAATGCTTTCACATAAATCGTTTTTCTTTCATAATCAATCTCAAAAACTGCCCGGTAATCACCTATCCTAAGCCTGAAAGTATTTACCTTACCTTTAATTTTCTTTATATCCAGAAAATGAGGAAAGTCTGCGAGCCCGTCTAATTTTCTAGTTATAAGTTCTTGATAATTCTTGGGAATTTTTCTGATAATCTTTTTGACTTCATCAGAGATAATTATTTGAAAGGTCATTTTATTCCAAGCTCTTTTTTAAGCTGGTCTAGTGTTACGTATTTACCTTTTTTTATTTGTTCTTCTGAAAGTTTGATTTGTCGTAGCTCTTCCTTTGTTAATTCTTCCCCTTCAAGTAAAGATTCCATTTTTATCAGTCTTGTTCTGACATCCTTTATGTCTCTACTCATTTGCTTTAACAAACCGAACTCCTTTGGCTGTTTCATAACCAGTAATCGGTTTTGTAACTTAAATAAATTAGACAGAAAACCGACTTGATTAAGCTGTTTTAGCTTCTCCTAGTGCTTTTTTGTTTAAAACTCGGCTTGCTTTCAGGACTTCCACACCTATTAGTTTTTCGTTTTTATCAAAATCAAGAATTATATTCTCATTAAGAGAGATTGTTTTTTTTGCCTCCCCCTCTTTTATAGGATACTGTAAGTAGATATAAGCTGCGTCCACTTCTTTATCGTATTCAAATATTACCATAATTAATATATCGTTATTACTTTTATATAGGTTTCTTCCTCTACATACACAACTGTAATAGTTCTTCCATAAATCGTTTTAGTAGCAGTCTTAATCTCATCCATCTGCTTTACGTATTCTGGATTGATTATAACTTCGGCTATATGTTCTTTATTTAAACCTCTCTGTTTTCTTCTATTTTCAGCATGACTAGAAAATTTTATCTGCTTCATTTAAACAAAATATACGTGTTTTTAAATAAATTAGACAGAAAACCGACTTAGTGCATTTTTATTGATTAAAAATCTCTAAAACGTGCAGGCAGTCAGATTCTCAAAGAACTCTACAGGTTGCGGTCCTGGATATCCTTGGTTGTTATAAATTATCGTTGGAACCTGCGTTATTCCAAAATCTAAACATTGCTGGACAGATTCTCCGTCGCAACTGACGTACAATTTGCCTGAATAAGGAAGCCCCAATGCGTTAAACTGTAATTGCGTTCCTGTGTTATTCGCAATGCCAGCTATCCTGACATTCTTGCTGTCCAAGCAATCAATGAAATTCTTTGATTTCGTGAGCTGGTTTATAGATTCGGTGATGATTATCATGTTTTGTGATAAGAACTTCCCGTCCTGTGTTATGTAGACCTCTTGGTAATTCGTCGCACCTAATGCGTCAACTGCTTTGAAGAGAACCTTGTACATCCCGCTCACTTCGTCGACCTTGACTACACTGACATCTACTTCTGGGTTCACCAGCTCATACAGGCTCTCAAGCTGCGAAGAAACGTCCCCCGCCTTGGTTAAAAATCCTAGTAAATTTACAGGTGAAAATACGTTTACGATGATTCCAAGTGCAACACCGACAAAAAAGATTCCCGCTATCCCTAATATTTTTCTAGCCATCTCATCAATTTTTGTGATTATAAATTTATAAGCTTATTCTTCCAGCCGACAAATAATATCCATGAAGATTTATCTGGTAATTTTATCAGTTTTAGCGGTTTTTTCCATGTTGATAATCAGTTCAGATGCTATCCCCACGTGTACATTCAGAAGTGGTTCGTGCAGCGGTGGGGAATATTGTATATTTAAAACGGTGCAGGAAAACAACACCCATATAGGCAGTTGCGACGCTTCCTACCCTACAATTGTCTGCTGCACAGAATTAGCTAGCAACGCTGCAATCAGGTCATCATGCAACGCAGACGAAGGCGGCATTATCTCTATATACGCAACCACCAACGCCCATGCAGGCAGAAGAGACCATTACAGCAATATAGTCTGTGCAAAAACTTCCAGCAATCCCATTGTAACCAACATAAGATCCACCGATTGCCTTGCTAGAGAAAAATGCGTCGCATCTGTGTTCCAGAATAACAACACCCATGTGGGAAGATGCGGATATTATTCCTACAATGTGTGCATACAAGAACTTTTAAATGTCACGTTAACGGTAGTTTTGAACAATACGGAACCCAATTGGAATGAGGGTGTGAAGGTGGAAGGCAATGCCTCGCGGTCTGACGGCACTGCAGTTGACACGTCACAAGATCCAGAAAACGTGAAAGCATATGTGAACGGCAGTTTGTCATGCACGACAGACACCAATTCAACCGGTGGGTACAATTGCTCATTCAATGCACCTTCGGCTGTCGGTTTGTACGAATTGAATGTCACCATAGAAGATCCTACCACCAGCAAAATATGGTGGAACACTACTACGTTTACAGTGAAACAAGTTGTTCTCGGGGAAGCATTGCCGATTCAAGAATCTGCAGAATCTGTAGCGTGCTATGAAGAGCCAAGATTAGTGCAAAATCCCGATGGCACGATAGAAATTGCTATAGTTAGAATCTGTATATTCAAGTAATTCGTTTAACAAATAAATCATATGAAGGTTTTCATATTAGCAACGATTGCAGCTTTGCTTTTTTTATCAAGTACATCCTTAGCCATCCCCTTTCTGCACGACTACCAGCCGAGCAATAATACTTTCCTTGGTGGCGGTGTAAAGACTATTTCTGTCAATATCACAGATGACAATCTGAATGCAAGCTCAGTTTCGTTACACATAATCTCCTTGAACGCATACGATCAAGGGGACAACTGGGATGTGCATGCACTATCGTGTGTAAACGCTACAACAGAATGGAAATGCAGCAAGAATTTGTCCTTTGCAATCGCCGGCTCTGATACTGTAGAATTATTTTACTTTGATGCCAACGATACAGATGGTGTGACAGGTAACAATGGAACTGTAACTAGTCATCTGAGATTTGTTTTAGACAGGAATCCACCTGCAATTTCTTTTACCGATCCTGCAAACAATAGCTATGTCAGTAGAAATAAGACGCTATCAATAAGCGTGACAGACGCGTCATCGGGTGTGGACAACAATACAGTTCAATATTCTACAGATAATTCCACCTGGACGACAATGAAAAATGTCAGTTTGAGTTCGTTCGAATCGGTATGGAACACAACCGTATTCTCAAACAACCAGACTGTGACGTTGTATGCGAAAGCTTCCGACAATATCGGCAACAACTTTTCTGCAAATATCAATGTCACGGTCGATAACGAAATTCCGGATATAAAAATAATTTCACCGTTGCCAACTTCATTTAGAAATAGTGTACAACTGGAGGTTAATGTTAGTGACTATTATTCTGGCGTGGATTTATCAAATGTGAAATACATCATTGACGGCTTAGGCGGCATATTGGGGTGCACTGGAAATAAACAGAATGCAACATGCAGTGCACTAATGTCTACAGTCAGTTTATCGGATGGTAATCACACATTTATTTTCACTGTAACGGACAATGCAGGCAATTCAAAGAATGCGTCAGTTGAAATAAAGATAGTCAACACTTTATCCATCTCAATTATCGAGCCTAGTAACAATGATTTCATCAAAGGGACTACATTAGTCAGGACGACTCTTGTGAACACGGAAAATGCAGTGAAATATGCAGAAATTTCCATTGAGCAAGGCGGGAGCACGACAGTTAAAAACATGACATGCGATGCAAATTTCACAAGCTGTAATTATTCACTCGACACCACAGCTTTTGCTGACGGAGGATATACCATAAAGACTAAAGCTATAAACAGTTTGAATTTTGATGTTTCGTCAAGCATTACGGTAAACATCGACAATAAAAAACCATCATTGAGCATAACACAACCGACTGGGGATGTCAAAGGCGATTTTGAAATAAAAGCCAATGTAGCCGAAGCTAATTTGGTTCTAAACAAAATCATGTTTAATATCTCATCTTTCAATGGCAGTTTGGCATGCACACTCCAAACGCCTTCTACATTCATATGTTCAACAATTTTTAATTCTAAACAGCTGAGCGATGGAAAATATGTTCTAAACGTGTCTGCCCAGGATAAAGCTGGCAACTTGGTAGTAGAGTCAAAGGAAGTGACAATTATTAATCAGCAAACAGCATCATCAGGACAGGTAAATACAAGCTCAGGGCAGAATGAATCAGGTGCGGTTAACAAAACTCAAACAGGCGAAGGACAAAAAACAGGCGGAATCTCATTCCCCATTATTTCCATTTCATTTAAGGGCGAGTATATAATGATTGGCGTTATTGCAACTACTGTTATTGTGGTCATAATAATTCTGTCCATTATCGTCATCCACAGAGCCGGCAAAACTATTATTACAGACCAATGAAATATAATTATGGATGTTTCATTCCTTGTGGCAGTGTCACTTTTCCTACTTTTTACCTCCATTGTCTTAGTTGCGACTATAAACTATTTCATTCGAGTGCCAGAATCGGCGACTATCATAGAGCTTAGAAGCAAGACGAAGAATCTTTTTGACATATTTTTCGGCAGTGGAGGCGTCAGTACCAGCGAGAGGGTGACCGTAGATTTGTACAGAATACCATTGTCTTTGGAAGAAACAAACGGAACCGCAAGAACCAATGAGGTCGTGGCGGTAAGCGTGGATTTTGATGATGTATGTGACAAAGAAATATCTTGGAACAATACAGTCAGAGTTTATGACCAACAATTCAACGAGTTGCCATCAAAAATTTCCTACCAAGAGTTCTGCTCTAGCCAATATCTTAACAGATCAGTTGTGACATTTGTAACCAACATATCTGCGAATAAAAAGGAAAGAGTTTATGTATACTCTCTGAATAATTCCAACACAACTGCACCGAATCATGATGTTATAGTAAAGGGTTATTGGACATTTGACGAGGCTGGAGGAACATTGGCAAAAGATTTTTCTGGCAGTCAAAATAATGGAACACTGACCAACTTTGACTTCAACTCATTATCAGGATGGTTTAATGGAACTAGCTGTAAATACGGAAGCTGTTTGAAGTTTGACGGTTCGAACGATTACGTCAATGTTAGCGATAGTTCTTCTTTTAATTTAATCAATGGCTTTACTTTGGTAGCGTGGGTAAATGCCTCCCAATTGGCAGACAATGGTGGTATAATTGTTAAAGGCACAGGAAGTGCTGCCTCTACATTATTCCAATTAGAAACAATGGCCAATGGCCGCGTATTTATTTATGTGTATGATAATACACAGGCCACATGGATTGGGAGACAAACAAGCGCAAGTGCTATTTCTACAAACGCATGGTATCATATAGTTGCAACTTGGGACGGAACAACTGGTTCTACAGGATTGGACATATTTGTCAATGGTGTCGTTAAAGATGCAGGGGACGCGAATTCAGGTGCGATCTCGTCAGTTACGGGAAATACCAATCCTGTAACAATAGGTGCAAGGACTTCCGGAACATATCCTTTCAACGGCACAATAGACGATGCTAGGATATACAACCGAGTTCTGACAACTGATGAAATAAAATCTATTGTAAACGCCACTCTTCTTACGGTCAGTTCATTTCCAGCAGAGAGTGTAACGGCGGTATCTGCAGTGAAAGTGCAGGAATTGTCCGGGAGAAGTTATCAGGAAATTAAATCACTGTTAGGCGGAGATTTTGATTTTAGAATCGAAATAAGGGAAAAACGATGAAGGGAACTTATTATGTCATCGAAGCTACGGTGGCAACATTCCTGATTATAAGCATATTCTTACTTTTATTTTTGTCGCCTCAAAGAAACCCTGAAATAGAGCGAGCAAATGCCAAGAACGACATCTACAAAGGTTTGGACACATTGATTTCAAAAGGCTCTTTAAGGAACCAGACTTTGAACAACGATGCGACTGCAATCAAGGACGACTTGGATGATTTTCTCCCGATCAACATCCAGCTCAATGTAGCAATCTACAACAGGTCCTTAAATAACCTGACAGCCGAAGTCATTGACCAGACTGCGGATATTGCGGGGGTTAGTTATTATATTGTTGGCGATATAGGGAACTATACGCCTAAGGAAATCAGGGTTCATGCATGGGGATTTGATTGAAAGGACAGGTATTTTTGTTGACAGCCGGGATCATCATAGGCATACTTGTAGCATTAAGAGGTTTTGCAACGGTGCAGCAAGTTTCGTCTGAGAGGGAGATTTTGGATATATCATTAGACGACTTGGCTTTCAAAAATGCGGAAAGCGAAGTAAAGCAAATAATAGTAATCTCAGCGGATGCGCCCAGGAATATAACCGACAATGCGATAGATTTTTTAAATTTCACCAGACTAGGAAGCGACGGTCATTCACTGGACTTCCGAGCTTTATTTGTAGGTGTTCTCGCAAATTCGACAAATGAGACAATGAACATAACGGTTTTCCAATTTCTGCGCGAGACCAATCTGAACGTGACAATAAGATTGAATACTTCAACTCCACAAACAAATTCAACTTTACTTAACAATAGCGGGATATGGATAAATAATTTCACATTCACTCGTGGTCAAACATATAATCTTACCGTCTCTCTTCCAAGCCAAAATTATGAAGAGAACATAACTGTCAAGACCAGAGGCAACAAAGACACTTACACGGCATTCTATGATTTGAAATTGATCAGTCAGCGCGCAACTCATGCGGACAAATTCCAACAGGATACCAAGCTGTCATAGTCGGAGAGTTTATTTTGCAAAAATCTAATTAATATCTATGAAAGGTTTGTCGCCTCTCGTGTCAATGGTGCTTGTCACCGCATTCGGCTTTGCAGCAATGGCAATAGTGCTGACTGTGGTGAACCCTCTGCTGGACAGGGCGAAGGATGCAGGGATAGTCAATGAAGCTACGCAGAACATGCAGCTGCTGGATTCTGCGATTAAAGCAGTGGCGTCTGAATATAACGGCTCTAAAAGAACGATCCGTATTAAAATCACAGAAGGTGTATTGAGAAGCAACAGTGTTACAGATCAGGTGTTTTTCGAATACGAGCCCAGGACAAGCACTGTCCTGGACGGATTTGCAGGCGACGTGAAGATAGAGAGCAGGCCGATATTCCTGGAATACTTCAACTGGTATGGCGACAATGACAATGCGAATGAGACATGGAATGCTGTCAACGGGACATGGAGCGTATCAAGCGGGAGATTTCTTGGAAGAGGAGGGATAGCCTACAAGAATGTCGGCAACCAGTCTGGATTTGATTTGGCTGCGACTATTGTCCCATCTACAGCACCAGATGGACAGGTGTATGTTGTACCTGGCGATCCTAGGGATTTGGTTTTGTTCCTGCCGTTTGATGGAAATGTGAATACGTCAGTTACAACCGCTTATGATTATTCTAGATATGCAAATAATGGAACCTGTAGTGGAGCTACCTGCCCTTCTTGGGTTACAGGACAATTTGGAAATGCGACAAACTATGATGGTAGTAACGATTATTTTAATTCCGGAAGTAGTGCACTTTTGGATTTGAAAAGCGTAGGCACTGTTGCAACATGGGTTTACATTAACGCATACCCCGGGGCAGGGAAATATCCTGGAATAGTCTCAAAGGGTTCACAGTCCGGTTGGGATACTCCTGGCTATGCAATATGGATAAACGGCGATTCCGGTGGTAATGTCAAGGCAATTATAGTTAATGCTACAAACCAAAGAGACGAGATATCGTGGGGAAATCTGGCTACAGGAACATGGCATCATTTGGTTTTTACATGGGATGGTAGTAATCTGAAGATATATCGCAATGGCGTTCAGTCAGGAAGCAGTGTAACACAAACTCGCAATGCAAATCCAGTAGGCTTGAATTTTGAAATCGGGAGGGCAACTGGAGGTTCTTGGTATTTCAACGGCACCGTAGATGAAGTCATGGTATGGAACAGGAGCCTGACAGCAACTGAGATTGCATTCCTGTACGAAACCAGCATCAAAAAAATAACAGCGTCAGGAGAAATCCCGTCAATCAACAACACCGAGAACGTGACAATTGTTCTAGCATCGCCCGGTTCCAGTTATTTCGATAATGTCAAGCTGAAATCAGGTCCCGTAAAGATACAATTCATAATCCCCTACCAGAATATCGACATAGAAAACCAAGCAAGATTCGGTCCCGGCGACCATAATATCGTTATTGAAAACAACGGGAAGAACACAACCAGCAACAGACCTCTGATTAAGATTGAAGAATAGCGATCAATAAAAAAATAATTGAAGTTTATTCTGAAAGCAATCCAAATTAATATCTATGAAAGCACTGTCGCCTCTCGTGTCAATGGTGCTTGTCACAGCATTCGGATTTGCAGCAATGGCAATAGTGCTGACTGTGGTGAATCCTCTGCTGGACAGGGCGAAGGATGCGGGGATAGTCAACGAAGCCACGCAGAACATGCAGCTGCTGGATTCTGCGATAAAGGCTGTAGCTTCCGAACCTAAAGCTTCAAAGAGGACAATACAACTCAAAATTACTGATGGTGTATTAAGGACAACCCCTTCAAATGATTTAGTGTTTTTCGAATACGAGCCCAGGACAAGCACTGTCCTGGACGGATTTGCAGGCG
>CAZMWU010000015.1:0-12715 GCA_964570195.1 uncultured archaeon
TCGGTAGCTCATCTTATCACCTTCATTATTCTGAGGGAATCTAAGATTTTTAAAGGCATGAGTCATAGGTGGCAGAAACACATGCAGAAGATTTCGGAGTTGGTTTCGCTTCTCTTGAGTTTTTCCACGTTACAGCACAAGTGTGCTTTAGATGACGAAAATAGGTCGCTTGATCGGAAACTCAAAATAATCAACTTAACTAACAATCGTTTTTAGCGTTTTTAAGAGTGCTCCCTTTGGGATTTGAACCCAAGTTACGACCTAGTTCCTCTTTCGATCGAGAAGGTCATGTCCTATCGGCATTAGCTGACCGGGCTAGACGAAGGGAGCTATTTACTATATCTACTTCTAGAGAATCCCTTTTTATAACCTTTATACCTTTTCTTTTTTCCAGAGTATTCTACATCGTAGGCGATTTCTTCTATCTTCTTTTTGTCAACAGACATGATTAGAATCTGATTTTTGAGAATAAATTTTATGCCATAGATACTCAATTCCCTTATTTTATGATAAATATATTTAAAAGCACATTATTTGTTATATGAAATGTTCAAAATGTAAGAAAACCCAAAATGAAAATGATGGGAAAAAGTATACTATATGGGATGATGATGCGGCATTAGGATTTTTCTGTAAGAAATGCTCAATAAAAATAGCCGAATCTTTAGGCTTTAAAGATTTAACCGAAATTAAAAGCTTTCTTTTTGAAAATAGAAAAACGAAAGATAGAAATGAAATTATTAAGGCAGATGGATTAAGATTAGCAGTGGCAAGATGGTTTAAATAGAGCTGTTTCTATCAGTGAGATAAAATATAACCGTATAACCGTTGGAAAAATGATTGATTTGTGACTTTTCCAATCAATTCAAATATCATCCTTTGGTAAGCAAGTCTTCTTTCATTTTTTTTAGAATATCTTTATCCAAATTAGAATTCTCGGCAATATTAATCACATATTCCAACATTTGCTTAGTTGGATTGAAAAATTTGTGTCTCTGTTCCAAATATTTTATTGTCTTGTCAGTCTTGTTCATAAAAGGTTTTTTGCCTGAATGTTTCTTAGATATGCTAGATGAGATCTTTTTTGGAAGACTAGCTGTTAATATTTTTATTAGCATATCAACTTCTTCGTGAGTATATTTTGACATATAATGACTTGGTAATAATTTGTTTTTTTATGATTAATGAATATGTAAACCAGTTTCTAAAAGTGGGCCCAATGGGATTCGAACCCATGACCATCTAGTTCCTCCATAATTTAAGAGCTAGCTGCTCTACCATGCTTTGCCGGAATTTTATTCCTTGAGCTATGGGCCCTTAAGAAATAGTTTGCATTCAGCTTTAAATTAATTCGAACCGTTTTGTGTCTTGAGCTTGGACAGAAGGTATGCCACCACTATGGAAATGAGAGTGACTGCGAATGCTGTATACAACTTGGCCACCAATGCGCCTTTTGAGGGAAACATCACTAAAATGACTTCTTTTATCGCCTCGTTCCAGCTCAAAGCCGCCACAACACCGAACGCAGAAACAATAAGCGTGATGAAATTGTTTTTGAAGACTCTCCTGAATTCCCGCAGTTCCTTGCCTATTGTCAATCCCCTGCTCTGGTTTCTCCATTCCGGACCTGAGATATTGGACACCACCCTCTTCAATCTTCTAATCGGCATAAAATCAGCGGAAATATCTATGGTGATTCTCTAATAAAAACATTTCTGTTGTGCAGACTAACTTACATTATGAATCTCGTCAATTCTATACTGGGCATTGTCTTATTATCACTCCTGATTGTAATCGGCTACAAGGTAGGGCAGATAGTAATAGAACTGAACTCGCCAGCAATCCCTAAAATAAACGAGACCAAGTTCACCCTTCCTCCAGAACCTTCACAAAACATAACCCTGAGATGGAACCACTTTCCCTTGACGGTCTATATCGACGACGGGTTCGTGAAAGAAAAATCTTACTATGTCGACGATTTCAGGAAAGCTTTGGAAATATGGGAAGATTCCACAAATAATCTCGTATCCTTTTCTGCAGTAAGTTCTGGTGGTGATATAGCAGTAGAATGGTCACCGGCTTTAAAAGAGAAGGCTTCTGATACTTTAGGAAATACAGACTTGAAATTCGTCAACATCAGCGGATTGGGTCTGATACAGAATGCTAAAATCGAACTATTGACAAGATCCGACTCGAAGCAATTGAGCGAAACTGACATGACGAATTTGGCATTGCATGAAATAGGTCACGCGCTTGGACTGAACCACAGCAATGACGAGAACGACATAATGTATCCGATCCTGGTAGTTCCATCGAAAGAAATCAAACAAATCTCCGCAGCTGAAATACAAAAGCTGCAGGATGCTTACAAATTGCCGGCTAGGCCAGATCTAAGGATAATGGAGGTCAACGTGACCAAAGCGACGATAAAGAAATTCGGAATAACATTTCATTTGATCAACATGAGCATGATAATAGAAAATGCCGGCCTGACCGATGCTGTATCGCCTGTGTTGAGAATTGATACGGAGAATGAGAAGGTAAAACAAGACATGCTGCCAACCATATCTGTCGGCAATCGGTTAAGCGTCATATTCGGGAACCTTAGAACTGATAACAATTTTGACACGATCAAGCTAACTTTAGACCCTGACAATCTGGTTGAAGAGTTGAATGAAGGGAATAATGTCATTCTGTTAAATGTCACCTAGCCTAAATGTGTTTAAATTTAAAAATTAAATTGTAATGTAGTGATTGAATGGCTGGCGAAGAAAGGGTTGCAACTAACATATCTGGGTTGGATCCTTTACTTGAAGGCGGATTTATCAGAGGTTCTGCAAACCTTGTAGCTGGAACTAGCGGGACATGTAAAACAATTTTTTGTTGCCAGTTTCTGTGGAACGGCCTGCAAAAAGGAGAAAACGGTATTTACGTAACTCTTGAAGAAAGTCCGGAAGATATATTAGCGAACATGAAAAAATTCGGCTGGGATTTTGAAAAGTTCATCAAGTCAAAGAAGTTCAACATAGTAAGTGTCACTCCAGGCTCTGTCACTGACTTGGCAAGTTTTATTTTCAATCAAATTAAAGGCATAAAAGCCGAACGGTTTGTGTTGGACAGCCTCACTATCGCAGCTATGGGCTGGAAGGAAACTCCAGAAGAGTCATTCAAGTTGAGAATTAAAATTTTTGATTTGATCAGAAATCTGAAACAATCAAGGGTTACAAGCCTCTTAATTTCAGAAGTGCCGCGAGGAAGTGATGAGATAAGCAGGTTCGGATTCGAGGAATTCCTTACTGACGGGATTGTTTACTTGTACAATACAAAAAAGGAAAATGTTCGATATAGGGGACTGGAGATTCTCAAGCAGAGGGGGTCAAAACACTCGAATAAAATCGTGCCGATTTCCATAACAAAAACCGGAGTTGTCACCCATCCTGATGCTGAATTCTTTGAAGAAATAAAATAATTTAAATTTAAATATAATACATTTCTTACAGGTGTGTTGAATGGGTAAATGGGATGAATTAGCGGACGACAAGTCAATTGAAAGGACTGTAGCAGCGTTGAAAGCCAATGGTATAGATGTGTTTGTTGTCAAGGATGGTGAAGAAGCTAAAGAAAGAGTTTTAGATATTCTTCCTAAAGGTGCGGAAGTTATGGGCATGTCGTCAACTACCCTTGACACCATCAATCTTTCAAAAGAACTATCGGAATCTGGAAAATTCGATTCTGTCCGCAAGAAATTAATGTCCATGAACAGGGACACGCAGGGATCGGAAATGAGAAAATAGGAGCCGCTCCTGAATGGGCAGTTGGGAGCGTGCATGCTGTTACCGAAGACGGGAAAGTATTGATTGCATCCAATTCTGGTAGCCAGTTGCCTGCATACGCATATGGTTCCGGTCATGTCATATGGGTTGTCGGCGCGCAAAAGATAGTCAAAAATCTGGATGAAGGAATTAAACGCATTTATGAACATTCACTGCCATTAGAAAGCGAACGCGCTAGAAAAGCTTATGGAGTTCCCGGAAGTGCAGTTAACAAATTGCTGATAATAAATAAAGAAATCATACCGGGAAGAATTACGATGATTCTAACCAAGGAGAAACTAGGATTTTGAATTCTTTTTCTCTTTAAAATGCAGAGCTGCAGAATTGATGCAAAACCTTTGACCTGTCGGTTTTGGCCCGTCATCAAACACATGTCCGAGATGACCGCCACATCTTTTGCACAAGACTTCAATCCTTTGTATGAATAGACTATTATCAGGTTTGGTTTCCACGTTTTCTTTTTCAGTAGGATTCCAAAAACTAGGCCATCCTGTCCCAGAATCGTATTTAGTATCTGAGGAGAATAATTCAGCTCCGCATCCAGCACAAACATACATCCCCTTCTTTTTGTTTTTATGATATTTCCCGGTAAACGGCGCTTCTGTTCCCTTTTCTCGGAGAATATGGTACTCTTCTGGAGACAGGCATGTTTTCCATTCGGCTGAGTTTGGTATCTTTGATTTCATAACAGTGTTTATTTGCACGCATCAAAAGATAAAATAAATGAAGAGTGCGGGTTCGAAACTTCCTTAGCGGAAGTCCCGCCTCCAGCGTTAATAAGTAGAATGGGCCCGGAGGGATTTGAACCCTCGACCATCTCACCGAACTAGTTCTCTGGTGTCTTCCTATCATCTTGGAATCAATATGCTTTTTAACATATAGCTAAAAGCCAGCTGCTCTGCCATGCTGAGCTACCCGGATAATTTATTATCTTACGGGCCCATGACAGTTAGTAGAGCATCTAGTTGACTTTCTTTTAGTATATTACATTTTTAACATTTATCCTATTTATTCTCTAAGAAATTGTGGAAGAGGGAAAAAAACATTTTCTTTTACGGCTTCAAGTTCCTTAATTTCAACTCCTTTATTTCTAAAATGAGTTGTAACTTTTTCTACTAAATATTCGGGGACTGATGCTCCTGAAGTTAGCCCAATTATTTTTGCGCCCTTTATCCACGATTCCTGCATCTCTGACAAATCATCAAAAAGATAACTTTTAACACCATTAGCTTCCGCCACTTCCCTCAAACGATTTGAATTAGAAGATGTCTTAGAACCTATAACTAAAATCACATCTGCCACTTTAGCCAATTCTTTTACAGAATTCTGTCTATTCTGTGTTGCATAGCAGATGTCCTCTCTAGGAGGCCGGGATAATTTCGGAAACCTTCGATTTAAAACTTCGATTATTTCCTTTGTATCGTCAATGCTTAGAGTGGTCTGAGTAAGTACAGCTACTTTTTCGGGATTAGAAACTTGAACTTTTTCTGCATCTTCTACAGTTTCGATTAATATAGTTTTTTCAGGAGCTTCACCCATTGTTCCAGTCATCTCAACATGTCCAGAATGACCAACCAAAAATATAGTATACCCTTCTGAAGAAAACTTTCGCGCTTCGATATGAACCTTTGTTACAAGAGGGCAAACACCATCAACTACCTGTAGATTTTTCTTTTGGGCTTCTGCATATAAAGATGGTGGTGAACCGTGCGCACTCAAAACAACTTTTGAGCCTTCTGGGATTTCGTCTAAACTCTCAACAAAAATAGCTCCCAGTTCTTCAAGTTCTTTAACAACATGTTTGTTGTGAACTATTGCATGCCTGACATAGATAGGAGCTCCAAATTTTTCTAAACAGACTTTTACTATATCTATGGCTCTGACAACCCCAGCACAAAATCCTCTAGGCTTTGCCAAAATCAATTTTTCTGCCACCCAAATCCATCCTATCAGGATTAATACGACCAGCTAATCTGAGGGAAGACAATTCTCCTCTATAAGGAGTATCTCCGATTGATTCATAACTCATACAGCTCTCTTTAATAGGACAATCGTCATCGACAAGCATCCTTTTGTTAGAACATCTCCGAACAATAAATCCATTACTTATTTGAGCATCAGGATTATAATATCTGCAACTTTGTTCAGTGCATAAAAATACCCCGAATTGACTGTCATCTGATATGTCTAAAGATTTTAATAAAGGCTGGTATTTTAAAATTATTATCACTATTATGTTACTGGCAACAAACATATTTAAAACTTGGATAGAATCAGATTGACATCTCACAGTTTTCTCATTCTTCTGATGTCATGCCGTTTCCATGCATAATCCTTTATTTTTGCGCTCTTGCCGAATCCGCACGCTGCACACTCACCCTTCTGCATATGAAATGACACTCTGCCACATCTACGACATCTAGTGTGCTTCAACTTTCCATGAAACTTACCCATCGAGGGTGTTCCTTTTGTCATATAATCACAGTAAACTATTTTTGTTAGATATCTTTAATAGTCTTATGGAATTTAAAGAGATTGCCAAGGGAGTGAAAATCCCTGTTCTTGGTTTGGGTACATGGGATATGGGAGGCAAGGAGAGTCCAGATACTTTTCACGATAAAGAATGCATAGCATCATTAAGACGTGGGATAGAGCTTGGAATGACTCATATAGATACCGCAGAAATGTATGGTGATGGTCATACCGAACAAGTTGTTGGTGAAGCTATCAAACCTTTTGACAGAAACAAACTTTTTATAACAACCAAAGTATGGCAAACTAATTTAAGATACAATGATTTGATTAACTCCGCCAGAAGAAGCTTAAAAAGACTGGGAATAAAATATGCAGATCTGTATCTTATCCATGTACCAAATCCTGATATACCGATAGAAGAAACTATGAATGCTATGGATGCTTTAGTAGAGCAAGGACTTGTCAGATTCATTGGTGTAAGCAATTTTTCTGTTAAAGAACTTAAGGGAGTCCAAAAGTATTCTGAAAACAAAATAGTTGCGAATCAGATTGAGTACAACTTACTAATAAGAAACAAAAGAGGCATTTATACAGAAGACATGGAATCTGAAATAATTCCTTACTGCCAGAAAAATGGCATAATGGTTGTTGCTTATAGACCACTAGCAAAGGGTATGATTACAGGAGATTCGATACCTTTATTGAATGGTCTATCTAAGAAATACAACAAAACCCCTGCACAGATTGCATTGAACTGGCTTATCTCCAAACCTCAAGTAATAACCATTCCAAAAGCATCGAATATAAAACATGTGGAAGAAAATGCAGGAGCTGTAGGATGGAAATTAGAAAAGAGTGACATAGAAAAATTAGATAAATTCAGATTATGAACTCTGGTTCTAATGCCTTTATGAATATTGAAAAAGCAATAAAAGATGGTATTATGAAAATAGAAGACTTGAATCTGAGCCCGAACTTATTGCGGACGATAAAGGATCTTGGATATACCGAACTGACACCAATCCAAGAGAAATGCATACCTGAAATACGACAGGGTAAGGATGTTGTTGGACAGTCTAGCACCGGATCAGGAAAGACAGTTGCATTCGGTTTACCTATCATAGAAAAAATCGAGCCGAGTAAAGGAATACAGTCTCTTATACTAACGCCAACAAGGGAGCTTTGCGTTCAAGTCACAGATGCTATAAACATTCTGGGAAAATACATGCATGTAAAAGCTACAAGCGTATACGGTGGAGTAGGAATCGAACCGCAGATACAGGCAATTAAAAAAGCTGACATAGTTGTCGGGACGCCGGGAAGGATAATAGATCATATCCAAAGAAGAACTATCAATTTTGAAAACGTTAAGATTCTGGTGCTGGACGAGGCTGACAGGATGTTTGACATGGGTTTCATCGAAGACGTTGAATTCATCATAAGCAAAGTTCCGAAAAAAAGGCAAACCCTTCTTTTCAGTGCGACTGTTCCCAATGAAATTCACAGGCTAGTCGAAAAACACCTTCGCTCGCCGGTTATAGTCAAGACCCAGACACATGTGGCAAAGCATCTGCTGAAACAAATCTATTATGATGTAAGGCAGGCTGAAAAATTTTCATTGCTTGTCCACCTTCTTAAGAAGAGTTCCAATGGGTTTGCTCTTGTGTTTTGTGCGACACGCAGGGAAGCTAATGTTGTCGGAAGAAATTTGTCTGCACAAGGAATACGTGCAATGACAATACACGGCGGCCTGACACAGGGCAGAAGACTGGATGCTATTGAAGCTCTGAAAAAAGGGACGATAAATGTCCTAGTTGCGACAGACGTCGCTGCGAGAGGTCTTGATATCAGGAATGTTTCGCATGTCTACAATTATGATGTCCCGAAAACTTCTGACGAATATGTGCATAGAATCGGAAGAACTGCGCGTGCAGGAGAAGAAGGCGATGCAGTCACTATACTGACAGAAAGGGATTATGACAATTTCAGAAATGTCTTGAGGGATCGCAATCTGGATGTCATCAAAACAGACAAACCTGAATTCGAAATAATAGAATTCAGTCGCCCGCAGAGATTTGATAGGGGAGACAGGTACGATAGAGGACTGAGCAATTATAGAGGATCTAGAGGTCATAACCGTAATGAAGAAAGAGGTCGCGGTAGAAGATTTCAATCAAGAAGAGGGTCTAGATTTTCAAATAGGGGAAGAAGACGATAGAATTTTAATAATATCCTTCTCTGAATACTCGGGCTTTTCTAAAATAAAGATTTTTGCCACTAAACCACCTTTCTGCGGATATGCACCCTTCTTTAATAAGATGGTTCAAATGTTCAGCAGGAAATCCTAAAACATATTTTTGTGGATCATCTTTTTCGTTTGATTTTGAAAATAAATTCGGATATACATAACCTACCCACATGTTGTTTAAACTCAAATGCACCTCAACTGGAAGATACATTGTTTCATTTGGAATGAATATACGTCCTCCAACTACGTTGCTTAATATTCCACGACCAGAGTCTATGCCTTTTTTCAAAAATTCAAGCTCGTCTTTCGTTAGCACAGCATTAACTTCGTCAACGCCTAAATTCGCAATCATGAAAATAATAGAAAATTAAAAGATAAAAATAACGCGCCTTTCGGCGCAATTATTTTACAATATTTCTACCAAATCAGCCGCATTCTGCAACGACGCTGAAAATCCAGCATCCGCACCTATGATTACAGTCCTCTTGCCGTATTCCTTCGCCTTCTGAATAACAGGCAGAAAGTCTGCATCGCGCGTGACTATAACCATAGTATCGATGTCCTTTGTTATGACAGCTTCCATTGCTGAAGTCGCAAGAGACACGTCAACATCCGCAGAAGTCTCCATGTCGGCCTTCATGCCTAAAACCATGTTGCACTCAAACCCTTCATTAATGACAGCCTCGATGAGCTTCTCGGGTGCGTACTGGTTTATGAAAACTTTTGCAATTGCAATTCTTCCGAATTTCCTTGCGATTCTCCTTACTTCACCTAAATCTATCATAAACTCCTTTCGGAGCATGTTAGGACCGTCGACAAAAATGGCTACGTTTCCATAGTCACTTCTTACTGGTCTTCGTTGATACATTAAATCACTCCTTTTAATTATTTTTATTGTTTACTGGGTTTACCAGCTGAATTCTTCGCTCTTGACAGAAGTCGCAATTCCACTTATTTTAAGTTCTCCTTTTTCTAGTTGAGCACTGGCAATTAAACTATTTATATCCAGCGTGCTCTGGCTCAGGTAAGCAACCGCTTTGAGCGAACCGTCCTTGCCGTATTTCTCGATATCGCCAGATTGAGCCACCATTGAAATGGAATTCACGTTGATTCCAGCGACGGAAAATCCGGTAGGAATAACTTCAAACTCGAAGCTTATTGGCGTGGCTGCACTGTACTTGTTCGCGTTCACTTTAACGGCATTCGCACTGCCAACAAACACAATGCTTCCGAACGGGCTGTACTGGAACGTTCCTGTAAAGCCTTCGGCAGATGCAGAGCAGCGTGTTTCCTCAGTTTCAATAATCAACCCTCCAACCTTCATGAAATTGCAAACGCCCTCAAATGAAAATGGTGAACCTGCGATTGAGAAGCTCTTACCATACAGGGCAGTTACACCTGTTGACAGGACCATGCCAAATGACTCTGTCTGGGTCGATGGTTGGACATCTGCAAATTTTCCTACCTTAAACGCTTCTAGAAACTTTTGCCCGGTATTGGCGTAGGCAATCAGCCCCATTATTCCAACAATTAATAGAAGCGCGAGGACCAACTTAAAGTGATGACCGCCGTGACCGTGTTCTGTCATAGAATTCTATTATATAATTGGAAATTTATTTATATTAGGTTACGATTTAGGGTTCGGTTGTACCGACTGTGACTAATAGGATTGTTGCAACTGTATTGAAAAATTTTTAGTTTTTACAAGGTAATGTTGGTTTATAGTCTGCAAAGTGCTTATCGAAGACTTCTCTAGGGGTTGGAAACTTCAAATGAGATAAAAATGGAGGTAAATCGAGTCTTCGTGTAGCATATAAAAGTTCTCTATGTTCTCTAGGATTGAAATGACCGCCTTTTGAATCTCGCAGGAATTCTCCATAGCTTCTAGGATTTGTGTAACCCAGATTATGAGGATCTGCAAAAATAAATGGAGGGATATCTAAACCTGACTCTGGTCTCATGAAATAAGGCTGATAAAGTTCTGTTGATTTTTTTGTCATAACTTTAACTATCCTATTTAGTATATTTAAGCTTTTCTATTCTTCACTACATATAAGTGACAACAATATAATTTAATCATTATTTCTTTTAAACAATCGATTGTATAATTGAATTATGTCGCAAGCAGAGATATTAAGTTATTTGAGAAAATTTGGCGAGGGCACCATCAAAGACTTCGCCAAGCACACGGGTAAAAGCAAAAGCTCTGTTGCTATCAGCCTGATGAAGTTGAAACGTTATGGCGAAATAAGGCGAATAGGATGGGCTATTGTTTCTGGCATCAAACTCGCCCTATACAGCTTGAACGACAAGAAGATCATGATGCTTTAGCTCGAATTTATTTAAATGAGCACTGCGTAATTTGGAATAATCTTAGGTGTTAAAATGCCTTTGTTTGGGGATACAAGCTTCATCGGAACTGTAATTTGGATAGGATTCTTTGTAGTCATGATGTTCTTCTACCCGAGAATGATGCTCATGCAGATGATGGGCAAGCTGGAACATACAGCAATAATGCTGGAAGGATATAGCCAGAAAACCAAGCAAATCGTGCTCAGAAGGATATCTAAAAAGCCAACGCATGAACTGAGAGAGAAGATAGGAAATTTCATGGAATTTTTTGCTGTCGAACCTGTTAACTTGGATCCTTATGGTATATTGAACAAATTAAGCCATCTTGTAGAGCTTGTGGAGGATAGATTCAAAGATTTCAGCAGGGAAGTGGCGCCAAAAATGACTCCTGAAGAACAAGCCAGTTTAGTTGGTGGTTTGTCCGGAGCTATTTCTATGAACCAGATCGCAAAGATAGTCAGGCATTTCGTAGAGACCATTAGAAAAACTAAAAATCTACAGCTTGCAATGGTGCTGCAGATGCAGATGCCATTCATTGAAAAAGTTGCGAAAGCCATGCTGAACGGAACTGAGACCATGGCTAACGGCTGGCCGATGGGCGACTCTGTCGGACCTATGGTTGCGTCACATTTGATTGGAGATTCTCGTGGAAAGGATGTAGAGGACACAATTATTGTCAGGAAAAAAATCAAAGGAAAGAATGTTGTGATATTGAAAGCCAAAGGTCCTGGCGGAAGATTAGGTAGGCCGTGGGAAATTGTTGAAAGGGAAGTAAGGCACGGAAAGGTGGCAAAAATCTTATCAATTGATGCCGCAGGAAAGCTCGAAGGTGAAAAAACCGGAGCTATAGCAGAAGGCATTGGTGTGGCTATGGGGAGCTTCTACCGAGCATTCATAGAAAATGTCGCGACTGAAAAGAAAGTGCCGATAGAATCCATCGCGATCAAGATGGCACCTGAAGAGGCTATAATGAACATGCATCCAGATGTTTTGAAAGCCGTGCCGAAGGCTATACAAACTGTTGAAAACAACATAAAGAACACGAAAAGGAAAGGAACGATTATTGTAATGGGTGTTGGTAATACCAGCGGCGTTGGTAACGATAAAAAATCTGTTGGGCAGGCTGAGAAGAAAGCCAAGGAAATAGCACAGATGATGAAAAGACGTGAAGAACAAGAGCCTAAGAAAAGATGGTTTGGATTCGGATTTTAGACTCTACCTAACCAATAATCTGTCAGTCTTCCTCTGGTGTATGCCCCATTAAATTTTGTCAAACCACTAATACCATGTAGATAAGCCAAGTCGGCATCAAGTTCTGGAGGCTCTCCACTATTCCAATTATAATGATTGCCACCTCTAATTCTTACTTTTAGTTGTTGTTCAGTGTAATAGGGCGAGTACTGAGAAAAGGTTCTATTATTGCAAGTGTTTTTAATGAACGAACACTGTCAGACGTGACTATACCCATTTACCAATCAACCTATCGAAATAATGAAAAGTTAAAAATAAAAAGCTTGGGTCGTCAGACCATGCAACTTATAAATCGCAAGCCCTGAGAGTTTTTCGCCCGTTAGCTTTTGCTCTTTCTATAGCTCGCTTGATTTTCCAAGCTATCTTCTCGTCCAATCCTTTGAAGAAATCTCCACCTGCTCGCATTCCTTTCAATTGAGAACGAACAGCAGATTTGACAGCTAATGCCATTTTCATTACACCTCCGATAATTCTAATTAAATTGCGATATATAAATGTTAATTTTTCTTGCAAATTTATAAACTAGAAATTTTATTTAGTGATATGGATGCTCGTC
>CAZMWU010000016.1:0-12535 GCA_964570195.1 uncultured archaeon
CAGAGCAATAAGCATCAACCAATTCCAACCCCTGCGTCTGCTGCGTAAACGCCCCAGAAATAAAAATGTATGCGGTACCAGATATCGCAAGCGTAATCATCAGCATCAGAATAGTCGCAATGATCTCAGATATGCCCTTCATTTTATCTTTATTATACTTGAATTTCTCCCCATATAAAACTATTTAATATCAGACTCACAAATTATTTTATGGCATCTTTAATTCCTATAGATCCGGACACGTTTCTTATCATATCCAATCTAGCGATGGCAACGGCAATATTATATCTTGTTTTAACTCACCATAACGAAACGCATAAAAAGGGCCATAGAAAGTAATATTCTATGAAAGTCTTGCTGGATACAAATTTCCTTATAGATGCAGTCCGATTTAGGATAGAACTAGGAAGCATCACTGGTTTAGTAGGTATCTGCGAACTCACCACTCTCAGTTCTGTGGAAACGGAGTTGGTAAGGTTGTCGAATAAAACTTCAAAAACAGGATTGTATGCAAAGGCAGCACTAAAACTCATCAAAGAAGGAAATATTAAAATTTTAAAATTCCAAGGCCTGCCGGACAATGCCATGTTAAGTTTAGCTGGTGACGCAACCATAGTTGCGACAAATGACATTGAACTAAGAAAAAGATTAAAGGCATTGGGCAGGAAAACTATTTATTTAAAGGCAAAGAAACATTTAGCTATAGGTTAGATTAAATGGTAGTGTTGTTCGGCTTTATTGCTAGCATATTGGCATTGCTGTATTCCGCATATCTTAGCTTCAACATAATCTCCAAGCCGGCTGGAAGCAAACAAATGATTGACATTTCAGAGGCAATTAAAAACGGTGCCAACGCATATTTGTTCAGGCAGTACAAAACATTGATTCCGATTGTGATTGTGGTTTCGATAGTTCTATTCTTAGCTTTCGGATTGATCACTACGATAGCATTTCTTTTAGGAGCATTTCTATCCGGATTAGCTGGGTACATAGGAATGAACATATCCGTTCGTGCCAACGTGCGAACCGCAGAAGCGGCAAAGAACGGGTTGACAAGTGCTTTGAACATCGCCTTTAAAGGAGGTGCTGTTACAGGATTGGTTGTTGCAGGATTAGCTCTTCTAGGTGTGACATCGGTTTTCTATTTCACTCAAAATGTCGCTTTGACTATTGGATTTGGGTTCGGTGCGAGTTTGATTAGTCTATTTATGAGAGTTGGCGGTGGTATTTATACGAAAGCAGCTGATGTCGGTGCAGACCTAGTCGGTAAGATAGAGAAAGGAATTCCCGAAGACGATCCAAGAAATCCTGGAGTGATAGCTGACAATGTTGGTGATAATGTTGGCGATTGTGCAGGAATGGCTGCAGATTTGTTTGAATCTTATGCGGTTACTTTAATTGCAGCGATGCTATTGGGATTGTCCATGGGAGCCAATGCGGTTTTATTTCCACTTGCAATAGGTGCAACAGCAATTGTAGCTTCTGTGGCAGGAACATTTTTTGTGAAGCTTGGCAAAAGCCAAAATATTTGGAACGCATTGTATAAAGGAGTGATAGCGACTACAGTTATTGCAGCAATTCTGTTCTATCTGATATCAAATTTTCTATTCCAGAATCTGAACATATTTTATGCTGCACTAGTAGGGTTGGTTGTAACATTGGCCATCAGTTACATAACCGAATTTTATACAGCGCGTGACAGAAAGGCCGTGAAGGAGGTTGCAGAAGCGGCCAGAACTGGTGCCGGCACAAATATTATTGCCGGGCTAGCTCTGGGAATGAGAAGCACGTACCCGACAGCATTATTGATAGTCGGAGCAATTCTCGCATCTTATTATTTTGCCGGTGTATACGGGATTGCAATCGCAGCGTTAGGCATGTTATCAGTGACAGGAATGATAGTGGCTGTGGATTCTTACGGTCCTATCACCGATAATGCAGGGGGAATAGCTGAAATGTCAAAATTGTCACCAAAGGTTAGAAAAGTTACCGATGCGCTTGATGCTGTCGGCAACACAACAAAGGCTGTGACTAAGGGATTTGCCATCGGCTCTGCAGCATTAGCTGCTTTATCATTATTCGTTGCATATGCAGAAGCGACCCAGTTACATGTAATAGATTTATTGAAAGTAAAGGTTGTCGTGGGGCTATTCATCGGTGGCATGATACCATTTTTATTTTCCTCATTTCTGATGCGTGCAGTTGGAAAGGCGGCGTTTTCTATAGTTGAGGAAGTTCGTAGACAATTCAAAACAATCAAAGGACTAATGCAAGGAAAAGCCAAGCCGGATTATGCCAAATGTGTTGATATAACAACCAGGGCTGCATTAAGGGAGTTTATCGTTCCAGGGGTCATTGCTGTTATCGCGCCAATAGTTGTTGGACTCATTTTAGGGGCTGAGGCTTTAGGTGGAATGTTGGCGGGCAGCATAGTTACAGGATTGCTGCTTGCTATAATGATGGCAAATATGGGAGCTGCATGGGACAATGCTAAAAAATTCATTGAAGCAGGAAATTTTGGTGGTAAAGGATCTGATGCGCATAAGGCAGCTGTTGTCGGTGATACTGTAGGGGATCCAAGCAAAGACACAGCAGGACCAAGTTTAAATCCTTTAATTAAAGTAATGAACATGGTAGCGCTTTTATCTGCAGGCTTGATAATTACATATTCTTTGTTGTGATGAAATGTACCGAATATTGACAATCGCAGATAAAATTAGAGTACCTCCTGAAAAGTTTACTATGAGTTCTATGGAAGCTGTGAAACAGGCTTTAGCTGACAAATATGAATGCCTGCTAGATCCGAAACTCGGCGTAGTGCTGCTGATCATAAACGTGGATAAAATCAGCGAGGGAAGAATTTTTCCAGAGGACCCGGGTGTTCATTATCCCGTGACATTCAAAGCGTTGGTATACAAACCAGAATTACATGAGCTTGCTCTTGGTGAAGTCGTCGACAATACAGAATTTGGTTCTTTTGTTCGTGTCGGCCCTCTTGACGGACTTGTGCATATATCACAGTTGATGGACGACTATGTGAGTTTTGACAATAAGAATTCCTTGTTCTTGGGAAGAGAGACGAAGAAAACTTTGAAAGAAGGCGACCTGGTACGCGGAAGGGTAATCTCAATATCATGGGAAGAGGGCAATAAAATTGGATTGACAATGCGACAGCCTCTGCTAGGTGCGATACAATGGATTGAAGCTGAGAAGAAGAAGCAAAAGAAGGGAATAATCGAAAAGTGAGTCAGATGGCTAGAAGATTGCAGGTTTGCAGAAATTGCAGGAGATTCACTAATGAAAAAGCGTGTGAAGTGTGCAAATCTACTAACCTGTCAACAAGCTGGAAGGGGCTGGTTGTGATTACAGACATAAATAGTGAGATGGCCAAGATGTTGAACATAGCAGAACCAGGAAGATATGCTATTTACGTTGGTTGACATGGAAGTTATCATAAACGAAGAAAAGGAGAATCCCTTTTTCAAAAGGAAAGATTTGAAGATTAGGATAAAGCACCTAGGTATTTCTACGCCTTCGAAAGCAGATGTAACTAAAGAGCTGTCAGCGAAGTATGGGGTTGACGGATCACAGGTCCAGATAGGTTACATTTTTTCCCAACGAGGAACAGGCGAATCTTTTGTGAGCTGCAAAATTCTGCAGGAGAAGCCTCAAGAACCTAAGAAAGAAGAAACAAAAAGTGAGAACATTGAAACACAAGCCAGTGCAACAGCATAAGTATTTTTCAATCAAAGAGGGAAAAGTTGAGAGAGTTAGAAGATACTGTCCACGATGCGGGATTGGAATATTAGCACAGCACAAGAACAGGTTGACATGCGGCAAGTGTACTTACGTCGAATTCCTTAAGGTCAACTAATTACTCGACAACCTCAGCCTTTACCAACTTGTCGTCTTTAACAAGTTTGAGCCTGATTTTCGGCGTGTTATTATGCCATATCTTTTCATTCAATTTCTGGGAAATCTTCAGTCCACCCGTTTTATTATTTATCCGTTTCTTTAAAATTTTGGCAAAAACGGATTTCCTTCTCCATCTCGGAATACTTTTCAACTGTTTCCTGAGGTTTATCTTGACTATTTTCTCTTCCGCCATTTTCTATAGTTCATCTTCAGAGTTTATAACCTTCTTCTGCAACAGATTTAAATACACAACCACAAATTATATAAAGATATAGATGAAAGCCATCTCACCGTTAGTAGCCACAGTTCTTCTTATAGCATTCACAATCGGTGTCGGCGGACTAGTTTCAATTTTTGTCACAGGGTTGACAACAACGCAAACTGGCATCGCAAGCAACCAAAGCGAATCTCTAACAAAATGTGCGGGTGCTTGGTTAAATCTTTACAAAATAGTAGACGCGACTACAGATATAATACAATATTCTAATCCAAATTCACAAATCATAACAAACGTCCAATTAATTGGAGAAAGTATGCCACCGATTAATCCGCAATTTACTTTGGTAGCTTCACTTCCTCCAGGTGTAAGTGGATCGAATTCAACCGGATTTACCGTAGGAACTAACTCGTCATTTACTATACGCGGCCTATGCCAGTCGATAGTGACAGTTGAAGGTGTGTGCAAGCAAGGGCAAAGTTGTTGGGGAAGTTAGATGAAAGCCATATCTCCTATGGTAGCCACAGTTCTTCTTATAGCATTCACAATCGGTGTCGGCGGACTAGTTTCAATTTTTGTCACAGGGTTGACAACAACGCAAACTGGCATCGCAAGCAACCAAAGCGAATCAACGGCTAGGTGCGCCGGTGCTTGGCTTAATCTCTACAGAGTCACAAACACAACAGTATTTTACCAAAACCCGACCAACCAAAATATAACAAGATTAGTTATCATGACCAGTGACGGTTCTCAGATACCTTTAAGTCTAACCGACCAACTTCTTATTCCAGGCGAATCTAACTCGACCAATATAGGTAATTCATCGGGAACAGCGTGGGGACTTAAACCTGGACTCGGTTCAGCTGCAGGCAACACTTCAGTGACTATACGCGGCCTATGCCAGTCGATAGTGACAGTTGAAGGTGTGTGCAAGCAAGGGCAAGGTTGTTGGCAGGCAGGTTATTAAACTTTAATTCTAGTTCTTCTCCATCTTTTAACTTTGGTTATCTGTATTCTTTTTCTTCTCGCTCTTTTCATTCCAAATTTCCTGATGTCAGCCCATCTAGGGGAATTTTTGATTTTATGTATCCTGGCAAGTTTAATTTTTTTACCTACAGTCTTAATTCCCATTACTTCACCAGTTTTCTTAATTCCGTGGATTTCTCAATGGCCATGTCAATCATCCTCTCCAGCATATCAAATTCAATCCCCTTGCTTCCCTGTTTCTGCATGGCGCAAATCTTGCCATCCTCCCTTATAGCTACCGAAAGTTTGGCGTCAATTACGGATTCCTCTTCTTTCACAGGATCGAAAAATAATTTTTCACCTACTTTACAAACGGATACGGTAATCGGCTTATGTACAACAGGCAACTTGCCTATGTAATCGCCTCTAATGATTTTCCCTTCTGCATCAAGTTTGGGTACACGCGTGTTCAAGATCGCGGTTAATGCTGCCAATGCGGCTGCATCCAGCAAGTTCCCTTGATTGTCAACAATATGTATATCTATAAACACACTCATGACTTTTTCTCCCGGCGTGATTACAAGTTTTTCCATTTCGATAGTCTTCGACTCTCTGATTCCACGGTCAACAATCCTAGCGAGTTCAACCGCATCTTCCCCAGGCGGTCCAGATTCAAATTCAGCTGATGCAAGCGGGGTAAATTCCGCACCTACCGACAAGATTCCTTCATTTGGTGTGTCGGGGAAAGGCGTACCAACTCCCATCTTAACGCCAACGATAACTTGCGTATTTCCGAATTTAACGTAAGCAGAACCTTCTGCTGGTTCGATAATATTCCCTTTGATTTCGATATTTCTGAACTGTGTGAATTCCCTTTTATCAATTCGTTTGTCATTCTGTATCAATTCAAGCGCATATGTTTCCATCATTCTTCACCTTTGTATTTTTCAAGCAGAGCTTCCCGTTGCATTTCATAGACTTTTTTACACGATTTTTTAGCCATATCAAGAAGTTGCATAAATTCATCCCTTGTCAACATACCATCCATTTGCAATAAAGTAACCAAATTCTTGCTTGGTATCATCGCAACCGCCACATCAGCCCCCGAATTGTTATCCTCTTCACCATTCAAATCAACTATGAGTGTGTCGTTAATCTTTCCTACAGAGCATGCCGCAACTAGGTCTTGCATTGGTATGCCAGCAGAAGCCAGTGCGAGTGATAAAGCATTTATACCAGTTACTCTGGTGCTCCCATCGGCCTGGATAACTTCAACAAAACCATCAACAGTAACCTTCGGATAGTCGTCTAGAAACAAAGCCGGCTCTAATGCAAGCCTGATGACTTTTGAAAGTTCTACACTTCTTCTATCAGGGCCAGGCGACTTTCTGTCGTCAACAGAGAACGGTGCCATGTTATATCTCACACGCAAAATACCGGTTTGAGATTCTTGCAGATGTCTCGGGAACAGTGGCCGAGGTCCGTGAACAGATGCTAATGCCGTAGTGTCACCAAAACTAACTTCTGCAGAACCGTTAGCGCTAACAATGTTCCCAACCTTCATTTTAATTTCCCGCGTCTGGTCAGGCAGTCTCTTATCCTTTCTTATTCCACCAATTATCAATTCAACATCAGACTTCTTTCCCATTATTCTTCACCTAACATCTTTTCTATCTTTTCTGTCAACCCGATTGTATGCGACTCTTTTTCAATTGTTAAAATAGCTTCGATTGCCTTGCCTTTATCTTCGCCCCTTATCCAGACCAACCCATTTTGACCTGTCACTATCTCGCACTTGGTCTTATTTTTAATCATCATTATCATGCTTCCTTCCTTGCCGATTATTCTCGGTATTTTCATTGGAGTGACCTTGATTAGGGCGCCTCCCCTAAGTTTTCTTGACTCAAAATCTCTCATTGAAGCTTGGACTGTTTTGTTTTTCGTAACTTTCGATAATCTGCAAAAGATAATATCACCAACATCGAAATATCGTGTCAGTTCAGTCCTTTGCAAATCAACAAATTCATCCACGCCTTCTGATATAGGCAGGAATGCCGAATAAGGAGAGTTCGTATCCACAAACCAGCCCGACACTTCCACCGATTCTATAACACCGATTATTCTGTCGCCAAACCTCGGAAGATAAGTTCCCGATAATGGGATGACTGATATTTCATTTTCGTTTATTCTAGGAAACCCCAAGAATTTCGAGAACACTTTATCATTCTCTTCATACGCGCCATTTCCTAATTTCCTTCCTTTTCTTTCATCCAACAAATCTCCAGGCAGAACCATTTCTCTCGTCTTCATAAATCTTCCCTCTTGATCACTTTTGATTCGAAACTGCCATGAGTCATGTTTGCAATCTTCTGGGAAAACTCGTCCATCACACCAGCAAGCATTTCTACACTCGCCTGTAGGGAGCCGTCATTAAGCCATTGTTCACTTGTGACCTTCCCAGCGGATTTTATTACAGAAAAAGCTTTGCCAGCGAATTGCGGGGGTATTTTTATCTGCAGTGTCACATTTTGGAATTTCAAAGGCAGTATAGGCTTTACAGCTTTTACGACTTTATCCATCTGTAGCTCAGCATCAGCAAAAGGATCTATGTTGACACCTGCCTGTTGCATGGCATTCAAAACCCTCTGTTCCGGGTGGGGCGTATTTGTTTGAGGATTTATCCCCCTTTTTGAAATCAGAGTTGCAATCAAATGTCTTTTCTGTTCGGTCATTTCCCTTCTTTGTTCTGTGGTAATCTGTATCTCGCCTTCTTTCAATATCTTCACAGCTATCTTCATTGCATCTGTAGTGCCGAAAGCCTTTTGTAAATCCTTTTCGGGAACAGCTTCAGCAGCCTTCGTGTCCTTGTAAATAATAGGGTAAGCAAGCATCTCTTCCATCGGAATCATTCTACCATTCTTAAAATCCATAGCTTTATTCGGGTCTACAAGTATTTCAAACTTTTGTTGCGCATAATTGAGCCTAGCTACAACTGCCTTTTCTATACTTATCGTCAACAGAATCACTCAAAATTACAATCACTTTAGAGATTTAATATATTCTTCTGTTACCTTTTTAAACTTTGTATCCTTCTTAATGACAGCCAAATCAGTAACAACTTCTTTTTTCTCTTTGTCGGATTTTTCTGTCTTGTCGATTATATCCAATGCAAGCTCAAACACCTCTTTTTCACCCATGTTTTCTTTCCATTTCTGGTTTAGTATTTTGTTTGCCAAGACAGCCCCTCTACCAATAGCTTGTGCCTTCCATTCAAATAGAGTTCCAGACGGGTCGGTTTCCAATAGATGCACACCAGTTTTGTCAACACCGCCTAAAAGCATAGAAACGCCAAAAGGACGCAAACCGCCATACTGTGTTATCAGCTGCATTCTATTTCCTATAACTTTCCCAACATTCCACACATCTATAGGCTCTTCGTAAGTTATCTTGTGCATCTGGGATTTTACACGAACCAACTGCATAAGTGCTCGGGCATCTGCAAGAAAACCAGCCGCTACAGTAGCGATATGGTCATCAACCTGAAAGATTTTCTCCGATGAATCTGATACAACAAGTTTACCAGTAGGCTTTACAGTAGCAAGAACAACACCATCCTTGAATACTATACCTACTGCAGTGCTACCTCTTTTGACAGCCTCCTTCGCATACTCGACCTGGAATAAACGTCCATCTGGGCTGAACATGGCCATCGTTCTGTCATAACCCATATATTCAGGCATTATATCTGGAATTCAAAATCACCTTGACAATAAATTTCTTTCCCCTATTTAAATTACTTTAGATTTAAGCTTTTAATGGTTCCCGAGACTTTTAGTATTTTGAAAATTACTCTACTTTCCCCCAATCTTGTTATTAATCCTAATCCACCAATAACTTTTGGAACAGATTTGTTGTTGCACTTTATCACAGCAATCTGTTCTTTTTCATTATACAAATTCTTTACAATCCTTAAGCTCATTTGTGACACACCCAACTCGCCGTAGAAGTCTAATAACTGTGACCAAATAGCAGATTCTAAATCTGAATAAACAACCGATTCTTCTGAAATAATTTTAAAAGAAATATAACGTTCTTTCTCTCTAAGAGTTGGTGATAGAATTTTTAGTTTTTCCTGCTGTTTCATTTTATCACTTCCGAAATCCAGTTTAAATAATCCTTATTCCCTTTATCAATCTTAAAAGAAATTATCTCAGGGACATTATAGGGATGCATTCTCTTCACTTCCTTTTCTATCTGGGAGTAGAGTTTAGTTTTTGTTTTTAGTATCATCAAAACTTCCGAATGATTTTCTATCTTATCTTTCCACCAATATTCACTTCTAATAACAGGAAGAATGTTAACACACGCAACTAATTTTTTCTTTAATAAATGTTGTGAAATTTTCTTTGCAGATTTATAGTTTGGGCATGTGATAAATAAGACACTATAACTCAACTTATCGTTACTCCTGGCATTACCCATTTATCGGATTTTCTTTCTTTCGATTGTTTAATTATATTTTCAGGAATTTTAGAAATAGAATCTTTTACATTACTGAAATCAAATCCCAATTGGCTTGCCATAGAGATCATTACTTGCGGATCTTTAAGTTCGAAATGAGATATGACACCAGAACACAAAATTATTGGTGCATGAAACTTTTTTGCAAGTTTTACATTTTGAGAAATATTTTTCATAATCATATTTCTAGTTCTTTTACTTGCCAATAATATCTCTCTAAAATTAACCTCAATAGCAACATTGTTTTCTGCGGCAAATTTAACTAGTATATGATTCAGCCCTGAATCATTTCTGTTATTCTCAGGATGAGTTAGAATATCAACTTCCGGAGTTTCGCATGCCAATCTATTCATTTTCAAATCGCCACCCTGTACAAGCAATATATCAAATATTTTCCTCCTTTCAATTAACTTGTGCAATTCTTTGGGATTTCTTGCCTCGAAACCAAGGTAAATCCCAATCTCAATCTTTTCACTAACCCTAGCTATTTCTTCTTTTAATTTTTTCATTTGGTTTTCATTTTGAAAATACTCAGCAAAACAGATTCCAGTATATCCTAATTCTTTTGCAGTTGAAGCCAATTGTTCTAGGCTACTCTGACCTCCAGAAAACGCACTATGAATATGCATATCAAAAAATTTCATAATAAGAATTAGTTTTGGTTAATTTAATCCTCTTGACTTTTTTCCTGCAGCTGTTTGACCATGAAATACTCTTCTTCTGTTAGCGGGATTTCTTATCCAGTTAATCTTAGAATCATTGATAATGTTAGGATGGTTAGGATCTACCATGATAATTTCATACCAGTCATCCACACCATCAGAGCCAACCCAATAGGAATTCAAAACCTCCAAGTTGGAAAACCTTCTTTGTGCCTTTTCTTCGGCAATCCATTGCAATCCTTTTGGAGTGAAATGGACTAATCCCGCATGTCTAGGGCCTCTTCCCTTGTCCGGTTTTCTTCTCCTTCTACCACCCTTCTTAACTCTTACACGGGCGATAGCATATCCCAATTTCGCCTTGTATCCCAATTCATGCGCTTTATCCAATCTGGTAGGTCTTTCTGCTCTAACAACTACATTTTGCTTTCTCCATTCAGTAAGTCTTTCTCTAAGTATATCCCCTAGATTTTCTTTAGGTTTCTTCCATGTCTGTCTTAAAAACTGATACAACCCTTTTGGCATAACATTCACTTTATCGATAAGGTTTATATTATTTACTTTTTGTAAGGTCACATTTTTAAATTAAGAATAAGTCGGGGCAAACAGCTGCAGCATTATTTCTCTATTACCAGCTGCGCCATATCCAGGACCTGTTATTTGTCGAGCTTGTTCAAACTCATGAGCAGTTCTAAGCAGTTCTGCTGATTGTGTTATGCTTTCTATCCCACCATATTCCTCTGCGTTTTGAAAAGCTACATCATGAGGGAAAATATATGGTGTATTGCTTTCTCTACTATAATCATTCAACCTGTCAACCTCAGACACTAAAAAATACAATGCAACCTTCGGATGACTATTGTGTAATTTCACCAGTTCATTGAAGGACTGTGTTCCTGAAGATATTACATAAAGTTCTTTTGGTGTTTCGTGTCTTTCCAGCATTCGTCCTATAGTTGTTGCTCTTACTCTTCGCAGAAGATAACTTTCATCTATTCCTATTATCCTTGGTTTTTTATCTCCGTAAATACGTTCTCTCCAATAAAGCAGGAAATCAACATTATCGCCCGTTTGTCTAGCTCCTGTATAAAAAATCACTTTTGCTATCGGTAGATTATTTTGTTTAGTTGTTAGTGAAATACCATGTTCTTCCAAAAATTGTTTCATTTCCAATGCTTCACCACCTAATTCTTCCGATTTTTTATTTGTCAGTCTACCAACTCCACCGGCAATTACGATTCTCGCATCAGGATAATGTTTTTGCAATTCAATTAATCTTCTAACTTTGCCTCTGTCATACCAATTGCCATGAACAAAAAGGAGTTCATTTCCTGTTGGTTCGGGGAGCCCATTTTCTTCACTCAGAAATTTCCATACTCTTTGTGCATGCAAATTTACATCAGACGAAACAGGTTTACTCCAGATTTCCAACAAATTAATGTCAAGCATGGATTTAGTAAAAACTTTAAGGTTTATATTTCTTTTCATCCATTAAATATCTAAGATAAAATGTCAGGATCATTAATTAAAATCATAGTCGGAGTAATTTTGATAGTAGTAGGTGTTTGGTGGATTGTACAAGGTTCAAGCTACATAGCACCTCTGAAGAATGCTTCTCTTGTTACAAGCAGGCCAGCACTCGCAGATTTGATAGTATTGTTAAACGGGGGAATACCGCCATTTCTTGCACTTGTAGGTTTTCTAATTGTATGGCTGGAATGGGACAGCTTTAAGGTGCAGAAAGATCTTTCTAAAGAAGAAAAGAAGAAAGAATAATATATTTTTATGGGCGTACAGATCTCCAGCATAATTTCCTCTAAAGAAATTGAACTAACTGATTTGTCGGGAAGAAAGATCGCTATAGATGCATTTAATACAATATTCCAATTTCTTTCAATCATAAGGGACAGGATGACAGGAGAGCCTCTTAAGGATCATCAAGGCAATGTCACTAGCCATCTATCAGGCTTGCTTTACAGAACCGCGAATTTAATAGATGCAGGTATATCACCTATTTTTGTTTTTGACGGGCAATATCCAGAATTCAAGAAAAAAACCATCGAAGAGCGACAGAAAGTGCGGGAGGAAGCAAGGAAGAAATGGGAGGAGGCAGTAAGAAAAGGCGAGAAGGCGATCAAGTATGCACAGGCCGCTTCGCAAATGGATGAAAATATTCTGGAGAGTTCAAAGGAGATTTTGGAGTTAATGGGCATTCCTTGGATACAAGCACCATCCGAGGGTGAGGCTCAATGTTCTT
>CAZMWU010000017.1:0-12258 GCA_964570195.1 uncultured archaeon
ATGTGCAAATATATTGAACAAAGTAAAAAAATGGGAGAAGAATTTGTTGAATAAAAAAATGCATCCAGAAGAGAAGAAACTTATCAAGATGCTCTCGATATTTCCTAGCGTAATCTTACAGACATCTAATGATTTGAAACCAAATTATATTTGCAACTATGCTTTCGAACTTTCGAATATATTTAATAATTTTTATGAACATCATCGTGTAATTAATGCAGAAACTAAAAATCTGAAAAGCTTTAGATTGTCACTAGTTAATGCTACCAAAATTGTCTTAGCGAATTGTTTGAAACTGATAGGAATAGAAACTGTAGAAAAAATGTGAATCATGATTTAATAAAATGTTTCAAACTTTTTGGTGAATGTCTCTTGTTTTTATTGTTTAACGAGTGGATAGCCATTCCATATGCATCCGTAACAGCTTCTCTAATAGATTCCACCAATGTAGGATGTGGGTGAATTGTATTGATCACATCATCTGCTTTAAGATACTTCATAGCAAGTAATGCTTCCCCTACAATATCCGATGCGCGTTCATTCAGCATATGTATACCAAGAAACTTTTTTGTCTTCTTATCGATGATAACTTTCACGAAACCGTCAGTATCGCCCAGAGTCATTGCCCTTCCGCTAGCTTTCAAATAAACCTTGCCTATCAAAACACTATGCCTCCTTCTTGCTTCGTCTTCAGTCATTCCTATGCACGCAATTTCAGGAATTGAGTAGATACAACGAGGTATTATATGTCCGTCCATAGAAGAATTCAATTTCAACGAGTTCTCTGCAGCAACAATACCGTTCTCCATAGCCTCATGCGCATATCTAGATCCAATAACATCACCAATGGCATAAATTCTTTTCATGGAAGTTTCCATCTTATCATTGACAATAATTCTACCAAATTCGTTTAATTTAACACCGGCATTTTCCAAACCAAGGTTTTGCGTATTCGGTTTTCTCCCGGTAGAAATTATAACTTTGTCGGCATCTAGGGATTTTCCATTTGAAAATTTAACTTTAGTCACACCTTCATCCTTTACTTCCATGACTTTTATGTTTGTCAAAACATTTACGCCATTATCTTTCAAAATTTTTTCCACCATTACAGAAATTTCTTTATCTTCCTGTGGCAATAATCTGTCTAGCATTTCAACGATTGTTACATTACAGCCAAAGTTTGTTAACATACTGGCGAATTCGATACCTTCGGGTCCTCCGCCGACGATTAAAATATTTTGGGGAATATCACTAGAGGACAAGAATTCTTCGCTATTCATTACATTTCTGCTCTCTCCGAATATTTTCGGTTTTATGCCGCTACTGCCAGTAGAGATTATTATGTTTTTAGTTTCAATTGTTTCGTTGCTGCCGTCGCTTTTAGAAACTAGGATTTTTTGTTTAGATATAATCTCACCCTTGCCAAAAATAATTTTCACTCCATTTGATTTTAATAATATCTCTATGCCACTGGCAAGCTTGTTTAAAAGTCGTTTTCTGTTTTCAGAAAGCTGCCTTATATCAATACCGGACTTGACCAGTTTTATTCCAAATTGTTCAGCTACTTTCATGCTAGATTGAATTTCAGCGAGTCGGAGCATTGTCTTGCTTGGAATACAACCATAATTGTTGCACACTCCACCAAGTTTGTCTTTTTCGATTAATACAACCTTTCCACCCAATTGGGCAGCACGAATAGCTGCGGTATATCCGCCAGGACCGCCACCTATTACTGCAACATCAAATTCCTCTTTCACATATTCACCAGTTTTCGAACATGTCTAACTTTTTCACTAACACTGGAGTCAAACTTCGTTTCGTCCAATATTTTATTTCCGTTTAATGTTAACGGTGCAATATTGGCCTTTATAATGCTACCGGGAGAAGTCCATGAAAATGGACCTAGCATCATACCTGGATAAATAGAACAGTTGACACCTGTTTTCGTATAATCGCCCATCACAACACCAAATTTTTTCCTTCTAGTGTCGATTACCTCATCCTTAACAGTTGTCCTAATGGTTTTGTTGTCATGTCTCAGGTTGGCTGCAATTGTACCTGCACCCAGATTACAATTATTACCAATTACCGAATCGCCAATATAGCTGAGATGTTCTATATTGGTAGTATCCCCTATGAGAGTATTCTTAATTTCTACAGCATTTCCTATTCTACAGCCATTTCCGATAACAGAATTAGGCCGTATGTAACAGTTTGGTCCTATTACACAATTTTCACCAATGATCACTGGACCTTCGATATAAGCTCCGTTTTTAATTCGTGTGTTTTTTCCTATCTTCACACTGCCTTCTATAGTGACATTCTTGTCGACAATAGAGCCTGCATCAATTAAATTTTCTGTTTTTTTAATTTTCATTTCATTAGCTGACAACAAGTCCCAAGGATAACCTATTGGTATCCAGTTATTGGTTATCTCGCATTTTATGGAATGTTCCTTCGCTAGCTCTAAAATGGAATCTGTTAATTCGAACTCATTCCTTTTTGTTTTTTTCAAATTTTGCAGGGAAGAGAATATATCTTTATTCAATACATAGAGACCTGTATTTGCTAAATTGGAAATATAATTATTTGGTTTTTCAACTAGATTTTTTACTATTCCATTTTCTACAAGAAAAACCCCGAATCTTTCTGGATCATCAACTTCTTTTGCAGTTACACACAAGCCATTAGCTAGACATTTTTTAATGTCATCGCGATGATAGAGATCGTCACCGTACACAACCATAAAATTCTCTTCCTTAATCAAGTCTCTTGCTTGCAACAAAGCGTGACCTGTTCCTAATTGTTCTTGCTGGATGAGAAATTGAAAATTGAATCCTTTTAAATTTTCTAAAGATTTTTTAATATGTTCATGGAGGTATCCTGTAATCAAAATAATGTCGTCTATACCATTATGCTTCAATTGCTCTAAATTATGTTGGAGTATAGACTTGGCAGCAATTTTCAGGAGTGGCTTTGGGTCTGTATAAGTTAAAGGCCGCATCCGGGTACCGTCGCCTGCTAATAACATTATCGCTTGCATATAAATCGCACTTATAAAATTTTCATTAGAGACTCGGCAGTTTTTTGGGAGTCGTGATTCAAAAAGCTTAGCTCATTCCATTTGAACTTTACTTCATCGTTTAAAAAATCGCCATCTACAACTTGAATTCCACCTAGATTTTCTTTATCAAGTTCTACCATCCCGGCATTAAACTTTTCGTGAAATGAATTTATCACATCTTGAGGTGGATGCGATGTGTTTACGATAACATACTCTAAGGAATTTTTACCCAAGTATCCTTCAAGTACCTTGATGAAATTTGAAACCTTAAAACCATCAGTTACATTAGGTTCTGTCATTGTGTTGCATATGTAGACCTTTTTTGCGCGGCTTCGTTTAATCGCATCTGCCACTCCATCGACAAGCAGATTAGTTATAACACTCGTATACAGTCTTCCTGGACCTACTACTATCATATCTGCCTTCTCAATTTCCTCAATTACTTCTGGCAGAGCTTTTATGCCGTCCACCGGATCCAAGAAAACTTTTTTGATAGGTGAAATAATCTCCCTGTTTTCCCTAATTGCAAGTTCACCCTCTATTATTTTACCGTTTTCATATTCTGCACATATATTGACATTCGCATTTGTCACAGGCAACACTTTGCCTTTAATATTTAAAATCTTTCCAGCACTCTCAATAGCTTTTTCAAAAGAACCGAATAATCTTGTGAATGACAATAGCAACAAGTTACCTATGTTAGTACCTTCCAAATGACCGTCGAGAAATCTGTAATCAAATGCTTTTTTCAAAGTTTCGTCTGCATCTGACAAAGCAACCAAAGAATTTCTTATATCGCCTGGAGGTGGTATGCTGTACTCACGCCTTAATACACCAGAATGTCGCCCGTTGTCTGTAACACCTACTATAGCGGTTATGTTTACATCATAATTTTTTAATCCCCTTATTAAGTTCGGTAGTCCTGTCCCGCCGCCTATTAAAACAATGTTGGGCCGCGTGTTCACTCCGAAACTGAGAAGTTCTTTCTTTAATTGTTCATAATTTTCGAATGTTATTATGTTGAACCCTAATTTTGCAGCCGCTTCGGTATTTCTTATTTTATCGTCAATCAAAAGTGAATTTTCTGGGGGAATGTTAAAGTGTTTAGTGACCTCAAGATAAGATTCGTGCCACGGTTTTTTAATACCGCGTTCAAAAGACCAAAAGGTAGCGTCAAATAGTTTATCAAATTCGTATTTTTTGATCAAGTGATCAGCCCATTCCTTAGTGAAATTGGAGAGTATAGCTAATTTGTATCTTGACTTCAGGCTTTTAGCGATATCCAGCATTTTGTCTATTGGAGTAAGAGCTTGCCTTACAAAAGACTTCAATTCATCTACAGAATATTTTGTGTGTGTAAGTCTGATGAATTCCTCGAAGAATTTGTCTTCCGAAATTTTACCAAGTTGTAGGTCTATTCTTAAATCGGAATGGTCGATAGTTTTGAAATCTACCTCATCTACATCTAAATATTTTATTATTTCGTGCCAAGACTTCACCAGCACATCCTCGAGGTCGAAGATTATTAATTTTATTGCCATTATTTCACCGTGACGCTTTTCGCCAAGTTTCGTGGACGGTCTGGATCCAGACCTCTTAATAGAGCTAACTGATATGCAAGTATTTGAATGGGAATTATTTGAACAATCGGATTTTCGTTATGCGCTTCTGGAACTTTTATCCAAAAATCAAATATGTCATTGTTCTTGGGAGAGACCCCGATTATAAGACCTCCACGGCTTTTGATTTCCATTGCATTTGAAAGTACCTCTTTCTCGTTATCCTCAGAGACAAAAACTATGCAAGGTGTCCCATTCTCGATTAAGGCAATGGTACCGTGTTTTAGTTCGCCGCCAGCAAGAGCTTCAGCGTGAATGTAGGAAACTTCTTTGATTTTCAAAGCTGCTTCTAACGCAGTCGCATACTGCAAACCCCGTCCTATCAAAAAGATGTTATTTTTTTCTTTGAGTATTTCCGCGAGTTCTTTGATTTTCGATCGGGTAGTTGCAGATGTAAGCTGGTAGATGACATTCCATAAGTAATTTAATTTTTTCTTCCCTTCGTCATATTTACCAGCCAAAGCGTATGACAGCAACGTGAACAAAGCTAACTGCGAGGTATAGCTTTTCGTTGCTAAAACGCATATCTCCGGTCCGGCATTTAAACTAAGAAACGAATCGGACGTTCTTGTTAAAGACGAGCCAAGGACATTAACAATAGAAATAATCTTGCTGCTTTTTAATTTTGCGATCTTTACCGCTTCTAGCACGTCAGCTGTCTCCCCGCTTTGCGACACTGCAAAAAGCAAGGTTTTAGAAGTGATGAAGTGTTCATAATTGGGAAACTCGGACGCTAATACAACATTGACATGCATTTTGCTTATTTTGGACAAAATATAACTCGCTGTCAGACATGCGTGATAAGATGTTCCGGATCCTATTAAGAATACTCCATGTGCATTTCTAATGTTTCGAACTACGTCATCTATAATTTTTTTATCCTGTTGCACGGCCTTTTGGACAGTTTCGACTTGCTCCGATATTTCTTTCAGCATAAAATGTTCGAATTCCCCCTTCTCAGCCTGCTTAATATCCCAGTCTATTGTGTCTATCTTCCTTTCGACCTCCCTGTTCTCAAGAGAATTGAAAACCTTAAACCCGTTGTCTGTTAATTGCACCAAATCGTAATCTTGCATATACACCACATTTTTTGTATGCTCAAGGAAAGCCGGTATATCGCTTGCTGCAAAGTAGCCGGAATCGGACACTCCCAAGACCAAAGGCGAACCTTTCCTCGCAGCAATCAATTTTCTTTCGTTCTTGTCCAAGACTATAATTGCATAACTCCCTTCAAGAGATTTTACAGTGGAGATAGTAGCATCGTGGAAGTTTTTTCCTTTTTTCATTATCTCTTCTATCAAATGGGGGATGACTTCTGTATCGGTCTGGCTTCTGAACTTATGCCCTAAGCTGATTAGATTTCTTTTCAGTTCCTGGTAATTTTCTATTATTCCGTTGTGCACAACTGCTATTTTCTCTTCACAGTCAACATGAGGATGTGAATTTTCTTTTGTCACACCACCATGTGTTGCCCATCTCGTGTGCGCTACGCCTATAGTACCCGGTATGTCTAAGAAGTTCAATCGTTGGTGAATCTCATCGACTTTCCCGACATCTTTCTTTACATGAAACCCGCTAGCTAATGTAGCTATACCGGCTGAGTCATATCCCCTATACTCAAGTCGCTTCAACCCGTTAAACAAAATAGGTGCAACATTCTGTTTACCAATATAACCTATAATACCGCACATCTAATTCACTCGTCGGTAAAAACCTTTCTACTTTCTAAGAAAATATGACCGCATGAAATGCATTCGATTGTTCTGGGAAAAGTTAGGCTTATCATACTTGTTTTCTCTGATTCACATTTGGGACAAGACATAATTAGTCACGTGGGGACAATCAGGAATATTGGGAGCTGTGAGGAACCATTCACCCATTCGAGGTTGCTCCATTCCATCATCTTAAGAGAATTATTAACTTGAGGGGGTATAAAAGGAGCCTAAATGAAATTCTATAAAGCATAGAAATTTACATGAAAAGAAGGCTTAAAATAGCCCAACCGGTATGAAAAGATTTATAAGGGTAACATTTCATTTATAATTGTTATGTCTTACGTGGTTGAAGAATATCCAGAAGGACAGAGAGTTCACAGGACATTGGTAATGAAGCCTACTACTTTTAACGCGCTGAATAGTGAACTGGCCGCAAAGGTTTTGGGGGAGTTGGGTAAAAAACCACAGTGTGCGATGGATGTCGCTAGAAAATTGAAAGAGCATGAACAGAAGATTTACTATCATCTGAGAAGATTGGAAAAGGCTGGCATTATTAGACTTTTGAAACGAGAAGAACGTGTTGGTGGATTGGCTAAGATATATCAAGTGATGCACCCTTACATCTCTGTGAAGCTATTTGACGGCGAACATCTGACAGATGTAAAAGTGAAGCCGAAGGAGATTGAATTTTTCAAATCGTTCATCAAAAATGGTAAATTAGACGGGACATTAGTGGTAGGATCACCGGATCCTCATGGAAAATACGGAGCACAAGCGTCTGATGGGAGTGTTGCCATTGATCTGGCTTTAATGCTCGGAAGTTTTCTAAATCATGTTTCACCAAATTACAAGCTTGACACCGAACTGAGAGAGGAGGATTTGAAGAATAATCTAATTCTTGTTGGCGGACCGAAGGCTAATATTCTGATAGATAGAATAAACACAAAATTACCGATATACTTTGACACAAAAAATGAATTCAACATCGTCTCCAGCTTCACAAAATCTGTTTACAATGAGGACAACATCGGGGTGATAGTTAAGATGAAAAGTCCATTTGCTAAAGGCAAGGAAATCTTATTGCTGTCTGGGAAGAGGTTCAAAGGGACGAAAGCGGCTATTCTCGGGCTTGTGAAATACTTGAAAAAACTGGAAGATGGAAATAAGTTTGAGGAAGGGATTGCAAGAGTTGTTCATGGTATCGATAGGGATGCTGATGGAATAATTGATGATGTGGAATTTTTGGAATAATTTTAAAATTCTCCAGAATGTTCCTTAACCCAACCTTCTATCGCTTTCTTTATCTCCACAAAAACATGTTCATCGCTCGGCAATTTCCTTTTGATTGTTATCGGTATGACATTTTCCTTGAGTTCTTGTTTAGCGATTTTCGAAGCATCAGCATCAGAAGCTTTAATCAACACCGGCGCACCAAGAGAAATTTGTAATGATCTTGCCCCAAGTAAACGAGCAATTTCAAACCTAGTTAACCTATCAGCTGGCCAAATCAACAACTCACCTTTTGACAGAATAGTTATTACATAGCAGTATTTAAAACGATTACGGTTTAAACGCGCTTATCGCTTTCAGCAGACCGACGTGTCCCATGAACGACTGCCTGCAACAATATCTCTTCAGCCCTAGTGAATCCATGACCTCGCCTGCGTCTTCACCAGCTTGTGTTCTTTTCTTGTAATCATCGTAAAGATGCCCTACCGGTTTTCCACAAGTTTGACATCTGACTGGAACTATAATTTTTATCACCGATTTAATTCATTACGGGTGTCTTATTTAAATAACTTATCTCTTTGAACGTTGCTTATGGCGGCGGGAACCACGTTTTGATGCGCCACGTCCAGAACCATGGTGAGATTCGTTTCTTCTTGGGTCGTACACAAGCAGGTTTCTGTCATACTGCAGATATCTTTCTCGTAAATTTTTATCATTAAAATATTCGACCAGTCCTTTCGCAATAGACATTCTTGATGCCTCAGCCTGACCCACAATACCGCCGCTTCTAGTGTTGACATCGATATCAACAGTTTTTGGTAATTCGCCTGCAATAATCAGCGGCTCTTTGACCCACATTCTTAACGGCTCATTGCCCCACAGATTAAGAGGAGTGTCGTTTATCTTCACGACTCCTTTTCCCGGTTTGACGACAGCCCTAGCTATAGCAATTCTTCTCTTACCTACTGTATGTATTTCCTTTTCTTTTTTCTTTACCATCTTTTCTTCGCCCCTATGCTTACTGACAAGTCTCCCAGAGTCGTATAAGTTGTTCTTAATTTACTGGCATCCGCAATTTTAAGTTTTTCTCCTTGTTTGTTTTTAAATTCTTCTGGAGCACCTGTGAAAACTTTCAATTTTTTGAATGCCTTCCTTCCTTTGGCTTGATGCCACGGCAACATACCACGAACAGTTCTCCTAAAAATGTCGTCTGGGTATCTTGGAAAGAACGGCCCTTTGTGCGGGTCCCCTCTTTTTATTTTTTCTTGATAGTGCTCTTTCTTCCAGCGTGGGTTTCCCGCTAAGACAGATTTTTCAGCATTAATAACAACGACATCCTCGTCTTTCAACAAGTCTTTGGCTATGAAAGTGCATATTCTCCCTAATATCTGGTTTTCAACGTCGTATATTTTCATGCAATCACGAAATAATCCTTACATTCGACCCTTTTGGATTTTCCTTCAACAATTCATCAATCATCATAATCTTACCATTCGCAGTTTTTATTTTCTCTTCAGCTGACTTGGAAAATTTCCAAGCGGCAACATTAATTTTTTTTGTCAGACTGCCCGAAGACAGCACTATACCAGGAACTATTATCGTCTCACCATCTTTAACATTTCTTTCTATGTCTGATAAATTTACCTCTATCCTTTGACGGGTTGCTTTTGATAACTTTTCAGCTATGTCTTTCCATATCGGAGCTTTAAGTTCGAGTGACTTCCTTTTCAGGCTCTCTATAAGCTGTTTCAGATAAGGATTTGTAGGTCCTGTTCTTTTGGCCATAAAATATCGCAAATTAGTTAGTAATTGTAGGTTTTTAAGTTTTGTAAAAGAAGAAAAGAGGGCTGGTAATTTAGCCCATCTTGCACATCTTGTCGTGCCACAAACCTGCTACTAGGTAAGTAACTACTCCTGTAATTACCCAGTTCCAGTTGCCCCCTGCTGCGTAAAATTGCTGTAGTAGACCTAATGTTACCAATGCAACCCCCACAGTAAGAGGAAAGACATGTTTGTGATTCATACCTTTCGTTTCTGCCATTAGTTTATCACCTATAGTATAATTGGTGTTTTAAAAAGAAATAGTGCGCCAATCGGGATTTGAACCCGAACTACAAGCTATCTCCGTTATTGGGAAGCTCGCGTCATAACCAGATTAGACTATTGGCGCTTAGCGCTGAGGATGGGATTTGAACCCACATGAGCTTACGCTCGCTGGTTTTCGAGATTCGCCTTATTATCCAGTGCTCTACCAGATTGAGCGACCTCAGCAATTAAACACTCTGCATAATAGATTAAATATTTTACTACACAAAAGCTCCTAATACCAAAATCGATACAAAAATCACAACAATTGCAAATATTATAGTGAAAATTAGTTTTATTGGAATTCTCCTAAAAACGTATTTCAATACAAAATAAGTAACTGCTAATGCAAACACAGCTGAAAGAATAGCTAAAGGCAGATTCTGTGTCGAATAATAAGACAGTGAAACGAGGAATTCCCATAGTTTAGATAAAACAAATGTTATCTCTTCCCAAGTTCTCTGTGCAATACCCGCCATTAGTTCGAGTAAAATGACGAAAGGATTTTTTACCATTAATTATAATTTATTTTGGGACTAATTTAGCTTCTTCAATTTCCAGATAACCGCTGGATGTTTTATTGTCCCATATTTTACTAGAATTAATAATTTCTATGCGCTTGTTAAAAATAGGGCCGTCTGTAACAAGTGTGTTGTAATAACCCCCTTCGCCTAAAATATCGAATCCAAATTTCTTGCTTAATCGCTTGAATTCTTGAACATTGTCCTTACTTAATTTTTTCCCAATCCATTCTGGACCTAAACCGTCGGTCGCGACATCTGTTAGCATTATGTTGAAGCCAGAGTCGATAGTTTTATCAAACAACTCTTCTGACGTTAAATTATGATAAGGAACTATCAAGTCTATGTTAAATCTATTCGCAACTCTTTTCCATTCCCTGATCTGTGTCTTTTGTAGACCCACACCGCCAACTAATATCGCGTCGACCTTAAGGTCTTTAAAAATCTTTTCTAGTTCATCTGCTTCTTCCTTTGGTCCTATCTTTTCAGATTTGATATGAATTAAGGGTATATCCAACGCATCCGAAGACAGTTTAGTCCATTCGACTGTTGTATACTGATACAAGAATGATTCTGTGCTTTTCGGCTTTATAGAAATCAAAGTCTCTACTTTCCACCCCTTATCCAACGCATACTTTAAAACCATTGTGGAGTCTTTCCCGCCAGAGTACATCACAGCAACTTTCATAACATCATCTTCTAGATCGAATTTGTCCGAAAGATTCGTCATAAGACCTTATCACATCAGGTGGTGTAGGAATTACAAAAGCTGCAACTATTAATGATTCCCTTTCCATACCTCTTTTTCTAAGTTGTTCATATAAATCGAGTGCATCACTAATTTTTACTGGTGCTCTTCCAGGACTATCTATATATCCTCCCAATATTTTAAGAGCTGCCACGTAGTCGCCTCGCGCAACATCACTATGAAACATTACATCAGGTGGTATATCGTTAGTTGTCATTGTCTCTAACATCTTTTTTAACTTAGAAGGTTTTTAAGTTTATCTATGAAAGTCGCCCAAAAAGAGATTTTTGTGACTACAAAAAAGAGGTATGATTTTGTTAAGATTACTGAACAAGTTGAAGAGCTTGTAAAGGATGCTGGATTTAAGGATGGCATAGTTAGCGTCAATTCATTGCACACTACAGCCAGTGTAATGCTTCAGGAAAACGATGGGACTATATTCCAAGATATGGTAAATGCATTTGAAAGGATCTTCCCGTTAACAGAAAAATATCTTCATTTGGAGGAAGATGCAGAAAATGCGACAGCACATTTGAAATCGAGTATTATGGGATCCAGTGTAACAGTACCAGTAATTAACGGTAAATTAGAACTAGGCACATATCAGAATATTCTCTTTGTTGAACTGGACAAAGCTAGAAATAGGAAGGTTGTAGTTACAATAATTGGTGAATGATGTCTATATTGAAGTTAGAGTCGGTAGAACCACGGGATTATCAAAAAAATATTGCGAAAACCGCATCAGGTCAGAATACTCTTGTTGTGCTGCCGACTGGCATGGGAAAAACTTTAATTTCCTTGTTGGTTGCAGTCGACAGACTGGAAAAGTATCCGGAGAGCAAGGTAATGATACTGTCGCCAACTAGACCGTTATCTGCACAACATAAGAAAACTTTCGAAACATCTACAACCATCTCTGAAGAACAAATAATATTGTTGACGGGCAAAATCAGGCCTGAGGACAGAATTGAACTTTACAAGAAAGCTAAAATTGTAATTGCGACACCGCAAACAATTAAAAATGATTTGGAGAATAACAGAATTGATTTAAGCGAATTTTCTTTCATTGTTTTCGACGAGGCACACCGTGCTGTGAAAGAATACGCGTATCCTTATGTTGCAAAACAAATCAGGCTTCAATCAAAATACCCTCTTATTTTAGGATTGACTGCATCGCCTGGTGCCACACAGGAAAAGATACAGGAAATATGCGACAATCTGTTCATCAAAGCTGTGGAAATCAGAAGCGAGAGTGACCTGGATGTTGAAAGTTATG
>CAZMWU010000018.1:0-12199 GCA_964570195.1 uncultured archaeon
CGGACATATCGCTTTCGCTCCGGTTGCTTGCTTTGGCAATTAACCTCGCCACTAAGATGCACTCCCTGCCCCGTTTTTCGAAACGGATAATATGATCCTGTAATCCGTATCCCGTACTATCAGTTCACACTGAATTCCTTCAATACAGAACCTTTCGGACCATATCTGACAATAACCACTTGGTTTCAAGTTCTTTTCACCGAGCTTTCGCTCTGCTTTTCAGCTTTGAATCACTTTACTAGTTCACTATCGGACTTCCTTAATGTTTAGAGTTACCGGTTAATGCCCGGTAGATTCCAGCTCCATATCCAAGGAGATGTACTTAGGATACTCGGAATCTTCTTTCTTTCCTTCTTCTACGTGACTATCACACTCTAGGGTGCTGCCTTCCAGCAAACTTCGAACCAGAAAGTTAAGAAGTACCCAAGTCCTGCAACCCCACATCCATCCCTGCTTTCACAGGGTGTTCGGTTTACTCTTTTCTGCTTTCACTCGCCGTTACTAACAGAATCTCGATTGATTTCTTTTCCTGCGGCTAGTAAGATGTTTCATTTCACCGCGTTCCTTTCCCTTTCGGGATAGCCCTCAACGAGCCACGAATCGCATTAAAATATTCTGAGGTCGAATCCTCCTTGCGGATAACTCAGAATTATCGCAGCTTGGCACGTTCTTCGTCAGTTAAGGAAACCTAGCTATCCACCAAGTGGCGTAGCATTGACAGGCCTTATTGACCAACCTGTTCCTATGAATAGTGTCATCTTATGGTTTCTTTTGACAGTTCGCTCTTCATCTTAGTTCAGAAACTAACTACAATCATCAACCTTCACCCTTCACCCCTCAGTTGCTGAGGAGCTGCATAAACGTAGATGCCTCATGTCCAGAAATGGACTCATGGAAAAAGAAGCACGTGTAGAAAAACACTCCTATGAGCTTATTGAGCTGACATAGTATCGCCGATCTTCGTAATCAATTCTTATGAACGTAATACTTTATATAGTTTTGTTCAGGCTTAAATTTTTATGATGTTTCCAACCGGTCCAACTTTTCAATAAAAGAATTCGGAAATTTCACTTTCAATAATTCCTTTGCTTCTTCCAATGAAGCCCATTTGTATTCAAGATGTTCGCGACTTAGCTTGAAACTTGTGTTATCTGCAAGGCTGCATCTATATACCATGAGCACAAGACCGACATCATCACCATCTACTTTATAGCTAAGATTGGAGATACCAGTGTCAAAATCACCCAATACGTTGACATTTTCAACGCCCAATTCTTCCTTCAATTCTTTATGTAATGTCTTTTCAATCGAGTCATTCTCCTCTATTCTGCCGCCTGGCAGATCCCAATGATCGGGATGGTCATGGTGCATGCCTATTGAATTTGTTTTTAGAATTAGGATTCTACCGCCGTCTGTGATTAACGCCTTCACGCCAATATGGAATTTCCTTTCTGCCATATTGACATTTATAAATTGAAATATATTTAAGAGTAAGTGATTTAATGGACATCGAAACTTATCAGGAAAAGGCAAAGAAAACTGCACTCTATCCAAATGTTGGGAATAACTTCATATATCCTACACTTGGACTGGCGAGTGAAAGCGGCGAGGTAGCAGGAAAAATCAAGAAAGTAATTAGAGACAAGAATGGTGTGATAGATGAAAACACTAAATCGGAAATTAAGAAAGAACTCGGAGACGTACTATGGTACCTCAGCCAACTGGCAACCGAATTGAATTTATCTTTGGACGAAATTGCTAATGAAAATTTACAGAAACTGTCCTCACGATTGGAAAGAAACAAGATACACGGCGAAGGCGACGACAGGTAGTGGACCGAGGGGGATTTGAACCCCCGGCTTCTTCGTTGCGAACGAAGCTATCTACCGGACTGATATATCGGCCCTTAATTAAAAACTTAAGTAATTCTAATTAATTAATAAACCTGAGGGCGCGTAGCTTAGCCTGGTTGGAGCACCCGACATTAAGGGGCGAAACTGATAATCGGGCGGTCGAGAGTTCAAATCTCTCCGTGCCCATTTGATCTTTATGAAGGACAGAATAAGAAGAATTTTTTCTGGCACAGACAGAAAAGTAGATGCCTTTATTATCGCAAATGGTCAGCATCCCAATGTGGATTTGAATTTCTTTTACGTTTCTGGAATAATTTCTGGTGCATTCGAAGGTTGTTATGCAATCGGTAAAGATGGTAAAGGATATATGCTTACTTCAGAATTGGAAGAGCCGATAGCACGAAAGGAAACAGAACTAGAAATTATTGTATTTAGGACAAAAGAAGAAAGGGAATCCCATTTAAAGGAACTTTTATCTGACGTGAATACACTGGGAGTCAATTCTGACAATATTTCTTACAAACAGTACGCGGACATATCCAAATTCACCAAAGCGAAGATAACAGATATATCGGAGGCGTTCTCGGAAGCAAGGTCGATAAAAGACAAGGAAGAAATCAAAAGTATATCCAAAGCATGTAAAATCTCTTCTAAAGTTGCCAACCAAATAAAGGGTTTCATAAAAACAGGTATATCAGAAAAACAACTATCAGGTAAAATTAGTACTCTTCTTTTAGAAAACGGAGCAACAAATCTGTCATTTCCAACTATAGTCGCATTTGATAAAAATTCATCGCGTCCACACCATTTCCCAACTGATAAAAAATTAAAAAGGAATGAATTTGTTTTAACAGATTTTGGTGCAGAGTTCAATCGATATACTTCGGATATATCCCGTACGTTTGTTTTCGGCAACGCTAGTCAAAAAATGAAAGAAATTTATGAGACTGTACTTGATGCACAATTACAAGCAATTGACATGATTAAGGACGGTGTTAACGGTAAGGATGTGGACAAATTAGCACGAAGTATGATTGATAAGAAATTTAAAGGGAGATTCATTCATTCGCTTGGTCACGAGGTCGGATTGTCTGTTCACGATGGTAACAGGTTAAGTTCGCAGGTTGATTTCATTCTGAAAGAAAACATGACTGTTACTGTCGAACCTGGAGTATACATAACTGAAATAGGAGGTGTAAGGATAGAAGACACCGTACTTGTTACCAAAAATAAAGTCAGAATTTTGACTGATGCACCGACGGAATTAATTGAAATATAGAAAACTTTTAAACTATGAAGTGAACTATCTTTTTATGCTCCTGTCGTCTAGCCCGGTCAATCGATGCCGATAGGACTACAGACTTTCGATTCAATTCGAAAGATTTGAAATCTGAGATGAAAGAAGAACTCTGTGGACACGGGTTCAAATCCCGTCGGGAGCATAAACTCATATAACTCCAATTCCAATCTTCTAAAATGAATTCAATCAATTTCACATTTCTCGGCGAAGAAGCGCTAGTCTCGCAATTCGGCAAGAAGGGAACCGCATCGGATATAACGATATACGATAACAAGAATTCCGACACCATCAGGACATTCACCTGCCCCACGAGCTTTCCGGAAAAAATCCAACCTCTTTTACAGGCATTGAACATGGGTGAATACGTAATATTCCATGTAACCAGGCTGGACAAATTCACAGGAGAACAAATAATTGCATTGGACGCACTGGGCAAAACTAACGGCCTTTTATGCCATTCATATGATGTTGACAGGGGCAATCTGCTTAAAATGACCAAAGGAACAGTAGTTGAAAATTACAAATTAGTTGAAATGGAAAATTTGAAACATGAAATCGAATCCTTGCCGGAAATAAGTAAAGAAGGCAGAACGAAAATTACTATCGATCATTGCTTTGATGTGAAAAGTGTTGGTACAGTTGCACTTGGCAGGGTCGATAAAGGAATTGTGAAGACTTATGACAATCTCAAATTGCTTCCGCAAGGAGCAGATGTCATGATAAAGTCAATCCAGATGCACGATGATACAGTAGCCGAAGCCAAATCGCCTGCAAGAGTCGGGCTTTCTGTAAAAGGGGTCTCTGTAGATGATGTTCAAAGAGGTGATGTCATATGCTCCCCAGATTCGATGGAAGTGAGACAGGAAATAACACTGGACTACAAACCAAACAGGTATTTCAAGGAAGAAATTTCACAAAACCAAACATTTATAGTGAATATAGGCCTTCAACTTAGGGCCGGGAAGATATTGTCATTAAACCCAATGAAATTGTCTCTGGTCAAACCTGCCGCACTCGACAAAGATATGATATGTGTTATACTGAAACCAGAGTCACAGACGATGAGAATAGCGGGCAGCGGCAAGATCATTTAATTCCATACCAGAACGATGGCAGTGAGTCAACTTGGTGGAGCTATTTTTTGTTCAATTGTCACTTTACGAGCCGATGTATCAAAAGCTTAAATAGTCATACTTTCAAATCTGAATGAATTGTACGAGTCTACTTCTGTAGTTTCGTATGAGATAAAATATAAAAGGAGAGTATAAATGGCATTCGGTGGAGGCAGCCGTTTCGGTGGACCTCGAAAGACATTTCCAATAACTTGCTCTGACTGCGGTCAGCAAGGCGAAGTACCTTTCGAACCTTCTGAAGGCAAGCCTGTGTATTGTAGAGATTGTTACCCAAAGCATAGAAAATACTGATGTTTAGCAGGCGCAACCTTTATTTAGATGGCAAACATTAATTATAGTGTTGAATCTAAGGGAGGTTGAAAACATGTGCACATCATGCTCTAGTCATTCGGGTAAGAGCTCTAAAAAAAAGAAATAATTCTTTAATTGTTTTCTTTTCATTTTTTATTAAATCTTTAATCTTATTCTTTCTAATCTATAGTTACGCAGGGGTCGGATAGCCTGGTCAATTCCGCCAGCTTGAGGACAACAGTCAAAATGTTGGTTGCTTAGTGCATACGCGAGTTCAAATCTCGCCCCCTGCATCAAACTTTTAAGTATATCCGACAAATGTTAATTATGGAAGAAAAGAAGCTCGTAGGCAAGATCACGCATTATTACAACAAGATAGGCGTGGCTATAATCGAGTTGGAAGACGATTTGCAATATGGTGATAAGATTTCCATCGAAGGCACCGTCACTAATATACAACAAACTGTGGATAGTATGCAAATAGAACATGATGCAGTAAAAAACGCTCGCAAAGGGGATGCCGTAGGACTAAAGGTAAAAGATGTCGTGAGACCCGGCGATGTTGTCTACAAAGTAGAAGAATAAATAAACATATTTCACCAATTTATTTAGGTTGTATGAAGGTTCTTATTTCTCTAGGAGGGTCTGTTCTAACCAGAGAACTTACTTCAGAACATTTTAAAAAATACATTGATGTTGTAAGGAAACTTGCTGAAAAACACAAACTCATAGTTGTCATAGGCGGAGGCAAAGTCTGCAGAGAATATCAAAAAATCGGGAAAGACTTGGGAGCTGGGTCCAGTGAAAGAGACTTCATAGGCATAGCTGCTACGCATCTTAATGCGTCCACATTCGCCTCAGGTACAAGCAATTCGTATCTTGTAACATGGAAACCTCTGGGAGGCACTATAAAAGAGATAAAGAAAAATTTTGGCAAGAAAATAATTGTCTGTGGCGGATACGATGTCGGCACTTCGAGTGATTATGATGCATCTTATTTTGCTAAATTGGTCAAGGCCGATTTGTTAATCAACGCTTCTAATGTCTCCGGTGTTTATTCAGAAGACCCGAAAGTTAACCCCGATGCCAAGAAATTCGACAAACTCTCGCATGAAGATTTTGTAAGGATACTGCAAAAGAACTCGCAAATACCTGGGGAGTATAGGTTATTTGACTTGAAGGCAGCCAAGCTCATTAAAAAATACAAAATCAAGACAATTCTTATCGACGGAAACAATCCGGAGGAAATAATTAAAGCTGTTGAAGGACAACATAATGGTACTGTTGTTGGATAAGCCCCAGTAGCTCAGTAAGTAGAGCGTGTACGCTTTGCGGCGCAAGCATGGTAAGCAAGAAATTTGCAAACAAGGTCTCGAGTGCAATTCTCGACTGGGGCTCAAACTTCAACAAAAACTTCGTTGTTTTCTACTTTCACTTTAAATGCCGGTTCGTCACCGATGTTAGTACCACTTGCAGGATTAGCAACTTTTTTCCCTGTCTTCACGTTAAATTGCGCCAAATGACAACCACAAGTAACAACTTCACCTTGCAGGAACCCATCGGCTAGAGAACATTCCTCATGCGTACAGACATCATCAATTGAATAAACAGTTCCTCCCATATTGGCAATTAATAAATCCTTTCCTTTAACAGAAACCCTCTTCATCTTGCCTTCGGAAAATTCCGACAGCTTCCCGATTTTAACAAATTCCATTCTACTCAACAATGATTTGCATAGGCGTGGATAATTTCAATGCGGCTTTTTTCAATGCCTGCTTGCCAAGAACAAGATTGGGTTTATTCACCTGCAATGTCAGAAGAGTTTGACCTTGATGTATTTGCACGGCTTTTCCTGCCGGTTTGCCGAAAGCCAGCTTCATCCCTCTTGAATATCTGTCTGCACCAGCACCTTGTGCAATGGGTTTCTGCCTGATTATCTGGTGTGGATAAAGAAGGAACTTGATGAAATACCCTTTTGGCGCTTTCTTTTCCAAGAAATTCGTCGCAACGATTCTTGAAGCTTCCATGGCATTATCACGTATTTGTGCCGGCTCTTTTGCGACAAGCTTCAGTTTTGTATCAAAATTATTGTTCATCTCACCCATGTTGAATTGGTGCATCTTTCCTGCTGGCATTGTGGGGATATAGCTTTTGGTCTTCCTTGTCGAAAACCTAGTCCATGGTCTTTCTATCGTCCTTAGCGATCTTCCGGGTCTTAATGCTGCCATAACATCACTTTTATTATAATGTTTAAATATCTTGATTTATTTATATTTAATCATGGTTGAAGACGGCCAAAGTAAACCTTTACGAAATTCGTATAGAGAGGCTAGGCGAACTTTAGCAGAAATGAGAGACCGTCCTACATACAGAGTAACACCTGCTGATATAGCTTATGCTTTACGTTTAACAGAAAGTATAAATCCAAGAATAAGAGATTTGGCACGTGCAACATTAGACGCAGTAGGCTATTACTGAAATTATTTATCCTTTTAAATAGGAAATTAGTATTGAGTTTATGCCTAGGCCAAGTTGGGACGAGTATTTCTTGGAAGTCATGAGAAGTGTTGCTGCCCGTGCTACATGCGACCGTGGAAAAAGCGGTAGTGTGGTCGTTAAAGACAAACGAATTCTCACTACAGGTTATGTTGGTGCACCAATAGGATTGCCTCACTGCGATGATGCAGGTCATCAGTTGAAAAAAGTTACACACGAAGATGGTACGGAATCTATCCATTGCTTGAGAACAGTCCATGCAGAGCTTAATGCTATATTGCAAGCTGCGAAATTTGGCATCTCTCTGGAAGGCGCGACAATATATTCAAAGATGGAACCCTGTGCAACATGTGCTATGGCAATTATTAATTCTGGCATAAAGCGTGTCGTCTGTGAAATGCAATATCATGCATCTAAAGATACACGGGAGATATTCAAGCAGGCTGATGTTGAGCTAGTTGTGAATAATAATAAAGTAGAAGAATACGAAAAGCAATAAAGATGAAGATGAAAGTTATAGGCTTGACAGGCACTTTGAGTTCTGGAAAAGAAGTTGTGCGTGAAATTATAGAAAAGAACACAAGCTCGTATTCTGTTGTGCTGTCCAGCCTACTGAAGGAAGATGCTTTGAAAAAACAAGGAATAAGCATCACACGCGAGATAAGACAGAATCTTGGAAATGAATTGAGAAAACAATATGGGAATGACGTGCTTGTGAAGATTGCTGTCAGTTTCATGCAGAAGAACAAAGATTTTCTGATTATCGATGGCATAAGGAGTCCCGGCGAAGCGGATTTTTTGCGTGGGAAATTCGGCGATGATTTTAAATTGATTGCAGTCGATGCTCCGCAACAGATAAGATTTGAGAGAATGAACCAGAGAAAGCGTGAAGGCGATCCCACGACATGGGAAGAGTTTGTCAAGCTGGATGAACGCGACCAAGGTAAAGACGAGCCAGAATACGGGCAACAAGTTGGAAAATGCATTGAGATGGCAGATATAGAAATACAGAACGATGGCAGTCTGGAAGAGCTTCAGAAAAAAGTTGATGAAGTTATAAAGCAATTTTAATGCTTATTTATGCTTTACAGTCTTTATTGAATTTAGTGAATTGAATGCTCGATGTGTTAAAATCTGCAGATCCTGAAATTTTTTCGTTTCATTTAAAAGAATTGCAGAAACAAGACAAGTCCTTGCACATGATACCTTCTGATAATATTGCATCACTTGCTGTACTCCAAGCATTGTCAATACCGGCACAAAACAGATATTCAGAAGGATATCCTGGAAAAAGATATTACGGTGGTCAGGAGTTTATTGACGAGATAGAAACTGCTGCAATAGGGCGAGCTAAGAAACTATTTGGCGCGGAGCATGTTAATGTCCAGCCTTATTCCGGCTCTCCTGCAAATCAGGCAGTTTATTTTGCGTTGATGAATTTAGGTGATACATTCTTGGGAATGACTTTAAGCCACGGCGGTCATTTGACCCATGGTCATTTTGTGAATTTTTCTGGCAAACATTATAACGCAGTGCAGTATGGTGTCAAAAAAGAGGATGAATTAATTGATTTTGATCAGGTTCGTGAATTGGCTAAGCAGCATAAACCAAAAATAATCCAAGCAGGATATACAGCATATTCAAGAATAATCGATTTTAAACAATTCAGAGAAATTTGCGATGAAATCGGGGCTTATTTCTTTGTTGACATGTCGCATTTTGCTGGATTAGTAGCTGGAGATGCATATCCTTCACCAGTTCCATATGCAGATGTCGTGATGACAACCACTCATAAAACGTTGCGAGGGCCGAGGGGAGCTATGATAATGTGCAAAGAAGAACTTGCAGAAAAGATAGACAAGGCTGTCTTTCCCGGATTACAAGGTGGTCCGCATGAACATTCCATCGCAGCAAAAGCTGTTTGCTTTAAGGAAGCAATGAAACCAGAATTCAAAGATTATGCCCATCAAATTGTTAAGAATTGCAAAGTTTTAGAAAAACTCGGTAATGAAATGAGACTTGTCTCAGGTGGTACCGACTCGCATTTGCTTTTGATAGATTTGCAACAGAAAATCACAGGGAAAGAAGCTGAAAGCGCATTAAACGAGGCAGGTATAACTGTAAACAAAAATACTATCCCATTTGACATTAGGAAACCGTTTGATCCTTCCGGCATAAGATTGGGTACAGCTACACTTACAAGTAGAGGTATGAAAGAGAAGGAAATGGAAATTGTTGTGGAATTGATAATTAAAGTACTGAAGAATCATGATAATGCTGAAGTTAAGCAGGAAGTTAGAAGGCAGGTTGCTGAACTGTGTGGAAGATTTCCAATATATCCTAATATTTAGTTGATAGATATATGCCACTAAACCTAACACCAGATTTTCTTATATTTTCTCTCGTCTTTATTATTGGAAATTATATATTGGATTTATTCTCCAAGAAATTCTTGCATATAGACGGAACAGACTTTCTATTCTTTGCACCTTGGTTGGCTGCAATCAAGTTCGGTGTTTATGAAGGTGTTATACTGGCTGCAGTTATTTTGGTTTTGCATGCTTTCATGCACATGAGAATAGCACGTTTCATCGTATTGTCATTTCCAACACAGATACTGGCTGTATTTTTTGGTTATTTGTTTGGCATAGAAGGATTCTGGGTCACTTTGGTGGTTTATTACGTAGCTTCTACCGCCGTTACAGGATTGCTTGGCGGGATAGGTGGAATGTATTTCATGTTCCTTCTGGCCAACTCGATTACTAATATTATTGCCTTTTTTGTTTACCAAGCTCTATTTTAAATTGATTTTATGTCAGTATCATTAAGAAGCAGATTCATCGAAACTACATTGAGTTATCTTGACCAACCAGCAACTCCTTTTTTTGGCAGACGTGTTCCAGTCGGACCTGAAGGAGATATGAGTTGTTCAGGCTTCATATGTTGGATAGCTGATGAGCTTGAACTATCCAGACCTATAAGCAAATATACAGGAATGCCTGTAAGAACAAGTAGAGAGATGTTTTACTATTGGGGACATCCGATTAATAACACAGAAGCCAGAGAAGGTGATTTAGTATTTTTCTCAAAAAGAGGAACTAATATTTCTCATGTGGGTGTTTATCTTGGCGATGGAATGTACATTCATAGTCCTGGGATATCAAACGGAAAAGTTGAAATTACAAGAATAGACGAATTTAAGCCTAGAGTATTCAAAAGCAGTAAATATTATGGCGAAAGGACAGGAAAAGAATATGATATAGTTTTTACTCAGAATCCAGTTGGTTTTAACAGAATTTTATAATTCATTCTAGACTTATTATAATGTCCTAACTTGTTCTGGTTTTTTAGTAATCTCAAAAATATTAAACATTTTCGAATTATTGTCAAGCCCCAGATTTATTTCTTCATCACTTCCAACAACAAAACACCATAGGTCAAAGAAACTGGGGATAAACACACCATATACTAAGAAATTCTTGAATGTCTTTTTGAAACTGCGCTCCAACTGTTCTACAGCATCAGGATACGTGTAATATCCACATGATTGATATATAATCACCCCGCCTTCTTTAAGGAGGCCTTTGGCATTTTTAACAAAATCCAACAAGTAAAATTTATTAACTTGTCGTTTCTTACCCTCCTTAATTTCAAAGTCTGTGAGGTCTACAAAAATAGCGTCGAAACTCTCACCACAATTGCTTACAAAGTCGAAGGCATCCTGATTTATCAACTCAACTTTTGGATTCGAAAAAATGTTTGCAAAGCTCTTGAAATATTTCTTGGTCACATCTGTGACTTTCTTGTCTATATCAACTATTTTTATTTTCTTTACAAAAGGATATTTCAAAGCCTCCCGTGCAACACCCCCGTCTCCACCACCGATCACTAAAATCTTTTCTGCGGTCTTGTTTCTCAAAAGTGGGTCTACAAAGGAAGAATGATATAATTGTTCATCGGTTTCAAAGAACTGTGTTTCGTCATTTAATATTAATCCCCTCCCCAAGCCGTAGAATTCCGCGACTTGTATTTTTTGGAATTTGCTTTCTCCGCTAAAAAGCATCTTTTTAATTCCAAAAGCAGGACGCATATTTCTATCAAAATAAACAAAACTACCTCTAATCTTGTGGATACCCATTTTAATCATGCAATCACTTTAGTTTGTACTGCCTTTCGAAAGAAGTCTTTTTCACATTCTTTGGCTTTAACCTTTTCAGTATGACTTTCATAGCCTTTTCGGCTTTGTCTTTGCCGTCGCATGAAAACACATCTATAGCGGCATATCTGTATTCAGGCCATGTATGCAATGCAATATGAGATGATTTCAGCAATGCATAACCTGTAATGCCATGCGGGTTGAACTTGTGAAGTTTAGTTTCTATTAGGACTAGACCAGAAAAATTTACAGCTTCTGTGATAGTTTCTTTAATGAAAGTACTATCATCTAACAATTTCCCTTTGCAGCCGTACAAATCTGCGCATATATGATAACCCCTTGTGCTTGTCATTTTCTAAAGTGAACTTATTCGATTATAACTTATTGCGTCGTTTTGTTTTATAAGTCTTTCACTATTTTCATATTTTTCAAATGATTAAGAAAACAGTCTTTATAAAAAGTTAACTTGTCACGCCCAATGCTTTCTTCTTTACAGCGATTCTAACTTCCGACTCCAGTCTTCCCAACGGTCTGTCTTGCAAATTGATGAATTTCATGTGCTCTGCAACTGTGGGATGGACTTTCTGGACGGCGTAAAACATATCCTGCACTAATTTTCTGTAATCCGGATGCCCGCCAGGAGTTGTTCTCAACTCGCATAAATGGAAAAGCTGTCTTGCATTCAAGCGGTAATACCACCGTGTGTTAAATCCGAAAGTCACTACATATTGCGCTTGAAACGGAAGTATGGGATGCAGTTTATTGAACAGATCTATCACCTGTTGCATCTTGCTTTCATAGTCATCAGATATACCTATCTCCTTGAATTCCTTCCTTGTATTGAATCCTAGATTAACAGTGAAATTCTGCCTCTCCTGTGTGCATACCCTATGCCTTTGTATGTCACGAAATATTCCGACTCTTGCATTGAGATCAAAGAGATATTCCACGCTTTCAAACGCTCTTCCAG
>CAZMWU010000019.1:0-11808 GCA_964570195.1 uncultured archaeon
CGAGATAAGCGTTCGTGACTGGAGTTCAGACGTGTGCTCTTCCGATCTGATAGAATTTTGGATGCGATTTTGAAAGAAGTTCACAAGCGGATAATGAAACTAGGTGCTACATTCAAACTCCCCAAACCATTAACATACATAATCAGCGGAACTATCAACACAGCAACAGGCTATGTTGACGAAGCTATAGTCGGATATATGTATACGCGTAAGAATGAGGATGCACTAAAGTCTGCTAAAGACGGCCTAGCACTTTACGTCAAGAATTGGTTGTCGCTTATTCCCACAGCTGTAATATTGTCCGTTATAATTTATGGTACTATGTCGATATTCGGCGTTTACGTATATTATGAAGGCATACCATTCAGCTCACTGAATCTAATACTTCAATCAATGTACTCTGTGCTTACGGTCGGTATAGTCATAATTCTGTATTCGGGAGTTGTGCAACCCTTCATGGAAATATCAATTATTGTTGCCTACCTGAAAGAGATAAAAGGTCAGAAGCCAGATGCTAAAACATTCGAATGGTTGGAAGCAAATTCTAAGAAATTCGGAGAGTTGGCGGTTGCTGGTGTCACCGGGGCTGTAGCTGGAAAATTTGTAGGTAAAGTATTGCCCTAGTCACTTGAATATTTTTACGAAAGCACCTGTAAGCGGATTTGTTGTATTCGTAGCGTTCTGAACAACTTCTGATGGGATTGTTATCGCTTGTTCCTGACCCAGATATTTGGAAAGTATAGAATTGACAAAATCTATTATGAAGAGTAATATTTGTTTAAGTGCACCAACATCTTCTTGCGTCTTCTCTACCGCTTGTTTGATTTCGTCTAACTTGTTGATCATCAGTTCTACTGGGACAACTGGCACAGCCGCACCTTGGCATGGAACTTTCATCGTGCACTTTTCTATGCATTCCTTCAAGTCAACTGTGGTTGCAGTTGCCTGACCTGTGATTGCACTGGTTTTGCTTGTTTCTTCTTCTGACTTTTCTACATTTTCTTGGCATGACTTGACACATGCTTCGTCCGTAACAAGATTGAAACATTCTCTCGGTTCTGTTATTGCCTCACAGATTTTTTGTACGCAGTTGGGACCGCATGAAACTTCTCTGCATGCTGATTCAACATATGGTGTAGCTGGGACGTAAGCTTTGTACTCGTATCCTTTCTCATATTGTATGCTCACACCTTGAACAACATCTGCTGTTTCATATGACATGCTACTTGCCTTCAATTGGATTATATAGCTTCCTTCTGTACAGTCGTATTTGCTCAAAAATTGATCGCCAACATACCTGCTCCTAAATTTGTCGTAGTATAAGTTGAACTGTTTGACGCATCCTTTGAATTCTTCTGCTGGTCGCAGCTCGCCATCAACTGTAGCAAATTCTATAGGGTTACCGTTTTCATCTTTCACTTCGGCGTAAATCAATAACTTTACCGAATCTCCTTGGCTGTCGACATGGAACCCTGTTTCAATGAAAAGTTTAGCAAGAGCGACATCAAACTCTTTCAGTACCTCTGTATCAGCATAACTTTTGTCACCGACCTTCACTTTCAAAACATACTTACCGGTCGGACAATCTGTAGGCATGTACACGCTATCAAGGAAATATTTCTGTATAAATTCGCCTTTGTAATAAATTGGAGATATAGGCGACTCGTAAACTCTACAGAGAGTGGTCCTGAAAGGTTCCTTACCAGTAACATACGGCTCTGCTGTCAAAGGAAATATCTCTTCCGAGACCCATGCGTCTTTAGCTATGGTGCCATTAGGGTAGGTAACTAGAATTTTTATGTGCATGTTGTCTGCCGGCTTGTAGCTTGTTCTATCAAGTGTCACTTCAACATTTAGCTTCTGTTTTGTTATCTCAATCGATTTTTCTGATGTAATCTCTTCAGGATACTTGGAGACTTTAATATCAAGAGTATACTTGCCCACAGACATCCAGTCTTCGATTTTCCATGACTCTATTTCATAGACCCCTTCTTTGAAAGTTGCTGTGAGGTATCTGGAAACAAACCCTTGCGTATCTTTCACGTTCACGCTAACTGATGCATCTTTAATAACATTTCCATCTTTGTCATAAACTTTTATTCTTCCTTTCAAGCTGTCTCCCGGACTAAACACATTTTTTTCAAGCACGACATCTGCGTTCAATCCTCTTTTTGTTACAGTAACTGTAGTGCTAGCATTGGATTTCTGTTCTTTCCATGTCGTATCAGCTGAAATTTTATAGCTTTTTCCCAAACTATCAGAGCCAAGATAATATTTGTAGGTATAAACATCCTCTGATGACGAGAAGTATATTGGCCCTACGAGTTTGCCTGTGTCCGCATCCCTTAGCTCGCCCGTTATGTACAAGTTCTTGATTGCGTTACCAAACGAGTCTTTTGCAGTCACTGTCGATATTATATAATCGCCTGCATAGTACTCTGTTTTGTCTGTTGTGATCGTGAAGGTTTGTATTGTCGGCTTGGTTACCTTGAACGATGCTGTTGATACTGCTGACTTGTGGTCTGGATGAGATGCTTCAAAATATAGAGTGTAATCACCGACTAGAACATCCTCGCCAAGCCAGTGAAATGACTTGTAGCAGTCACATAAAGTTGAGTAGAAGAAATACGGATAATATGTTTTTGGTCCAGTTATGTTGCTCTTGACAGTGGCGTCTGTAATGATTTTGCCTGAGGCGTCTGTTACTGTTACTTTGGGTTCCAAATTTTCGGCTGGGTAGAAGGTTGTTTTTGGTAGTGAAATTGTTATTTGCAAGGGTTGCTTAGCAACTGCGACAGTTGTAGTGGTGCCTTTACCTATGTTGCCAGATGTATCAGAGCATTCAAAATATAGATTATAACTCCCTTCAGGTAAACCGTTGGTGAATATATAGCTTGTCGTCCCGCCAGAAACAGCTGCTGTGTAATTAGTTCCATCTTTCACTAGTTTGCAATCTTTAATAGTTATGTCATCAGAAACTGAAGCAGAGAAGGTAACTTGTTTATTTGGTGTTGTGGAAGTAGGAGTAACGCCACCGACTGTAGGAGATGTGGTATCGCTAACAGTTATATTTGTTATGTTGGTTGTGGTTTGGTTCTGGGTAGATGTAGTTTCGTTGGTTGTGGTTTCATTTGTGGTTTGGTTTTGAGCGAAAACGATTGGGAGAATTGCAAAGAAAACTATCGCTATTAGGAGCTTTTTCACTAGACCACTAAATTAATTTAGTAACCCTGATAAATAAGGTTTAAGAACGTACAGGATAATTGTTAAGTATGTCCAAGAAAGATAAGATATACATGCCTTCAGGTGTCGGAGGGCTTATAAGATATCCAGAGGAAGAGAAGGAAGTTCTCAAACTAAAACCTAAGCATGTGATTTGGATTGTTGTTGGTATAGCTGTTTTCGAGATTTTGCTGAAGTTTATTTTTTAAATTCAACTGAAATACCGAGCTAATTCTGTTTTGTTTCTATCCAGCCAATAAATATTTCTCTGCATCTTTTCGAATGCTCTGTTTAATGTCATTTTGTACTTTACAGGGTGTGTCACAAAGAATTTTTTCAATTCATTTTCCTTCTCAGTACTAGCATAAGAACCGATAAATGCTTCCAACAATCTAATGAAGATTTGTCCGCTTTTTTCAAGTTGTTTCAATTTTTTCCAGTTCTTCACAAACCACGGCAGTAATACAACTCGTGAATATGGGTTGTACGCAACTGATGATATTACGATGACTAGATCTTGTGTTCTAACCTTTTTGCTCAGGGAAAAATCCAAAACTTTGTTCAACATCTTGGTGTCTTTGAACTGGCCTAAAGCTGTCAATAGCATTCTTTTTTCGTCGGGACTTTCTGTTCTGAAATAGAGTTGTAAAAGATTATTGTAAACCTTTTCATCGCCATTAACAGCCATTATAGAAAATACAGGAGAGCGTATATCAGGATGCAATTCTTTTTTTTTCATGTACCCTTCAAACTTCTCTCTTACCTTCTCTAGAATTTCAGGATCTTCAGCAAAGCCACAGTATCTTATAGCCAACTCGCGCAATAGCGCATCTTTCTGACTTTCATCTTTTTGTGGGTCCCATCCTAGTTTATCCAGCATTCTTCTGAACGTATCCTTGTGATAGTTTCTGAATTTATTCCAGATAGAATTCCAGAAAGCTTCTTGCGAAAACACAAATTGTATGGTGCGCATGTTCTGGTAAATGTCGCTAAGGACGAGATAGTTGTCTTCGTTAAAATAAGAACGGCTGAAATCGAGATATTTGTCCAAAGTTATTGTCCCGTTCCTTGAAAGTTCAAACAAGTCATTTTGTATTCCCCATCTGTCTAATGAATTCAGACTTTTGTTAGAAACCTGAAACTTTAATTTCAGAAGATTCCCATCCGGATAGTTAACACGGTAGAATCCGGTTTGATCATAATTTATCTTAAACCAGTCGGGAATTTTTTCCAACGTGAGTGTCTTCCTTTGTTTGTCTAGAAGGTCCACTAAAATTTTGTCGTCCGTTTTGATTACAAGCGGTATAGGCCAGACTGTGTCATCTTTGTGATTGAAAACGAAACGCTTTTGCTCGATTGTCAGATTTTGGTCTTTCATGTTTACCAGTACAAACGGATACCCGACCAGACTTACCCATTTCTCAGTAATCTGTCTGATGGGTCTGTTCGACACTTTTGCCAACGAGTTCCACAAATCAGATGAAATTGCGCTGTTGTATTTGAATTTTGAAAGATAGTCGCTGATGCCTTTTTGAAATATCTCTTTACCAAGGTAACTTTCTATCATTCTAAGGATGCTGCCACCTTTGGAGTAGCTGATGGCATCGAATAGCTCCTCTATCTGGTGCGGATTTTCTACATCAACTTCTATCGGGTGAGTCGCTTTAATGGAGTCGTCTGAAAGGGCGCGTCCTGTTTCATCATCGATGAAATCTTCCCACATATCCCATTCTGGAAAGTAATGGTCAACAGCTTTGTAAGCCATGAATGTAGCGAAGCTTTCGTTCAGCCACAAGTCATTCCACCATCTCATCGTGACCAAATCGCCAGACCATTGGTGCCATATCTCATGGGCAATTATCATTGCCATTCGTTTTTTGACAGCTGTGGATGTCGTCTTAGGGTCGAATAGAAGATACAGTTCCCTGAATGTTATAGCTCCCCAGTTTTCCATTGCACCAACGATGAAATCGGGTAGGGCTATCAAATCCAACTTTGGCAACGGATAAGGAACTTGAGAATATTCTTGGAAATACGACAGGAATTTTTTTGCAAAATCTAAAGCAAGTTTGGCTTGGTTCCCTTTGCCTGGAACTGTTGCGATTCTGATTAGAGTTTTGCCTAACTTGTCCTCTAGAAATTCGAATTCGCCCACACCAAGATACAGGAGATATGTGGACATTTTGGGCGATGTGTGAAATTTGATTGTTTTTCTATCGCCCTCTGTTTTCTGTTCTTTTACTGGAGTGTTTGATATAGCTTTCAGATTCTTGTCTATCTTAAGGGTAACGTCAAATGTTGCTTTGTATTCTGGTTCGTCAAAACAAGGAAAAGCTCTTCTGGCGTATGGTGCTTCAAACTGCGTAGTAGCGAGGTATTTTTCCTTATTATTTATCTTATATTTGCTCCGATAGAAGCCTAGCAAGTTGTCATTTAATTTGCCCGTGAATTCTATAGTGAGTTTTGTACGACCTCGGATGGTTCCTGGGAATTTCAGGACAAGAAGTTCTTTTTCATTTTCTAGCTTTATTTTAGCCTTCAGATTGTTTCCTTTGTAGTTTAACTCGGCGTTTTTAATCGTCAAATCTGCTGAGTTTAGGATTATTTCTTTAGCTGATTTTTTAATTTCTAAATTTATGGTTTCTTTTCCAACAAAGCTGAAGTTCTTGAGGTCGATTTCAAAGAATAGATTGTAATTTACAGGATGCACATTTGAAGGTAATTTAAAGTCAGCCATTACTTATTTCTTAAGGAATTGAAAAATAAAAACATATGTTCAAAAATGGGTTGTCATGTGTTGAAGTTGTTTTATAAATTCATATGTGAAATATAATTAATGCCTACGGAAGCTATAACATTTTGGTTAATCAATACCTTTTCTTATACTGGCATTTTTATTGCAAGTCTGATAGTGAGCGCATCGATTGTTATACCACTTCCAGGACCTATAGTAATTTTAGTGGCCACATTGCTGAATTTAAATTTTTTCCTTGTTTCAGTCGCATCTGCATCGGGATCCATGATTGGAGAACTAACAGGATATTATGCAGGGTTTTTAGGCAACAAAATGGCAAAAAAAACTGTAAAAAAGTACAACAGAATAGAAAAGTTTCTCAGAAAATATTTCAACAAATATGCTTTAGTGATAATATTCTTGGCTGCGCTTCTTCCTTTTCCATTCGATTTAGTCGGCATCACTGCAGGCGCCTCAAGATACAGCATACCAAAGTTTCTGGCTGTGGGATTTGTCGGCAAATTCTTTAAAACACTTCTCTTGCTTATAGCATTCAAATACAGCATAGACTTCTTGTTGACATTTGGAAGATTTTGGTGAATTCAAGTAAAGTTTAATATTTAACTAGAAGACATTTAATAGATGAAAATAGGACTAGTTTGTTCTGATCCATTTTATTTCCCTGGTGGAATACAAGAGCAAGTTAAGGGATTGTATAAATTTTTAAAATCGAAAGGTCATGATGTCAAAATACTTCTGCCTAAATATAAACCCACTGAAAATTATGGCAGTGACGTGATTTTTACAGGTATGGCGCTGTCAGTTGATGTATTTGGAAGTAAAGCTAATTTTAGTGTAATTTACGGGGATGAGGAAATTGATGAAATTCTTGGGAAAGAGAAATTTGATATATTGCATTTCCACGGTGTTGGAATTCTAATTACGCTTACTTTGTTAAAAAAATCCTTTTCTAAAAATATTTTGACGTTTCATATGTTACCAGAAAATAGTCTGTCATTCTCACTGGCAAAATCCTTACAATTTGTTTATAAGGAAATTTTAGACAGAATCGATAAAGGAACTGTCCCGTCAAAACCAGTTCTAAAATATATGCCAAAGAAATATGTGAAAAAAATCTCGATTGTACCAAATGGAATTGATTTGGAAGTTTTCAAAGCCAGAAATTCAAAGATAAGGAAGTTTCTGGACGGAAAGATTAATATTTTATTTGTTGGACGGCTGGATAAAAGAAAAGGCTTGAAGCACTTGATACGGGCCTATGAACAGGTTAAAAGAAAATATAAAAATATACGGCTGATTATTGTTGGGGAAGGATACTCTAAAGAATACTATCAGAAGTTGGTAGATAAGAGATGTATAGAAGATGTTGTATTCGAAGGTTATGTCAAAGATGAAGACTTGGTCAATTACTACGCTACATGTGACATATTCTGCTCGCCATCTGTGCAAGGTGAAAGTTTCGGTGTGACGTTACTTGAAGCTATGGCAAGCGGTAAGCCTGTCATCGCATCTAAGATTACAGGCTATAGAGATGTTTTCAGAAATTCAAATGCACTTTTGTTTGTCAAACCGAAAAGCATACAGGGACTGGTAAGAGGCGTATCAAAATTAATCGAAAATAAAAAACTAAGAAAGCAGATGGGAATTAACGGGTTGAAGGAAGTCAAGAAGTACTCTTGGGAAAATGTAGGAAAACAGTTTTTGAAAATTTACGAAGATACACTGGAGTCTTAGTGAAGTTCTCTATAATTATCATGTAGTTATTGATAAGATCGGGAAGAGCCGTTTTCTGTTCCGCTCGAAATTACGTGAGGATTAAGATGCCGTCTCCAAGCAGAGTAGTATGGACCTACTAAAGCAGAATGAACTTCTCTTAAATGCCGCGATTCTTCTGGGTCTTTTGCATATTCTTTCAGAAGTTGGTCATATCGTTCTTCAAATTTTATCATACTCTGACTTAAATATCTTACTTCACCATTAGGTGAAACCAACTTGTCTAATAGTTTTATTGTTTCTAGAACAGAATCGCGCAATTCGAGTAATGATGGTGTTGATTTCTGTAAGTCTACCTCAGTCCCCACGTTCCCCAACAATTACTAATTGGATATTCACTATATAAATCTATCGGGTTGCCATGAAAAATAATAAAAGGATTTTAAAGCAGTTGAAAGAACTGAAGAGGTTAAGCTCAAACATGAGACTAGCTGCCGAGAAATGGAGCATCCCTTGGCAGACACTAATTTCTACTATACTCTCCGCAAGAACAAGAGACGAAATAACAATACCTACCGCCAACAAATTATTTGAGAAATATCCTACGGTTAAATCTCTAGCTAAAGGAAAATTAAAAAATATACAAAAAATAATAAAACCAATTAATTTCTACAATACCAAATCAAAAAACATAATTAAATGCGCTAAAATTCTAGCTAAGAATTATAATGGAACTCCGCCTCATGATTTTGATAAATTACTGGAATTACCTGGAGTGGGAAGAAAAACTGCGAATGTTTTCCTTTCAGAGATGGGTAAAGATACGATAGGAATAGATACACATGTTTTTTATCTTTCTCAGAAATTGGGATGGACTAAAAATAAAAAACCTGAGAAAATTGAGGATGATTTGAAAGGACTGTTACCTAAGAAATACTGGAAGAAGATAAACCCGATTTTAGTAAGATTTGGCAAGAGCTATACAAGTAGAAAAAAGAAAGATGAAATTTTAAAGCGGATTAAAGACATGTAAATCTACTTTCCTAATAAAGTTCGTATATTCACATCCGACATAAATATACCATCAAGCACGTCTCTTCTATCCCTAGGTATAACATAATGAGAATTTTGGTCTGTACCTATATTTCTGAGTGATAATTGAGTGTAGTATTTAGTTCGAAGTATTTTAGTTATATCTTGTGATGTGTTACCTGAGTTTCCTTGATTATTTACTCCATAGCTGGCTATAAGTGAGTTTACAGACAAATAACCATCTGGAACTTTGTGTCTTGGTTGTTGTTTTGTTCTAGCTGGTTGTTCATTAACTTGAGCTTGTGTTTTTTTTGGAGGATTTTGTACAAGGGACGACTTATATTCTCCTTCAGGAACAACTTTAATAGTAGTTTGTACTCCCGTTGGTTTTGGCTGTTGCTCTACAGGCTCGGTTCCTAGTTTACCAAAATACTCTCTCCAATCAGGATGTTCATCTAAAAATTGTTCAAAAGAAAGTATTCTAATTTCACCTAAAGCTTTTCTAGGATCCGCAAGACCAACCTTGTTATCTATATTGGTATCGGCTGGACTATTATTTTGACGTTTATCCTTTTTTTTAAATAGAGAAAATTCGAATCCCATAATCTTAAATAAATTAAGATCTTTTAAATCTTTATTAAAAATACGCGCAGACTATTATTATGAAGAACTTTGAGATTGTCAAGATTCTATACAATATTTCTCTGTATCTAGAAATGGAAGAAGAACAGTTCAAACCTAGGGCATATGAGAAAGCTGCCCGTTCTGTTGAAGCGTTAACAGAAGATGTGTCTTACATATACAAAAGAGGCGGTACCAAGGCATTGATGGATATACCTGGCGTCGGAGAGGCTATATCAGAAAAGATTGAGGAATTGATATTGACAGGAAAGCTGGAATATTACGAAAAACTGAAGAAAAAAATTCCTGTTGATATTGAAAGCTTGACTTCTATTGAAGGCATCGGACCCAAACGCGTGAAAATACTCTACAAGAAATTGAAAATCAAAACCGTTGAGGACTTGGAGAAAGTTGCGAAAGAAGGAAAGATTCGGAAGTTAGAAGGATTTGGAGAAAAAAGTGAGCAGGCGATTTTGAAGGGAATAGAATTCTTGAAGAGGAGTAAAGGAAGGTTTATCCTTGGCTTTGTACTACCAACATTGCGAGACATTGGAGAAAGGTTGAAAAATTTACCGGAAGTAGACAAAGTTAATATCGGTGGGAGCATTAGAAGGATGAAAGAAACTATTGGCGATGCTGATTTTCTTGTTGTATCTAGCAAACCTCAGAAAATAATGGATTTCTTCACGTCAATGCCGGATGTTGTTCATGTATACAGCAAAGGGTTTACAAAATCGATGGTCAAGTTAAACAACGGTCTAGATGCGGACATACGCGTGGTTCCTGAAAAAAGCTATGGCGCTGCACTGCAGTACTTCACCGGTAATAAAGACCATAATATTGCTCTTAGAAAAATTGCAATTGAGAAGGGGTGGAAGTTAAGTGAATATGGCGTGTTTAACAAGCATGACAAATATCTTTTTGGCAAAACTGAGGAAGAAGTCTATGAAAGACTTGGAATGAAATGGATACCGCCTGAATTGAGGGAAAACACTGGCGAGATAGAAGTTGCGATAAAAAATAAATTACCGAAGTTAATTGAATACGGCTCATTGAAAGGCGATTTGCAGATACAGACGAAATGGACTGATGGGGCGAATTCGATAAAAGAGATGGCTGAGGAGGCTAAAAGACTGGGATTGGAATACATAGCGATTACGGATCATACCAAGAGAAATGCATTTGTAGGCGGTCTTGATGAAAACCAGATATTGAAACAGAAAAAAGAGATTGAAAAAACAAATAAAGAAATTCATGAACTGACAATTTTATCTGGAACAGAGGTCGACATACTCAAAAACGGGGAATTGGATATATCCGACAAAGTCTTGTCACAGTTGGATGTTGTGGGAGCATCGGTTCACTCGAATTTTAATTTGTCAAGAGGAGAACAAACTGAGAGAATAATAAAAGCTATTGAAAATGAACACGTTGATATTTTGTTTCACCCAACCGGAAGATTAATACAACAGCGGGAACCTTATGATGTAGATATTGAAAAGATAATTCAAACTGCAAAAGACACTGGAACGATTCTCGAGATTAATGCCTTTCCCAATAGGCTTGACTTGAAGGATGAACACATAAAATTAGCTGTGAAAGCTGGTGTAAAATTGATTATAGATTCTGATGCGCATAATAGAAATCAGATTCATTATCTTGAATTTGGAATAGCACAAGCTAGAAGAGGATGGACTGAAGCGAAGGATGTAGTTAATACTAGAAAGTTAAAAGAATTTTTAAAAACACTGAAGTAAAAATGAATATAATGGATTTAGATCCTCTTGGGATTGAATTAATTAATAAAATTACTCGCCCACGCAAAGAATACGAAAAGCCAGAAGCTGATAAATACATGCTGATGACCTCTAGATGGCTTGCTTTCAGAATGATTCCTACTGCTTTAGAAATAGCTTTTGCTCTTACTACCTTAATTCTGTATAGAGAAACTGATTTATCCTTATTATCTAGTGCTAAAAAGGCTGCAATTCCTTTATTTTTATATGCCGAAGGACTAAGAGCGTCAGAACTATTAGGCATGCTTGGTTATAGGATATTAAGAAGGTACCGATTATGAAGATTTTCTTAGGCACTGCCGGTTTGCCCATGGCATCTGAAGGAAATACAATCGATGGCATAAGAAAGGTAAAAGAGCTTGGGTTAAATGCGATGGAAATCGAATTCGTACGTCAGGTATACATGAATGAAAAAACCGCAGAAGAAGTCGGGCAAGTTGCCAAAGAAAATGAAGTAAGATTATCAGTTCACGCGCCTTATTACATAAATCTCTGTTCGAAAGATCCGAAAGTGATAAAAGAATCCAAGGAAAGGATATTGAAAAGCCTTATGATAGGAGAAATTGCTGGGGCAGATGCTATTGCTGTTCATGCAGCATACTATTCCGGTTTGGCACCTGAACAAGCTTATGACAAGCTTAAGGAAAATGTTCTGGATATACTGGATAA
>CAZMWU010000020.1:0-10733 GCA_964570195.1 uncultured archaeon
ATTCTGATGCTTCAAATGAAATGTCTTCACTTTATGAACTACTTTCTCAATTCTTCGTTTTCGTTCGCTGACTGTATAGGAATATCTTTCCATTTCTTATATTTTGTTTTCAATTCTAATTAACTCGTTTATCCTATTCGCCGACAAACTGCCCATTCCAAGTTTGATGTAATCGAATTTCAAACCGGCAGCAAGATTGGAAATCAAGCTGTCATCGATTTTATCGGATATGATTGTGGCAATTTTGTGCCGTTTTGCTTCTTTAACCAGATTTATTACATCACTAATTGTTCCCAGTTGGGTTGGAGTGATTGTCATCCCGCTTGTAGCTTTCAGTTCTATTCCCCTTTTAAATCTTCCAAAATTATTGGAATACAGCTCGTTGCCAACTACCAATCTTGTGGGCAATCTATGCGTCAATGTCGCAGACATCACAAAGTCATCCTCGTGAAACGGATCTTCAACATACCCAACAGGGTAATTTTTTGCAATATCTTGGATTAATATTAATTGTTCCTGAGAGTTCAGATTTTCTCCTGTATTGTAGGCGTATTTCCTGTCGTTCCATATATCTGTAGCGCCGAGATTCACCCCTATTTGCAGTGAATTTTTGGTTGTAATTCCCGAAAGAGTTTTCAGTATCTTGTCGTATGTCAGGCTGTCTTGGCCGAAATGCAGCTTAAGCGCATTGTATGCTCCAACAAGCTTCACTATGCTTTTAGAGAAGATTCTCTGCTGAACTGGGTATAGTAAGAATTCTTTAAAATCGGTTTTGGTTTTTTCCTTGTCAGCCATTATGCATAAGGGCACCGGAAGTTCCGCCTTGCTTTTCGACAAGTATTCATAAACTTTGACGCCTTCCCACTTGACATAGGCTTTCAAAAATGCAGATGATATGGCAAACGCCAGATTCCCGCCAATCTCCCGAAAGTCAACTGATATGTCGATTGTATGCAAAAAGGTGTCTATCTCGTGAACGTCATCAAATGTCTGATTTATAAAATGCCTTTTGATTTCTAAAAATTTCTTTATCGCATCTTCCACAGGCAGGGAATATATCCTGTATATCCCGTTCTTGTTGACAGGTATGGGAGAATGTGCAATTCCCTTTCTAGTTTTAATTTCTATTTCTATAGTCCTTTGCAGCTTTGGCGTCAGGACTTCTCTGAAAGTTATGTCTTCAATTCTCATCTAACTTAACTTTGGATTATTAGATTAAATTTCTACTAATTTTTAAATCTTTTATCACTATTTAATTTTAATGGAACCACACACTTATAGTGTAGGGAGTCGTATTGATGTAACCCATCTGAGCGGATGCAGACTGCACGGTACTCTGAGCTTTGTAGATGGCGATAATATATTTGGCGTTGAATGTCGTTTGAACCAAATATCACATAATGTATGGACCGATCCCAATATAGATATAGAAGTCAGCCGAGCTAACGGATATAATTCGCCACATGATGTATACAGGTTGTGGGTGCCAATAGTACGCATAAGGCAAAATACAGAGTTAGCAAAAGATTCAGTTACTGTGTATGAATAGTTACTCCTTCTTCTTCCAGAGTGCATTAGTCCCTTTGATAAACAATCCCATCTGCTCTATTTCCTTTTCAGTATAAACACGCTTGGTAACTTTGAAATCTGCAGGAGGCTTCAACACAGCTTCTGTAGGACAAACGGGAACACAACTCCAGTCATCCTTACACTTGTCGACAACCAGCTCAGCTATGTTGTCTTCATCCATCTCCAGAGCCTGATAGGGGCATACAGCTACACAAGCACCGCAACCAATGCATTTTTCCTGAACAATAATCGGTGGCATTATTTCTATTAATAATGTTATGATTAAATAAGTTGACTATGAAAAAACTTGTTATCTGCGAGATTAATGAAACATATCTGAAGAATGTTAAAGATCAGATGAAAAAACAGAAGATGCCTATACCAAAGGACGACAGTCAGATAACGATTGCGCATAAACCAATAACCACAATAGATTCTAAGGATTTGTGTAATTGTAAAGTTTGTAGTTCATTAAAGTAAACTAAGTTGTTGAGCTGCTAGTGGAGCAAGCTCTCGAGGATAATTTCTAAGTGTCCTTACAATTTCAGTCGCATATGAGGGAGCTATTACATCTCTCTTTGGGAATACAGGTTGAAAAGTCATAACTACTAGTTTATGATTATCGCCACTTCTTCTTCTTTTTACGTCATGGTAGCCGGCTTCAAAAACATATTCATTGGGGTCTTCTTGTAATTGGAATCTTAACTTTTGTACAGTTTCGGGGTCAGATTTTTCTAGTCTTGTTCTCAAGTCTTTTCCACCGAAAGGATTAAGTTTTTCATTTTTCACCTTCAGTTTGGTTGGAACAGTCCTCGAGTGTAACCATTGAAATATGTTTTGGTAGTGCCTGGGAGTTTTGGCTCCGTCGACATATAATTCTGTGTTGAAGCTTCTTCTAAATAATTCATAAACACTCATTTCTGGATCAGAATACATTGTGGAGCCAGGATATTTTCTAAGCAACCAGGAAGCAGCCGCGAAAGCAAGTACCTCATCTAAATCCAAATGAGGATAAAGACGAGATAGTGAAGCCTCATATAAACCATGATGAATACTGCCCAGCAACCCCTGATCTTTTCCACACCGTTCAAGTAAAAGTTGTTGTGTGGGAACTGGTCTAGTTGACATTAAATCTCCTGCAGTCTTTCCTTTAGATATTCTGTAAGCTTCTTAGATAAATTTAATTTCGCCTTAATTAACTTTTGTTTAGTCTCGCTATCATTTCCTTTAGTCTGCTCGATAGCATGTAAAAATATGAATGCCGACCTTAATTCCATCCAAAAAAATGCCCTTTCTACAGCTCTTTTAACTTGGTAAACATCATTAGTAAGCAGAGCTTTATCTTTCCACATCTGGTAATTTTCTGTGCATGTCGTTATTTGCGTATCGATTGGCATATGTCACTTATAGGTAGTACTTGTATATAAGCTTTTCGGTATTAACTATTAAATGGTAGTGATAAAAACTTTAAATAACGCTATTGGAATGTACTTTTATGCCAATAAAAATTACTGAGAAGAGATTTGCAGATGAGGTGTGGGGAGTTATAGCTTCTTCTCCAGAAGGCGTCTCAAAAAACGAGCTAGAAACAAAAGTAAAGCGAAGATTACAATTAAAAACAGAGTTTCCGTATGAATTTTGGATGTTATTTGAAAAGGATTATTTATTGTCTCACAGTCTAGTTATTGATTCTGATGAAATTGTCGGACCTAATTTACCCGATAAGATATTCTACCATTCAGGTGACTCTCGCAAACTTCTAAAGATACTAGATGAAGGTTTAACTGGACGTTACTATGAAAGTCGTCCTCAAACAGTTTTTTTGAGTTCTCACCCTTCAACTTCCTTTAAACTCAGAAGAGCAAACAGAGAGTACCATTCTTTCATGGTTGAAGTCGATCAAACAATTTCCGAGCGACTCGACATTCCAATAATACCTGTTAATTCTCTAGGTGTGCCCTATGAAAATTCGCATACTTACGGCGCACACAAATCAATACCACCATCAGCACTACGAACAGTCTATTTAATTGGAAAACAAACAAAATGGATGAAATATTTGCTGTCAGAGGTTAGACTCCAAGGTTTCGATGTAGATATCGTAGAAAATCCTGAGATACCAGGTAGGATGGATAGAATCGTTGCAGAATACCATGGCTTAAAACCATAATCAGATATTAAAGATCCTATTATTAGCCAGCGGTGCTATAGCATCATATCCCTTGTCCTTCAACTCACGTGCAAAATCCTCTGCATGCTCCCCATGAACACAAAATATTTTCTCGGGATTCAGCTTGTTTACAAACTGGAAAAGATCTGTCCTTCCTAGATGGCTTGAGAAATCGAGCTTTCTAACCGGCATTTTGACTTCAACATCTATGCCTTCGTTGATATATCTTCCCGTCTCCAATAAGGTTTTTCCTGGCGTACCCTCAACCTGAAACCCAGTCAGCGTCAGACTGCAGTTCTGCTTGTCGTGCAATTTGCTGATATACCACATTATAGGTCCGCCTGCAAGCATGCCGCTTGTGGTTAGGATAACACCCGGATTTTTGACAATTCTTTTTCTCATCCCCTGATCTTTAACATACTCAACCTTTTCCAACACCCTGTTTAGACTTTTCGGTTCTTTCAACAGATGCTTATTCTGGTTAATCATTGTCAAAGCCTTCTTCGCCATGCCATCCACATAAACAGGATAGTCGATTCCATAATGGTTCAACACCAAAAGCAATTCGTCAATCCTGCCAACAGCAAAACCAGAAATCAATGCTACACCGTCATTTGCCAAAGTACTGCGAACAATTTTTACCAATTCCTTCTCTTGAGATTTTCTGTCGGGATGTTCTCTGTCGCAGTATGTGGATTCGGTTATCAGCACACCGACATCTGGTAGATGGGTATCAGCGCCTTTCATCAGCCGTGTTGGAGTTATTTTGTAATCGCCGGTATAAAGAATTGCCTTTTCACCTGTATTGATAAATGGCATTGTGCTCCCTGGAATATGACCAGCATCGAATAGAGTCACTTTCGATTTCTTCAGTTTGAAGGGCTGTCGGAAATTTGTAGGTACAAATCTTTTCAAAGTTTCATTTACGTCTTTTTTATTAAATGGAAGTTCAATACCTTCTTCCCTGCTGATCTTTATCGAGTCGAGCCACAAAAGTTCTGATAATTGTTTTGTAACGGTAGGTGTGAATACTCTGGCACCATTGTTTTTTGCTTCTAAAACCGGGACAGCACCACTATGATCTAGATGAGAATGTGAGAGTAGTACAGCATCTATTTTTCCTTGTATAGGTATCGGAAAAATGGGTGGATTTTCCTGTATCTTTGTTCCATAATCCAGTACAATCTTCTCATACCCTGTGTCAACGAGAACAGAAGAACATCCAACTGAAGCTAAAGCCCCATGAAAAGAAAGTTGAATCATTATCAAATATTTGTAGTTGGAAGTAATAAATTGCAAAATAGTGGCTAACTTTTTCTGTCCACCTGATTTATAAAGTTGACTCATTATAATAAACTGAAGTGAGATGATGAACCGCCAATATATGGTGAAAAGTGGCCAATGGGTGAACGGCCGCCAATATGTAGCGGTCTTTCTAGTCTAAAGAAAGTTGTACTCAAAGCTCTCACCAATAAACAAATTTTACTCCTTAATGAGATAGAAAAAAATTCTACAAAAACTGTAACAACTCTAGTTGATAGACTATCAAAAAACAACAAAATTCCTTTGTCTACACTAAAACTAAATGCTAGATTGTTAAAGCATTTGGAACTTATCAAATACGATAATTCTGATCCAGTCGAACTTACAGAAAGTGGATTTTTTGTATTATCGATAATAAGAGGTGAGTCTGAATGACTGGTGAACGACTTTATCAACATATCGACTTTGGGTCCTAATGGAACAGATTCTGAGAGAGCGGCAAAATATTTTGCACAAATAAGAAGATTGCCGCCTTACGACTTGAAATTATCTAGTTCGTTTGAAAAGGCGTTGCAAGATGTTAGAGAAGGAGGAGCTCATTTCGGTATAGTCCCAGCAGCTTACAATGATCTTTTAGGGCTTCATTACAGATTTCGAGATTTGCTTATCGACGAACTATTCCTTTTACCAACAAAGGAAATGGTTTTGGCAAGAAGATCAGGAACAGAGGTTATTAGATGTGTAGCCCTACACCCTTCAACAGATTCTTTTGCGCCAGAAGGAGTAGAAAAATTATACATCCCAAGTAAACCTCTGTGCATAGAAGCGGTAATACGGGGTGACGCAGATGCATGTATCGGTTCGAGAGATGTTGCAGATAAATATGGATTGGAAGTAGTTGAAAGTTACGGTGAAATACCTATGTCATGGGAAGTTTTTAGACGAGGGTGAAAATATGAAAATCGGCATAATCGGATTCGGACAAATGGGAAAGTTTTTAGCACGCCATTTTAAAGAAAAGCATGAAGTTTTTGTTACAGATAAAATCGATAAAACAAAAGAAGCGGAAAAAATAGGAATTAAATTTATTGACATCGATGAGATCGGCTCTAAAGATTTGGTGATCTTAGCAGTTCCTATATCCGCCTTTGAAGACACACTGAAACTAATTAGAAATTACTTGAAAGAAGGTTCAATAGTCTTAGACATATGTTCGGTCAAATCTATACCATGTAAATTAATGCAAGAGAAATTACCTCATGATACCGACATAATAGGTACGCATCCTTTATTTGGCCCTCAAAGTGGTAGACATGGCATAAGTGGGTTAAAAATAGTAATATGTCCACTTAGAGCTAAAAAAGAGTCGCGAGATATAGTTACAAATTTGTTAAAAGAACTAGAACTTGATATTATAGAGACTACTCCTGAAGAACATGATAAAGCTATGGCTATATCACATGCATTAATGCACTTTATTGCAAAAGGTATGATCAATGTTGGTATTAAAAATCAGGAAATAAAAATTTCTGCTTTAGATAGAGCTATTGAATTGATAGAGATTTTCAAAGAAGATTCAGAACAACTTTTTAAAGATATTCAAAATTTTAATCCATTTGCAAAAGAAATAAGAAACCAATTTCTTAAAGAATTAGGAAACATAAATAAAGAACTAGATAAGTGATATTATGGATTTAGAAACACGATTCGAACTGGTAAAGAGTGTTGGAGAAGAAATAATCACCGAGCAAGAATTACGTGAGTTATTAGGAACCAATTTACATCCTATAGCTTACGACGGATTTGAATGTAGCGGATTAGCACATCTTCCTTTCGGAGTTTTTCGTCCATTGTTACTGAAAGACCTAATCAAAGCTGGCGTTCATTTCAAACTCTGGCTTGCCGATTCTTTCGCGTGGATAAACAACAAGATGGGAGGCGATTTGAACCGAATCAGAAAAGTCGGAGAATATTTTATAGAAGTTTGGAAAGCTGCTGGTGTAGACGAGAAGAAGGTTGAATTCCTATGGGCGTCCGATGCTTTTTCTAACAAAGAATACTGGAAAAAAGTTATTCTCATCGCTAAGAACACAACGATGCATCGTGCTACCCGTGCATTAACTATAATGGGAAGAAAAGAAGGTGAAATGCAAGAAGTCGCGCAATATTTTTATCCGATGATGCAAACTGCAGATATATTCCATCTGGACGCGGACATATGCCAGCTTGGACTAGACCAGAGACGAGCTAATATGCTAGCACGTGATGTAGCTGAAAAAATGAAATGGAAAAAGCCAGTTGTAGTATCACATCATATGCTCATGGGATTGGAAGGTGCAAAACAACCAGAAGGATATGAGGAAAACAAAGAAATGGATGTAGAGATTTCATCAAAGATGAGCAAGTCAAAACCACAGACAGCAATATTTGTACACGATTCTCAAGAGGAAATAAAAAAGAAAATTAACTCTGCATTCTGCCCTGAAAAAGTCATTGAAGGTAATCCTGTATTGGAATACTCCAAGTATCTTGTTTTCAAAAAGTTCAAATCAATGAAAATCGAACGTGATCAGAAATTCGGCGGGAATATAGAATTTGATAGTTACAAAGAACTTGAAGAAACTTTCAGGCAAGGCAAATTACATCCAGTAGATTTGAAAGATGCCGTTGCCATATATTTAGATCAAATGATAGAACCAATTAGAAAGCACTTTGAGAAAGACAAGAAAGCTAGAAAATTGTACGAATTCGTTAAGAAGCAAGAAATTACAAGATAATCAAAGATGACTCAATTAAAGATTTATAAATATTACTGAGCAACTATGAAACATGACAACTCGAGACATGGAAGTTGAGGCATTTAACGCGCTTAATATTATCTGCGAAGACTTTAGATGTAATCCAGATGCCAGATCTTCAGGAATAAAACCAACTTCTCCGAGATATTTTTGGAATGGCAGTGAGCCAGGCTCAATTATTGCATATCTGAAGGGGAGAAATTGTGTTGAAATAGAGATTTGGGAACCAGACTATGCAACAGGTGGTCAATACCCTAGTTATATTGTTGAACCAACAAAATATGGAATGACTATTCTTGAGGCGTCTAGACCAAACGGACGACTAACCTTTTTAGCAGAATAAATAGTCCAAATAAACAACGATATAAATTTTATCTGATGATTTTTCTTTCAATCAGGTGGTACAAAATCAATCCTGCGGCTATAGCTACCCCAGTGTAAAGTACTATGTTGATGCCAAATTGAAATGCCATGAAACCAGATGTAACCAAGCCCAGGAATGCCAAAACAGGGAAATTACCAATGTTCACAGGCATCTTGAATGGTCTATTGGCTTTAGGATACTTGAACCTCAGCCAGATTAATGATGTGTTGACGAGTCCGAAAGTAATGAATGCACCAAGGCTTGTTATGTTCGCTACAACATCAATTTCACCGAAAAAAACAAAAAGCATGGCAAATAGCATGAAGACAACTATTGCAATATGCGGAGTCCTCCTTACTTTATGGACAACTCCTAAGATTCTTGGCATTGATCCTCCTCTGCTCATACCATACATCATTCTCGCACCGACAATCATAATTACAAGAACAGTGTTGGCCGTTGCGAATAAGGCCACATACGACAAAAATGTGAATGCTTTGTCACCAAGGAAGGTCTTGGATACTGCTAAAGCCAGCGGTGATTTTGATGCACTCAATTCATTTGCGTCTGCCAGAGTAACTGCGGCTATCGAAGTCAGTATGTAAATAATTGTGGTTATGGCGACTGCGAGAATGAAAGCTTTTGCCAGAACCTTTTTCGGATTTCTCGTCTCTTCAGACACATTCGCAATATCTTCAAACCCTATGTACGCAAAAAACACAAGCGCGGCTGCAGCCAACAACCCTTTCACGCCACTATTCATCTCAAAATAATTCACTTCTGTTTTTCCGAAAGCTGTGAACCCAAGAATTATCACCACTAAGAGTCCGAATGCTTCAACTGCCGTGAACAGGATGTTAAAACGGGAAGATTCTTTTATACCCCAGAAGTTAAGAAATGACAGAACTGCAATCAAGGCTAGTGCAGTCAGAATTATCGGAGAACCAAACATCCCGTGGAAATATCCTCCAAATCCGAGTGCGACAGTTGCTGTCGACACAACGCCTGTAAAGAGTATCAACCAACCTATCAAGAATGCAAGTATCTTGCTCCCGCATTTTTTGAGGTATGTGTATTCTGCGGCAGCTTTTGGCATCATGGTAGAAAGCTCGGCATAACTCAGACCTGTGAAAGATGCAACAACCGCACCGACAACAAATGACAACCAGATGGAATTCCCAGTCAATCCGGCAGCTTCGCCTATCAGTGCATATATCCCAGCACCAAGAATATTACCAACAGCATACGTTGTTACTGCGAACAATCCCAGTTCTTTTTTTAATCCGAGCATCAGTTATTATTTGAATTTATAGAAATATCTTTTGTCTATCTTATCGTTTGTGAATTTTATCCCGTCTTTCTCCAGCAGTTTTCTTTTCGTTTTCAATCCGCCAGAACCACTATATCCGACCAAACTTCCAGAACTACCAACCACCTTGTAGCATGGGTATAGTTCAGGATGTTTGTTGGTTTTCATTATCATGCCGACAGCTCTCGGTGATGTTTTACAGATTTTAGCAAGTATACCATAAGTAGTGACTTTACCTTTTGGTATTTTCTTCAGCAGCAAAAGGGCTTTGTGCATATACTATTTTAAATCCAATTTAATAATGTAGTTTATGCTTGATATCCGACTAATAAGAGAAACCCCGTCATCGGTAAGGGAGAACCTCAAAAAAAGAAACGATTCAGAAAAATTAAAACTTCTCGAAGAATTGTTGAAAGTTGACAGTCAATGGAGAAAATCACAAGCGGAAATGAATATCCTGAGACAGAAAAGAAACCGACTCAGCATTGAAGTATCCAAACTTAAAAAATCAGGTAAACCCACAAAACTCCAACTCACGGAAGCAAAGAAGGTAGACAAACTGATAGGAAAAAATGAGAAGGTATTAACACAACTTGAAACTAAAGAAAAATCACTCTCGATGAGCATACCTAACTTGCTTCATGAAAGTGTGCCAATTGGCAAAAGCGATGCTGATAACGTTGAGATAAGAAAATGGGGTGCACCGCCTAAATTTGATTTCAAACCAAAAGATCATCTGACAATTTTACAAAATCTCAACTTAATCGACACGGAAAGAGGAGCTAAAATATCTGGAGAACGATTCTACTTTTTGAAAGATGAACTGGTTTTTCTTGACATTGCCCTACAAAAGTTTGCATTGGATGTGTTGAGAAAAAAGGGATTCACAATAATTGAACCGCCATTAATGATCAAAAGAAAACCGTATGAGGGAGTTATTGACCTGTCCGATTTTGAGCAGGTGACTTACAAGATAGAAAATGAAGACACTTATCTGATCGCTACAAGCGAGCACCCAATTGGTTCTATGCTAGCAGATGAGATTTTAGATGCGAATAAACTCCCTTTAATGTTCGCTGGTGTTTCCCCATGCTTCAGAAAAGAGGTTGGTGCACATGGAAAATACACAAAAGGTTTATTCAGAATGCACCACTTCAATAAAGTCGAACAATTTGTTTTTTCTTTACCCGAACAATCGTGGAAACTGCATGAAGAATTGCAAAGAAATTCAGAACTGTTGTACCAGTCACTAGGATTGTA
>CAZMWU010000021.1:0-9958 GCA_964570195.1 uncultured archaeon
AGCACCTTGACGGGTGGAGGGAACTTCCTCACTTCTCCTTTGACAGAGAAGCGAAGCTACCTGTTCAGCTCGCCTAATATTAGATAACGTGAGAATATTTAAATACATCCTAATCCCAATTTATTATATGCAAAAACTTCTGGCAGTTTTCATCTCGATGATAGTATTTCTAGGATTCACCCCAATTACCTATGCCCCGCCAAGTGAAAATCCACTAGAAGATAAGGGACCATTAACAAAAATAGTCTTTATTCATTACAAGAAAGGATTTAACCACAAACCACAACACAATCCTGGTGGAAATGGTAGTGGACCTTCATGCTATACATTGCTTGCGAATGGTGCAAAATGGAAAAATGTTGAAAATGCAGTAGTAAATCCAACAAATTCAGGATTAGATTCGGGTTTCCTAATTGATAACACACTTTTAGCAAGAGAAACGTGGGATGCTAATACAAGCAAAGAAGTTTTTGGTAACACTGTGACTGGAGATCCAACTGCAGATTGGGACGGTGATGCGGGTGATTCACCCGATGACAAAAACGAATATTCCTTTGGTAATTATTCTGATTCAGGCGTTATTGCTGTGACCGTTGTTTGGGGGTATTTCTACGGTCCTCCACAAACAAGAGAACTTATAGAGTACGATGTTCTCTTCAACACAAATTATATATGGGGCGATGCCGATGTTAGCGGAAGTTCTGTAATGGATTATCTAAACATAGCTGTGCACGAAACTGGACATGGTGCAGGATTGGGAGACATCTACGACACAACATGCAGTGCAGTAACAATGTACGGATATTCAGCTTACGGCGAGACAAGCAAAAGAACCTTGGAGCAACCTGACATCAAAGGTTTGCAAAAACTTTACGGTGCTTAAACTCTTCTTTATTTTCCTTAAATGCTAATAACAAAATATAATTATGAGGCTTGTTGGTGCGATATCAGAGAGTTTGGACAAAAACAAGAAATGGATTCTATTCGGTGCTATAATTTATCTTCTTCCTGTGGTTTACAGGCTTCTGACCCAAAACTCTTTTGTTCCACTATTAGACAGCACCCTCTTTCTTAGCCATCGTGATTCACAAATAATTCCAGTTAATTTGGAGACTTTGGGCGCACTTTTCATAATTCCAGGCGCACTCGGTGCTGCCATTGGCACAACTTTCCTAGAGGTTATTTTTGAAAGAAGATTCACAAGATTTGAAAGATATCTGGCAAGAGTCTTCGGTTCTATGACACTTGCTATAGGCTGGATATCTGTACAATTTTTTGGTTTTCTGTTTTTCAATCCTATTGGTTCTTGGGGCAGTAGTTTATGGTCAGGGCCGGACGTTTATGCAAGAAATCTGCTAGTTGCACTTATCGTAGCCCCCTTAGTGCCATACATGATAGAGTTCGTATACAAGAAAGTTAAGAAATAATGGGTCCGAGGAGAATTGAATTTAGACAATGGGTCCGCGCGGAATTGAACCGCGGTCTCGTCCACGTCAAAGACACGTCCTACCACTAGACTACGAACCCATAATGTTAGTTGATTATTTAATTTAAATTTATTTCAAAATTCTGAAATGGATTAGCAAATTCATCAACAGCAATATTGGTACAAACACATCTACAGGCAAAAACTGCTGGATTGCAAATATACCAGAAGCAAGCAGAATCCCCTCAATGAACATACCCTTCTTTGTAATAGCGCTTGTCCTAGGTTCTACAACCATTACCATCGCGAAAAACAACAGGGGATAACTGATTACATTTGAAAGCACACCTTCTGTGAAATAACTAAAGGCTGAAATCAAGATTGTGGATACCAAATAGAATGAGAAAGATAATGTCAACCTTCCAATCAAATAATCAGAAAAAAGAAATAGGAAAACTGCTGGTGTTGCAACTGCCCACCACGCCGGAGGACTTTTGAAAACAAACCATGCAAACAACAAACCAAATGCAGCAGGATTGAATATATGCCTGTTATCATGCCTGATTAAATGTTTCTGTAGAATCGCAACCAAACCGACAATAATTTGTTGATAAATTGCAAGAGAAGGTAACACCATAGCTAATATCAAACCGGTTATTCCTGCACTTGGCGAATAAGTTAATTTGTGAAATCTTATACTTTTCAAAATCAAATCCGTAACTCCAGTAACAGAAGGTATAAGCAATAATGGTATAATGAATTGCGGAGAAAATCCGATGAAAAATAAACTACTTGCAGCAGTAACTATCAATGCAAATATTGTGTAATAATAAACGTTCACTTTTCTGATGTCAAACATTAATCAAATTTTGTTCTTTTAAAGTTTAACTGTTTTAGATTACTTATGCAGACAACTTTCGATATCATAGCAATTGAAAACCCAGCTGTAGATATAATCCACACTCCTGATAAAAGAATATTAGAAACTTTTGGAGGTAGTAGTACCAATGTTATTGTACATCTATCAAGGCTCGGTCTCAGGGTCGGTTTAATTGGTTCGATTGGTGACGATTATTATGGAAATCTTGTTCTGAGAGATTTGGAAGAAGAAAACGTGGACATACAAAGATTAAGAAGGCTACATGGTAATACAAGAACTTGGACTATGAAGACATCACCACAATCATATTCTAGATTAGGAAGAAAAAACGGTGTGAGATCGAGAAGATTAACAAATGATGACCTTGCATACTTGAAATCTTCTGAAAGTTTATATATTACTCTTACTCAATCGCTTTTTGGAGAAGCTTCAGCAGTTACTAATGAATATGGTTCTCGTTTATTCACTAACTTGCATGGATTAAGACAAGGAGATACGAACCTACCTCTCTTATCGAAAAGAGATATAGAAATCTTGTTTTCAAATGACGAAGAATCTCAGATTGCAAGACAGTATATAAGTGAATTAGTTACTAGAAGAAAAACTTTAGTTGTTATAACAAAAAGTAAAGATGGTTGTGAAGTTTACCAAAGTAGCCATCATGAAAGATACCCTGCATTTATTGTGAATTCAATCGATCCTATAGGAGCAGGAGATGCGTTTTCAGCTGGATTTATTTATGGCTATTTAAAAGGGTGGGAACTTCCAAGAATATGTGCATATGCTAACGGAATAGGTGCACTAGCCACGACTTTTTATGGTGCAAGAAGTAGAAAGATTGGGGAAAATGAGGTAGTGGATTTAATTGGAAAACTCGCGCATTAATTAAATTTTGTACAGATATGAATAAAAATGCCCTGTTTTTATTTTTTTAACTTCTTCCCACTCGACTATAGGATGGCTCGCAGAAACTATTCTTGTACCTTTCTTTAATTCTTTTTCAAATTTTTGTTTTAATTTCTGTGTTAATTTATGCGAGAGATACATCACTATCGCATCAGCATTACTTAATTCTTTTTTAAAAATATCACCACGAATAATTTTAATTTTATTTTGAAGATTACTCTTCTGTACCATCCAACGAGACAACCAAACTAATAATCGGTTCTTTTCTACACCAACAGCTTTTGAATGAAATTCTTTCGCAGCTATAATCAAAACTCTTCCGTCACCAGAACCCAAATCATAAACCAAATCGTTCCTAGTAACCTTTGCTAACGCTAACATCTTTCTTATTGCATTTCTAGATAAAGGAATTGGTATTGCCTCGTTTCTAACCAATTCAAACCATAGCCACAAAAGAGATGGCATAGGAGCTAATGTCAGCCATCGCCAGTCCATGAAATTCACACTTATCCGTAAACTTTCTTTCTATGCTCAAAGGTATGAAAAATTACAATATTTTTCTCAATCTCATAAATTATTCGAAATCTTCCGACTCTTTCATTTCTAAATCCCTTAAAACTATGACTCAATGGTTTTCCGAACAGGGGATTGTTAATAATCTTTTTAACTGCATTTTCAAGATGTTTTTTTAATTCTCCTTTTAATCTTTTTGTATCTTCAAGAAAACGGTCCGTAAACCTTGGGGTGTAATTCATTTTTCATCTACTATTTTTTTGAATTCTTCCCAACTATGCAATTTTCCCTTTCTTTTCTGAATCACGCTCTCCTCAATTTTTCTAACTAGCTTCGGGTTTTTGATTACTTCCCATTCTTCGCGAAGAATAGTTAGCTCAGATTGAATTTTTTCTAGTTTGGGCAACAACTTTCTATCTACAGTTCTTTTATAGCCATTAATTAAAGTCTCGTGTTTCATAATGTAATTACATCTTCTTTACATTTAAGATCGAGCGCCGAGGGTGGGATTTGAACCCACAACGGACTTGCGTCCGCAAGGTTAGCAACCTTACACACCATTGGTTTTGTGCCATACCGGGTTAGGCGACCTCGGCATACATAGAAAATAACAGTTGATATTAAAATAAATTAACAATACCAGCTATCAGAATCTGCACTACAGATATTTAAATTCATCCCCACAAATAATAGTATGCCAGTATCAGTAAAAGATGTTTCTGACATGTTTGCCAAGGATGTTTTCACTAACAGGGGATTCTACTGCGGCAAAGTAAGCGACATGGAGTTTGATTTGTCGCGATATAAGGTTCGATCTATAGTTGTGGAAGCTGCACGAAATTCCCTTTTGGGCAAGGTTGTGGCTGGCAAGAAAGGTGTTGTCATTCCTTATGGCATGGTCCAGTCTGTTGGAGATGTTGTAATAATCAAGCACATAAGCGAAGCTGCGTTTCCTGAAGAATCTCCAGAAGAGCCTGTAGAGCAACCAGAAGCTCCTGCACCGCCAAGATTGTCAAGAATGCGATAAATCTTACTGCGCCATATTTCGAATCAAATACACGACAAGCTATGTTAATGGAGAATTTATACGAGGTTGCGATAAGTGCGATTATCAGAAACCCTATAAACTCTAAGAAAAACTGTAACAAAAATTAAAAAATAAGGGAAAGCTAGTCTTCATCTGAAGAATCCAGCTCTTCCATTTCCACTTCTTCCAGTGGATCCCATATGTCGTCTTCCATTCTTTTTCTCCTCCCTTTCTTTTTTCAAGATGAAATTAAAGAAGGTAAGATTGAAGGCAGTGCCTTCATCTTATGACGTCTATGCCTAGCGTCTGGCTGATTTCTCTGACTACCGGTGATTCCCTTGAGACTGGTCCTAGTATGTATGGTGACCTTACGCCTGTGATGATGGCGATTACCTGTACCTTGCCCTCGAATTCCGGCAACACTCTAGCTCCCCAGAAAACCTGTGCCTGAGGATCCAAGTGAGTTGCTACTGTTTCACCGATCATGTTTACTTCGTCCAATCTAAGATCCGGACCGCCTGTTATGTGCACTAGTGCTCCCGATGCTCCTGTATAGTCAACTTCCAGCAAAGGATTCAACAATGCTTTTGTTATCGCATCTTCTGCCCTGTTGCTTGAGTTGCTTTCACCTACGCCTATCGCTGCCACACCGCCTGAATGCATGACTGACTTGACGTCAGCGTAATCCAGGTTGACTAGTGATGGTAGTGTGATAGTTTCTGTGATTCCCTTTACCATGCTTGCGATCAGCTCGTCTGCAACTGCAAATGCCTGTTGGATTGCCATGTTGCCTGCAAATTTCAGAAGCTTGTCGTTTTCAATCACAATCGCAGTGTCGCATACCTGTCTCAAAGATGCTAGACCTTCTTCAGCTTTGCTGATTCTAGCTCCTTCAAGCTTGAACGGCATTGTAACTACAGCGATTACAATTGCTCCCATCGACTTTGCTACTTCACAAGCTACTGGTATCGAACCTGTTCCAGTTCCTTTCCCTAGACCTGCAATCGCAAATACCAGATCAGAACCGTCGATAGCTTCCTTGAGCTCATTTCTTGATTCTTCTGCAGCTTTCTTTCCTACTTCTGGAATACCTCCAGCTCCTAGTCCTCTTGTCAATTCTCTTCCGATGAGAATCTTCTTGTCAGCCTTGCCTACTGCCAGATGCTTGGCATCTGTGTTGCATGAAACAGTTTGCGCACCTTCGACTCCCATTTCTGTTAATCGTGTTACAGCATTCTGTCCAGCGCCTCCGCAACCAATGACTGTCACCTTGGCTTGTTTTATTGCAAAGCCAAACTCTTGCTCTGCTAGCTTGTAGTAGTCAACATTGCTGAATGTCGCACCGGATGTCGATTCCAATCTGAATCTTTGTTGTAATGACTCTTCACCGTTTGATGTTCTTCCTAACGCGTTTTTAATTATAGATTCCATTTTTCTCCTCCTATCTTATGCAAAATATATTTTGCTTCATCGAAAACCCTATTTAAACGGTTTCCAATTTACTTTTTACGAGAATGAGATTTCAATAATAAAGTGTGACTTACGAGAGTTACACGAGGTTTACTTTACGAGAGTAAGCCAAGATTAATGAGATTAAACGAGTAAAACTTTATTTCATTCTGCCTTAAATATACTTATGGAATTTTTATTCTATATTTCTCTGTATATAGTTCACGAGTTTTTTTGAATTTAAAAATTGTATTCAAGAAAAATTTTAGATACAATGGCTTGTATGTATTGATGTATGATTTCAATTATATTTTGTTTGGCGGGTTTCAAGAAGGGTTACGATGGTTGAAGTCCGTATGTCACTATCTAGGCAGTTGTTTTTATTTATGAACAATTAATTTATTTTGTATGGTTGATTATTGGGAAATAGACAGAGAACTGGTGAAAAGAGTAGCTAAAAATGCAAGGTTAAACCTAACGGATGACGAGGTTGACAATTTCACAAAACAACTAAAGGATGTTCTTGAAGCGTTCAAAAGTCTGGACAAGGTCAACACAGAAAAAGTCAAACCGTCTTTTCACCCACAGGAGATTTCTGACGTATATCGCGAAGACAAGGCTGAAAAATTCGAGTGGGATCCTCTAGCCAACACGAAGCACAATGAAGGAAAGTATGTTAAAGGACCAAGGATAGTGTGAAACTGGAAAAGATTTCTGTCAAAGAATTCTTGTCACGAACCAGAGCTGGGGACATAGACTTGGAAGATTTTGTCGAGCATGTGAAAGGAAATTCCAAGTTAATCCAGAAAAAATACAATCCGTTCATCACGCTTGTAGATAAAGTGAAAGAACCGAAAAAGAAAGGTAAGTTATTCGGTCTTCCCGTTTCAGTCAAGGACAACATTTGCACTCAAGGAATACAAACTACTGCCGGTTCCAGAATACTGGAGGGGTATATCCCACCATTTTCTGCAACATCCGTAGAGAACGCCGTCAGTGAAGGGGCGTTTATTCTGGGAAAAACAGCAATGGACGAGTTCGGATTTGGTACATTCTCTGTTAATTGTGCTTACGGTGTCCCGAAAAATCCTTTAGACACAGAGAGAAGTTGTGGTGGTTCTTCTGGTGGTGCCAGCTGCATGACATTGGCTGCAGATTTTCCGCATGTGGCGTTGGCAGAAAGCACAGGAGGAAGTATATCCTGTCCGGCAGCATTCACAGGTACTGTAGGGTTGACACCAACTTACGGCTTAGTATCGCGTTGGGGATTGGTTGATTATGCCAACAGTCTGGACAAGATCGGTTGCATTGGAAAAGAAGTTTATGATGTCGCACTGTTACTTTCAATTATCGCTTGTAATGATGCCAGAGATTCTACTTCATTGAATGTCCCAAAACAAGACTACACAAGATATCTGAAGAAGGATGTCAAGGGAATGAAAATTGGAGTGCCGAAAGAATATTTTGAAAACGTGGATGAAAATATCACCAAAGTCATCTGGAATGCGATTAAAAAATTAGAAAGTTTAGGAGCGACTTACAAAGAGGTCTCACTGCCTCATACAAAGTACTCACTGCCCGCATACTATATCATCGCTGTATCAGAAGCATCGACTAACTTGGCCAAGTATGCAGGAATGCGATACGGTCTACATCAGGAACTGAAAGGAAATTTTAATGAGTATTTTTCTTCGGTCAGAGGCAACGGGTTCGGTGAAGAGGCAAAAAGAAGGATTATCCTAGGAACATTTGCACGAATGGCTGGATATAGGGATGCGTATTATCTGAAGGCACTGAAAGTCAGGACAAAAGTGATAGAAGATTTCAAGAAAGCTTTCAAGCAATTTGATGTGCTGGCTGCACCCACTATGCCTGTTGTCGCTCCGAAATTCGATGAAATTGAAAAATTATCGCCGATTGAAAATTACATGATGGATATACTGACTGTTGCCCCTAATCTCGCTGGAATACCGATGATTTCTATTCCTGCCGGAAAAGTTAATGGCTTGCCTGTCGGCTTGCATCTGATGGGATGTCACTTACAAGAAGAGAAGATTTTACAAGTTGCTGGTACTTTTGAAAAAACTAGCTAGTGGTTTTTGTTTTAATAGGGAACTTTCTCTCTGGTATCTAGAGAATGGTAACTTGAGTTTACTTGAGATGTGCGTGAGTGCAGACTTCATGTCATGAAATATATTCGGGGTAATTTTCAACGATTCTCTGACAGACTCTCTTACCAACCAGACGCCAGTTGGGATATATCCTGGATAGCTATCCCTGAAAACAATTGCTCCCGCCTGTTTTTTAGTTTCTTCCAACTTTTCCAAAATAGCCAATTTAGTCGAGTAGTAACACCCTCCGATTTCGGCGTACTCCTTTCTGCCTTGAAATGATTCCCAACTAGAGAACAAAACCTCTTCATTTCCCAAGACTTTGACAAATGTCTCCAAAAATTCATACTGCCAACTTGTCGGCATAAGCAATATAGCAAAATAATTGTTGAATGTGCTGACTTCGAAAACCTGATAAGAGTCTATAACAGGATACGTCTTGACTTTCTTCAATAAATGAAGTGAAACAGTATCATCTACAGCGGTAATGCTCCAACGAGTAGGAACTAGTCTTCTATTTTTTTTCAAACCAAATGCACCGACACTTAACGCCTTTTGGATAGCTGAAATAAACAATCCTTTTTCATAGAGTTCTGTCATTGCATTTCTCGCACGCAAGTCGGTATCGTAAAATGCTTTCTCTAAATCCAAGTTCCATCTGACATTCTCAGTTAATTTCAATTGTTTTAATTGCGCACTAGGACCGAATGGTTGTATATCCTCATGGAAGAATCCGCCTCTCGGTTTTCTCTTGAATTCGGCATCCATTTCCAAAGATTTCTTAGCCAGAGCAATTTCTTGGAATGATTGCGCCTGTTTCGAATTGACATCTTTCACGTTCAAACTTTCCTTGCCACGAACCAAGCTTAATCTGAAATTAACCACATCTTCAACAGTCTTTTTGGTTGCAAGCCACTGTTCGGGCATATCCATTATTTCTGTATTTCCATGAGTAGGAGGAATCAACGGACCGGCAAAAACTTTTGGATATCCTGCCTTGCCGACAAAAATAGAAGGCGGAGACGCGCCAGATAGATTTTCACCAACATCAATAGTCTTGAACTTCATCTTAGAATACAACCGATTAAGATAAACAGCCTTGCCTTTTATCATGTTTTAAAGATAGAAGAAGATACAGAAAAAGTTATCGAAGGTTCATTTCCTTTTACTTTTATATTAAAAATCATTAATGTGATTATATGAAAGCTATCATGGGTCTAGAGTGCCATGTGAATCTATTAAGTAAAAGCAAATTATTTTGTGATTCGCCTACAGATTATGAAAACTATGAACCTAATGAAGCGACATGTCCTATATGTTTGGGATATCCAGGTTCTAAACCAGTCCTGAACAAAAAAATTGTCGAGTCTGCTCTAATGGTCGCAAAAGCTTTGAATTGTGAAATATCACCAGTAATGTTTTTCTCGCGAAAATCCTATTTTTATCCCGACATGCCAAAGGATTTCCAGATAACACAATATGAAATTCCAATAGCCAAAAACGGTCATCTGCAAATAACCAATAAAAAAATTAGAGTAAGAAGAATCCAGATAGAAGAAGACCCTGGTAAATTGATTCATGTTGGTGGTGGAATAACTAATGCACAATACGTTCTCATCGATTATAATCGTGCCGGCATGCCACTG
>CAZMWU010000022.1:0-9551 GCA_964570195.1 uncultured archaeon
TATGTTATGTCCATCCGGACGTATTCTAGCAGCGTTCAATGTCTGAATTATTTTATCTCGTGTTACTGTCCTGTCGTTCATTTTGTAAACAGTCACACCCTTTTGATTTACTTTTCTGACTATAGACAGCTCGTCACTTTCGACTGGGAATATTTTTTTGGAATTGTCGAAAGTCAATATAACTGATGCAAAGTCAGCACGAGATTTCGAACCGCCACCATGATAAATCAACTCATGCAACCTGTCAGCACGCAGAGATTTTGCCGATGTTCTTCCTAAAACAAATGCAACCGCATCCAATATATTAGACTTTCCAGAACCGTTCGGGCCTGCTATCGCATTGACGCCAGGAAGAAAAGGTATAGAGACACGCCTATTGAAGCTCTTGAACCCCTGCATAGACAATTTGGTAATCAATGTCTGCGTGATAAAATCTGCCTCTAATATTATTTTGCATTTCTTTTATTAGAAGTTAAACAGTGAACATCCTTTTCAATTCACCAGGAACTTTAAATACACCAAGATGCAGTCCAGCATCCACGTAAGCCCACAAGATGAAACTAGTCTCTAAAGCCTGTAAATATTGACCTTTCTTGTAGAAGCTCAAGCAGTCTTCATAATACGATTTCATTACCTTAACCAAAGATTCGGATTTTTTAGGATTAACAATCTCTAAAAGTTCCATCACTTTTTTAACTCTTGCAGTCTCTTTTTCTGCCTCGCGCTTCAAATCCATACTAATCAAACGGTATAAATCTTGCTATAAACTTGGGTCTGTATCTTGATATTGTGGAAATCAGTGCTCCCGCCACAATCACAAAGCCGCCAATCATCTGCAGACCACTCGGCACTGAGCCTAAGATAAACAACGAGTACACGACAACGACGAACGGCTGTAAAGATTGGATCACAGCAGTCTTGGACAAATCAATCAGTTCCAGTGCTTTGTAATTCAACAAAAATCCTATTATGCCAGCCGACACGGATGAAAGCGCTATCCATCCTAATGCAGTAGTAGAAGGTATTCGCAACTCGGTCATCCAAGGGGCAATCAAAAAGATAGTCGCAAATGTGAACAAAACTCTCAACGCATTGATTACCAGAGGGTCTATCTCCTTTATGTACATCTTGTTCAAAAACTGGATGGAAGCAAAAATGACAGACAAAATCATGGCAAGCGATATACCAATCAGAATAAAATTACCATTCGAATAGCTGACTATGAAAGTACCTGCGATCATCGTCGCACCGCCAACAATCTCCAGTTTCGAGAACCTTTCTTTCAGGAAAACTATTCCCATCACAATCATGAAGATGGTGGAAAACCTAAGCAGAAAACTTAAGAGAGACGGTCCCATCAAACCAAGCAGATAGAACCAGAGGGTCGCACTCCCACCGTTTAGGACGCCAATCAAGAGGAGTGGCTTCCAGAATTTTGCCAGAAGAGTCCTTATTTTCCTTATCTTACCTGTAACCGCCAACAGCGCGAACGATCCGATTGTACTGAAACCAAAAAGAAAAAGGGAGGCGATTATTGAACTGGTTGATTCCAGAGCAATTGTATTGAAGATGAATGCAAGGGAAATCAGCAGAGTAGACACAACCATGTAAAGATAGCCTTTTGTATGATCATCCACAAAATTCACAGAACCAGAATTGTTATTCTTAGGATATAAAACCTAGTTCTCTTTCAAGTTTTTCCATGGTACCAAGTTCTTTTAAACTTTCCTTTACTTTGTCTATGGTTTTTGCCTGTTTCCAGTCGACATTTCTTAACTCTGCGAGCTTGAAGCTGAGATAATCACCTTGGTAAACAAGAGAAAGGACTTTTGCCAACTTGGAGTTTCCATACGCCCACATATCGTGGAAGCTATTTACCTTACCCGTTATGATTTCCTTGACTATTTCTATGCGTTTTGAAATTGTGGGCATTTCGTCATGGTCTCTTATGAAGATTACAGAAAAGTATGGAGAATTGAATAATTCATATGCCACAATCTCATTGTGGTTCATCTCTGGAAACTCTTCAAACTTTGAATGCATCTTACTGTTCTCGTTCAATTCGGATTTGATTCTCCTCAAAACACCGAGAAAAGCAGACGGGCCATATATGATTGGTGTCGTATCCTTTATTACGGATGCAATGTCATCAACTTTCGCAAGGTCTATCGTAGGCACCAATTCCAAAAATTCCTCAATGTCTTTTGAAAAATCCAGCTGAAATATTTTTTCCATGCACATTATCAGAGGAAAAAACAGATAAGGTATGCTTTCTCGAGGCTGGTATCCGCTAGGCACTTGGATGAAAGGAACTCCGAATCTTTTCGACCATTCAATCAATTTTCCTCCAGAACCTATCGAAATGACACGGCATTTTCTTTTCAGAGCTTCCACAAACTGGCTCAGGGTTTCTTCTGTATTTCCCGAGTAGCTGGTGCACACAACAAGGCTGTCTTCTTTTGCAAAGCCCGGTAAGTTGTACCCCTTTGAAACATCTATAGGACCAGTAATACTGTCTTTAACAATGTCTTTGACCAAATTGCCGGATATGCCCGAACCGCCCATGCCGGTGAATATCACATGACTGGGTTTTGTAATGTCAAGTTTTACATTCTTAGCTATTTCTATGGCTTCTTTGCATATGTTTACATAATTTTCCAATATATGATTCATGTTCCGCAAAACCTGTAATTAGTTGGATACTCACTTTTAAATTTTTATAGTGACCCCGGAGGGACTCGAACCCTCAACTCAAGGTTTCTTCTAAACTCCGAAGCCTAGCCGGATATCCAATTTCCACACGGGGCCGGATAATATTTAAGAGCATAATCAAATTAATAAGATATGGTACCGACATTCCTTTTAACCTACGGGCCTAACATAACTTTCATTTTAGGATTAACCAATTTACTATTTCTGTTTCTCACATTCTTCACATGCAGATGCCTCATTGGCAAATCAATTACAAAATTTCTATGGAAACATGAATGGTACAAGAAATTCTATACAACCCACTGCTGGTGGTGGAGATTTTCCTTCCTTTAAGTTGCACTGCACAGCATAATTGCGATATGGGTATTCAGCATACCAAGGTTTTAAATACTCTCCCAAACAAACTTTATAGGATAACATGGAATTGAAAAAAGTAGAAGACACTGAAAAGAGATTGTTAGTCGAGTTCGATGGTGAAACTATAGCTTTTGCTAACATGATCAAAGAGAAGCTATGGGAAGATTCTAGCATCAAAGAAGCTGCAACAATCATGGAACATCCTTATTTGTCAAAGCCGAAGATTCTGGTTGAGACTTCCCGCGGCTCGCCACAGACAGCGTTGGAAAAGGCAACCGAGAAATTGCTGGAAGAAACGAAAGAATTCAAAGACAAATTCAAAGACGCATTGAAGAAATAAGCGCATCTTAACAATCGTTTAAAATTAACAGATATACTTTCCTGTCTTCAACAAGTCATCCTTCATATATACAGGTGCCCCAGTTCTGACAGCCACAGCTATCCCGTCACTTGGTCGTGAATCCAAGCTCACAATCCTGTCGCCCTGCTTCAAAATCAGCCTTCCGATATAAGTGCTATTTTGCATGTCAACTATCTTCACCATTACAACATTGACATCCAAGCTATCTAGAGCATCTTTCATTAAATCATGCGTCCCTGGTCTGAAGCCGACTTTGCCCTCCTGGCCGTTAGCTATAGATTCCACTTGTGACAATTCTGTAGTGGCTGTAAGCTGATAGCAATTTCCTTGAATGACAACAACGCCGACATTCTCAGCCGCAGAAACCTGTACATCGACTTTTGTATATCCCTGTGTTGATAGGTCATTTATAGGGAGCAATGATGTGACAACATCCACCTTTGAAAAATACGGCTGAGCCAATGCGATTGCCGCAACAATAATTGCAATCACGCTAATAATTTTGTAGACCTTCAACGAATTGGCAGTTTTGGATCTTACCATACTTATCTTTTGCAATCTCGGCTAATAAACTTTTCAGAAAAGCAATATTTATCTGACACAAAACACAAATTAATTTTGTAGATATGAAAGGTATTTCCCCAATTGTAGCAGCGGTTCTTTTGATAGCAATCACCATGACCATAGCCGGTGTGCTAGCTTATTGGAGTTCTACATTCGTTTCAACATCACTGCCAACTGAAAATGCCACAACTTCCCAATGCAGGCTTGCACAATTTGAATTTCTAAATTGCCGTTATAACTCCACTTCACAAAACATGGTTTTTTCCTTGAATAATGTTAAGAGTATAGATCTGCCGAATCTTACAGCATTTGTCGAATATGGCAATGGTACGGTATCCAGCGGTATACCTCTGAACCAGAGCCTGCCGGGCAGTACGATAAGAAGCTATTCACTGTCAGGCATATCATCCGATTTTTCGAATGTAATCATTAAGACAAGCTGCCCCGAGCTCAGCAGGTCTACAGGATGCACGAGGTAAATAAATGAAAGGTATTTCCCCACTGGTTGCAACTGTCCTTTTGATAGCTTTTACCGTAGGTATCGGAGGGATTATAAGCATATGGATATCCGGATTTACGCAGACTTCATCTAAGATAGTCAGTAAAGAGGGAGAAAATCAACTCATTTGCAGCAATGGCGCCATTGACGTATCGAATCTGAAATATTTCAGCAGCAACATGTCTGGCATCATAAAGAACAATGGCAGAATAGTCTTAGGAAACATCACCTTGCAAGTCATCGGCAATAATAATTCTCAAGCGACCATAGTCCTCAACGAAAGTAGTGGCGGAAGTTCTGGCAGTTACCTGTACTTAAAACCAAGTCAGATATTTTCATTCAACCAGACACTGACAGGTGTCGGCAGTAACTATGATAGAATCTGGATATACACCAATTGTAGCGGTGTCACAGATTCTGCGACTGCGAGCGATGTCACAACCTAACCGGCAATCAAGAACACAAGCATTCCAGTTACCATCATAAATACACTGTGTTTAATTCCCGAAACCATAGCCCCTTCAGACATTTTTCCCACGGTTATACCTGCAAACAATCCCTGCATCAAAATCAAATTTCTAAATATCTCGCTGTATTCTTTGGATAGATTAGTTTGTGAAGTACCAGTTCCACCAGCTGATATTTGTGTCAAGCTCTGGGCGGATACCTGACCCAAACTCGGTACTAGATATTTTTCCAAACCAATTATGACAGCAAGAAAGACAAAAAATATTATATATCCTGTTACAATTTGCGAATTTAAGAAAAGCCTTCTCTCAGCTCTCAGTCTTTCAATTTCTATTGCAGTGCCACTAAGAGCCTCGAAAGTATTTATCAAATTGCCTCCAAACTTGTGGCTCTCCATCACAGTGGAGACTATCCTCGAAATTAATTTTGATTTTGTCTCTTTCGAGAAATTAAGCAATACAGTCTCTATAGGTATTCCCCAATCAAGTTGTGCAGACATTTTCTTAACCAACGGTGTCAGTCCGCCATACTGATTAACGGATATCGCTTTGAAAGCCTGCGGCAATGTCATGCCGCCCCTAATCGACTCTACAAAATCTTGAAGAAACACAGGAAAATTATTCTCCATCCCCTTGAGTCTTTTGTTCTCAAAGTATTTGAGAATAACCAAAGGCATAGCAGCAACAATCGCACCGATGAGGTACAGTGTAATTGAATATCCTGTTACTTTTGCAAGATACAGGTAATTGAACAATGCAAAAACAAGATATGTTATAATCGAACCAATTACAAGGAATGAGAATCTAACCATTACATCTCAACCTCCACTCCTTTCAGGAATAAGAGAAATCCAGCGTTCAGGAATGGCACCAATATGTAAATGCTCAACTTGGTCAATGTAAGGATATCAAACCCTCCAATATTCGGTTGGATCATATTCATTACAGCGAACAAAGCTATGATAAACAATGGCGCGGCAATCAAAATTCCTGTGTAGAATTCTGCGTATGCAGACAGCTGTTGCATGAACTTTTCTCTTTTCAACTTCCAATCAAACATAGCCTGTTCACCGGCATTTTTGATATATGTCTTCACATCCCCGCCGCTTTCAGTGGCGCTGATAATTCCCAGCATTATCTGTCTTAGTCGGTTGCTAGGCGTTCTTTCAGCTGTCTCTCTGACCGCTGTCAGGGGATCGACACCAAATGTATCAATATTCCTCACAAGCACCTTCATCTCACGTGAAATTTCGCCATATTCCTCAAAGTTGCTCAGCAACTTGAATATCATATACGGCGGTACTCCAGATTCGGCAATAGCCCCCATATGTGTTAATGCAAAAGGCAGGTTCACGTCAATACTTTTTCTTCTTCCCATCGCCTTCTGGTAGGGATACATAACCATCATACCAAATGCCAATCCTCCAATCACAAACGGCAGATATCCTATAAAAATAAATTTCTGCATAGTTTTGACTTCTAGCAAAATTGCGAGTATTGTGAAAAAAGTCAATGCGAACACATATGCGATAATTGTGTTTAGAAAAACTACGCCGAGGTAAGTTCTAAATGGGATTTTGATACCCGCCTTTGGCAGACTATCCCTTAGAAACTTGAATTTCAGTCCCAGCCTGTCTACCACTCCACCGAACAAGATTGTGGCGATTGTGTTATAACCAGTCATTCTATCTGTTAATATATTGTATTCTCTATAGCAAAAGATTTCCGATACGATGCTTGCTAATGACGCTCTCTAACCATTTTGAACCCAAGCAGTTCGAAGATGGATGTCCTTCTTTTTTCTCTGGTTTCAGTTATTTCGACAGGTGTCTCCACAGATTTAGTTTCTTCGGATTTCACAATTTCAACCGGCACTCCCTTAGATTCTTCCTTTATTTCTTTCGGCAACCCGACCAGCTCAAAAAGTTTTTCTGGTTCCTTGTAGAACATGTTGACATATTTCACAACTTCTAGAAAGTCTTTAATATCTTTTGATGTAAGCCATTCCAGTACAGCTTTCCTTTTTTCCAAACTCTCTTTCGCTTCTTCTATCCTCTCGCCTTTCGACTCCACAAGTCTAGGAATAATAAAACTGTCATTCACTTTTTCGAAAGTATCGGTAGCAGGATTCCACAGAAAAACAAGATTTGTCTTCACCTCTTCTGTTCTCGGGTCAACAGAGACAATCTCTACAACTTCCTTCACTCTTCTCTGGCCTTTTTCTTTTATGTGCGTCATTATTGTGACGACATTCAAGCTTTCAATTAATGTGGGCGACAAACTGATTGGCGGCGAGGTGAGTCTTTTGACGACTGCGTCCACCGAATTGGCGTGGAACGTGCTGAACGAACTGTGTCCTGACGCCATTCCTTGGAACATGACATACGCCTCCTGTCCTCTTGTCTCCCCAACGATGACATAGTCGGGATTCTGCCTGAAACTTTCCCTCAACAAGTCGAACAGAGTCACTTCACCATACTTTTCGCCAGATGCGGTAGGAATTCCGAAGCCAGTTCTCGCCAATCCTGATACCCAATGCTCGTGCGGTATTCTGATTTCTCGTGTATCTTCAATCGAGACTATCTTCTTCTCTGGCGGGATAAACATGCAAACAGAGTTCAGGAATGTCGTCTTTCCAGTAGCAGTCGCACCAACAAAGAGTATGTTCGCACCATGCTCCGCAAGATACCAAAAGTATGCGAGAACCTCTGCACTTACAGTATGCGATTCTATCTGGTCTATAGGTGACATGGGCTTCTCGCCGAATTTTCTTATAGTAAATGTCGGGCCTTTGGTCGCCACGTCTCCGGCTATGGTTGCTGAAACCCTCGAGCCGTCAGGCAATGTCCCATCCAGAATAGGTTCTGCATAGCTCACATATCTCCCGCTTCTTTCAGCAAGCTTAATCACAAACTCTCTTAATTTGTCAACGGTGTCAAAGACTACGTTAGATTTGATCGAGCCGTACTTTCTATGAAGAACAAATACAGATGTTCCCGTACCATCGCAACTGATGTCTTCGATATTCGGATCCAGCATTATTCCGTCAATCTCATTGTATCCGATAAAATTCCTGTAGATGAAATACATTATTTTGACGTATTGGTTGGATGTCAGTTGGATGCCGAAATCTTTCAATATCTTGTTGACCTGTTTTTGCAGATACTGAATTGCCTGCGTGGTTTCTTTCATTGCCGTAAGTTCTACATCGACAAGCTGTATCAATGCTTCTGCCATTTTAACATAAATCTTCTGCTCGTTCTCTGTCAGCACAGGTTCTATCATGTTGTAAATCAGAGTTTTCTCTTCGGTGTCCCATTTTATATTGACATACGAGAATGGTTCCATCAGAGGGTAGATGACATTGATTTTTGTGATATCATCAGAGGAGGGCAGTTCTACTATCCTTGTAGACCTCTCCATCCTGAACCCTGGCAGAGGTTCCTCCTCCTTTGTTTCTGCCACCAATCTCTTGTAGAATAATCCTCGCAAATTTTTTAATTTCTCCAGACCCATTATCTCATGCCTTTCTTTCTTACAGACTTTCCCGGTTGGACCACATGCCTGAACCTAGCGCAGCTAGGGCAATATCGCATAATTCTCTGCATCATGTGTATGAATCTCCTGTCTACCTGCTGCATTATCACCGGATCGTTGATTCTCATTCCCACCCTTTTGGTGAAAGTCTTGTATCTAGGAACCTGCCTGCCGCAGCCATCGCAGACGACAGCTGCTTCTCTCCCCCTCGACATTCCATGGTGGTATGATCTCTTGTATGGCGCTTCGCTTATTGGCATATAAATGAAATTGTTATCATAGCGTAATAAAGGTTTTAAAGTTTAACATCTTCTGTAATCTTATGATAATCAAAGAGTTGCTTCGTAGATTAGGTGAGTTATACGAAGAAAGAAGATTTGGATATGATAGATTAGCTAGAGTATACAATCTTTTTGGAATCACTAGTGTTACAATGCGTTTAGTGCCTAAAAATAAATATTCTCCACCAGATGGTCCATTTCCAGATGGTTGGAGCGAACTAGATTTGAATGTTGAGATAGAACCAAATAAGTTTTCATTTTACGACCGAACAATAAAGGTAGCGCATGGTGATTCGGAGGGACAAATACCGCATATGCAAAAAGATAGAGTGTGGGCTACAGCCGAAAGAAGAGTACAAGGTTACAAAAACGCTTTTGAAAAACATGGCATAGTCGTTGTGTTCTAAAGATTTATTTTAGATTAGTAAGATTTAAATCATGGCAAGTGTCATAGATAACCTGTCCTGGTTCGGTCATGCAAGCTTTTCGATCGAGAATGAACTCGGGAAGAAATTCTATTTTGTCGATCCATTCGATTTGAAAAGACTGCCGAATGAAAAGGCTGATGCAATCTTTATCACGCACGCACATTACGACCACTGGAGCCCAAATGATATACGAAAACTGATAAAGCCTGATACAATTGTAGTTGCAACAAACGGATGCGAAAATATGAACCTGCCGAGCAATGCTTTCATGATTGTCGAGCCGGGAAGAATTCTCACGGTTGCCGGCATTCGAGTTAAGACTGTTCCGGCATATAATGTCAGACC
>CAZMWU010000023.1:0-9195 GCA_964570195.1 uncultured archaeon
TGATTTTAGGTCGAAAACTTATCACTCGCAAACTTTCAGGGAATTTCCCCATGTACTGCTTGAACTTCTCGTTGTTCTCCAGATATTTTCCGCGAAGGATTTCGTAGAAAAGCCCCTCGACATTCTTGAATATCACCTGCTTCAGTTCGTTTGAATGCTGTGAGTATATTGCTTGTAATTCGGTAGAAGTCAGGACTACTCTGTCGAGTTTTATTTTTAGTATTCTTTCTATTGTAGATACTATCGCTTCCATCTTATCTTCCGAACCTGTGTAGATTTCCAAGGTTTTCATCATTGTGTTCAGAAAGCAGTAGATTCTTTTCAGAACACGTGTCTTGCCATTTTGTTGAAGGTAGGAAACTATTTCCATGCTCTCATCTTCATCGAAGACCCTCTTTATGTTGTTCTCCAAATCATCGTACACCCAATAGTTTACAACCACTTCATTCCGGTTGTACTTGCTCACGAACGCAGTCATCCAACTGTCGCTCATCTTCTGTCCGTTGAGTAATTTCGCAGCTTGCCACGGGCTTGACAAACCGTCGAATTTCAATACCGTTACTATCGACATTTTAATCAACCTCCTTTAGTTATTATTTAATGTCTATCTATTAGTTAGAGTTTAGTAGTATATAAAGCTATCGGGGGTTTATTTCCCACATGTTTTGCAGAGAAGGCAAAATAAGGCTTGACTGAATGAAATTACGCTTGTATTAATCCCAAATGCCTAGAAATTCTTTATTTAGTTCATATACACTAATCCACAAGCTTTATAAAGCCTAAAATACTATATACAGTAGGTGGTTTAATGGAGTTTAGAACGACAAAAGAAGTGGAATATGACACCAAAAACCAAAAAAGAATTTTTGACACCCTGAACGAAAGTATCAGGGGAATGACGATACATGATGTCGCGAAAAAATTGGACCTCAACAGGCACACTGTAACAAAATTGCTCGAAAGGATGCTGATTGAGAAGAAAGTTAATTATGACGAGAAGGGACCTGCGAAGATTTACTATTCCGTCGGACCGAGCAAGTTTGTCGGAAGGATTGACTTGAGCAACATGGACAAGCTTTGGATTGATGTTTTCAAACAACCGAGATACGAATCTGAAGAAGAGTTTCTAAGAATAAACCAGACCAAACACGACCATTTGATAAGGGCGACTAGTAAGTTCAAGTCTGTTGGTGCCATTGCTGTTAATAAAAGCCAGCTTGTTAATCTCATTAGGATTCTTCGAGATGTAGCAAGAAAAGAATTCGGACTGAATGTTTAAGAAAAATTGCAAAAATTAAAAAATCTGCAAAATCTTATTTGGCCATTAGTACCTTGTAAAGCTTCCATAGTCCGGCTATTCCTACTAGGATGTAGACTAATTTTACCAAGACTGGTATTGATCCGAGCACTAGTTCGACTACGTTTGTATTCAATAGTCCGACCAGACCCCAGTTCAGTGCTCCTACTACTAGCAGGACGAACACTAACCAGTCGAGAGTTCCCATTTGTTTCACTTTTTGGCACCTCCTGTTGTATTAGATTATGCTGAGGTAGGTTAAAAAGGTATCTCTTGATTGGAGATAATTGGAGGATTTAGTGACATCCCATGGTGATAGAACCTACATTTGATGACATGCATCTGTCTCCACTCGAACAAGATTGGCCTGATGTGCATGAGCTGGATCCTGTTCCACCTAAGCCAAAACAATCGGTGGTATGAACTATGTTCAGCCACGTATTGCCAACCCCGCATGCTGGCGGACTGCCGATTTGGCTGCAGAAATATCCTGCATATGCAGTGCCGGATATCATGCAAGAGGTCTCTGTTGCACAACAATTTTTGGCAGGATCCTTCTCCGCTGATCCGCTACAGTCATAGTCATAACTGCCGTCGCCACGGTCGGTTGTGAAATATGCGGTTATCCCAGGGTTAACACCGGAATTTGTATCCATGCAGTCTGTACTAGTTATGCTGGATAAGGTATATCTTCTTACGTAATCGATGAAGCCTGGTGCTTCATCCTGTGCCCACTGTGTTGTATTTTTAGGATAGTTGTCTGTATCCGCGTCGAACATCCACAAGTTCGTCTGCAAAAGTTGACCTTGTGTACTAATTGCAATAGTTCCCGCACTTAATTGAATCTCTTTGCCTGAATTCCATGCAAAAGTTGCACTTCCACTTCCTCCTATAGTGAGCGTGTATGCACCATTGTTAATAATCAAATTACCGTTATCCACCCCATTAACGCCAGACGCAAAGGCACAACTGCTATCAAGTGTCCAGTCGCCACCTGCCGGCGGCGAACAATAGTCTGACCATGCTAGTGTGACATTAATCGATTCTCCTTTAGTGTTTCTTGCAACGAAAACCGTTGTGTAATTTATGCTATGCGTATCGTAGACAACCCATGAACCCGACCAGTTACCCTCGCTGTAATTAAGCGGTATTTCATTTATCCTGTTGTCGGTCTCTATATAGGCAATCACAGACCTTATTCCATCAGGATCTTCAGCGACGACAATCATCTTTTGTATGTCTCCGACCTTAACATCAAGCGGATCAATCTCAGCTTCTGTAATCTTCGGATAGCCACCGTTGTTAATTATTTGGAAGTGTTGTCTTCCTTCAGGTGGTTTGAACAGCTCTGTCTTTTCTGTTGCTTTGGGTTGTTCATCGAAGTATTTGTTTGGTGATGGCAGCGGAGTATAGCCAGTCTCTGTAATTTTAGTTTCCAGATCTTTCTGTAGCTGAAGATATGTGACAAGTGCAATTGAGATTGCAACAACAGCTATAACGAACAAAAACAGCTTGTCCATATACTCCTTTTATTCACGCGATAATATTAGTTTATGCTTAGAATCAACACATTGTCTGGTCTTCTGAATTTTGTGCTGTCATACGCAGCGTAAATCCGCTTGTACACCCGCCAAGCAGTTTGCACGTGGCTGTCTTGCCAGGCGAGATACTTTCAACGGTAAACACGCATGTTGTTTGAATGTTGTTTACATATGCATTCATCCGAGAAACGTCTGCATCCCCGTCGCCTATATTTCTGACAGAGACAATTGCCTCCAACGTAGATATCTGTTCTATTTTAATTTTCTCAGTGCCTTTCTTTCCGGATTCTCCAGTTGCTCCGCCTTTTTGTTCAGTCAATACAGATTTCTGTGAAGAATTTGATATGAACATTCCGATTCCAACAACTGCTATAACTAATAGAACCACAACAATCCAAACTTTTGATGACTTGCTCGGAGGTTTGTACCGGTATTTCATCTCTCTCATGCAATCGTTTATTCTATCTTAAATCCTTCCAGTTCCTGATCGTCTGCCAAGTTGCTCCACGATTTCCAGTCAAATCTGTTTGCTGTAAGCCTGTATGAAACCTCGCCTTCACTGTCGCTGAAGATGTAGAGTATATTGTTCTTAGCATCTTTCTCGTACCAAACCTTGCCGTCGAATGAAGGCGTGAGAATGACTGTCAGGTTCTTCATGTCTTTGCCGAAATCTGTTATCTTGTTGAAGAGCCAGAGGTCGCTTCCTTTTTCTGTCTTGTTGAACTCAATTGCATATTTATGAGCGCTATTCACAGCCTTCCCATCCATGAACACAGTTCCTGTAATTTCTTCCTTGATGCCGATTGCACCTGGAAGATAAGTTGCATATTTTGTGCCGTTTATGTCGTATATCGGGTCGACCGTGCCAACATTTATTTTTCCTGAGCCACTTCCCACACTGAGACCACTACTTGTAAATCGTGCAACTTCTGCCCCACTTGTCCCCCCATAGAATATTGTAGTGCTTGCTGTATCAGTACGGCCAATCCAGACATTATCTGTCAGACCAGTACCTAAATTAAGGTTGCCATCAGGATTGATTGTTAAACTGCCGCTACTTGGGATATCGATGGTACTACTGCCCGTAAATCTTACGTTGCCGACTATATGCAATGCAGCAGCAGGAGCCGTGGTTCCTATACCAACATATCCCGTCGAGCCGTTTACCGACATTCTTAATGTATCACGAGTGTAGAATTGTATATCGCCTGCTGCATATCCGCTTCCGCCAGAATAAGAATTCGTGCCCGAGAAGAATCTTATGAATCCGCCTTCGCTAGTCGTTGAAGCTACATAAGGCCTTCCCGCCCTGATTGTTATGTTGCTTCCTGATGCTTGGTTTCCTCCTATTCCGCCGTCGCCTCCCCTGATGTCCAAGTCGTCAGATACCCAGTTGGCTGAGGTCACGTTCTCCACGCCTAAGACTCTTAATCGTTTACCTGAACTTTCCTTTGTAAATGAGATATTACCGTCTACATCCAGTTTTTCACTTGGCGTAGTCGTCCCGATGCCGACGCTGCCCGTATCAGCCTTGATTAATAATGCGGGAGTAGAGAAGGTAGTGCCTCCTGTAGCAGTAGACGGAGTAATTTCGAATCCTTTGTCAACATTCTGCTGGGCTCCAATCATCCAGTTGTAATGGGTGTTTGAAATGGGTGCGACTATCCTCAAGCCGCTGTTCAGGTCCGAGCTTGCTGCGCCGTCCACCAGCAGGTTTCCGTTGTAAACATGCAGTTTTTGAGTTGGCGCAGTAGTCCCTATGCCGACTCTGCCATTTCCGTCTATTGCAACTTGTGCCACATTGCTGATGTTGAACCAATAACCAGCAGTATTTGTATTGAAAACAGTCCCAAGCTGATTAGGTGTCAGAGTTATAATGCCTACAGGTACAGTCGCACTTTTCCTAAGTGAGATGAAAGGATTGGTGCCATCATCATCGGCCGCCACAATGAGAGTTGGGGAACTTCCTTGAACATGGAGCTTTCCTAGAGGTGATGCCCTCCCGATGCCGACCTGACCCGAATTGTCGACAATCAGCCCGACTGTAGTCGCACTTCCTCCTGTTATGTTTGCCGTTCCCACAACCGCAAGGTTCTGTCCTGGTGTCGTCGTCCCGATGCCGACGTTGCCAGATGATGTGTCTACCGTCATGTACGGCGTCGACCCCGTGTAGTCATCTGGCATGGAAATTATCTGCAGCTTCTGGCTGTTGAAGAGAAAACCACCATGTTTTGCATTGACCCCGGCATCCGCATCCTTTAACACGATAATAGGATTGTCGTTATCCTCAAACACTGCCACCTTATCGGCCGTTGTTTTAACGTGCAGGGCTTTTTCTGGATTCGTCGTCCCGATGCCGACCATGTTGTTGGTGGCGTCTATGGCTAATGTAGAGCCGTCTATGCTGGAGTTGGTGGAGCCTGAGACAGATAGATTGCCTGTTATATCCAATGTTGATAATGGTCCTGTCGTCCCGATGCCGACGTTACCTGATGTATCTATTACAATTCGTTGGCCATTCGGACCAGTATCGTCTGCTATTTCAAGAAATCCTGAACTAGCTGATCCAATTGACCATTGACGACCAGAAGCACCAGTCTGTTTTAATTTAAGAGTTGCATAATTACTTGGGCCGTTCTCAACCCTAATAATACCAGTTGTTACGTTAAGGTCTCCACCAACCACATTCAATTTTCCATTCGGACCAGTCGTCCCGATGCCGACGTTTCCTCCGTCTGCGATTCTCACAACTTCTGTTGCTGTGTCAAAGAAAGAGGCGATAGGACCAGTTCCATCTTGTTCAATACGGAGCGCTGGAGAAGTGCCTCGTGCTGCGGCTCCCAACCCTCCTGCCATGTTAAGCGACTTGTCGCCGAATACTGCTCCTGCGGTTCTGCTTGAAGTAGAAGCATGGGCAGTGCCAGACCAGCTGTATCCAGGACCAAAGGACCCATCTGCATATGGGGTGGCGGAAGATACCTGCTCAAGCTGGATGCCGTCTATATAGAAATCAGTGTTTATTTCTACTCCGTATGTGCTGCGCCAGTACGCACCGAAGCTAGTATGACCCGAATTGGCAACTGTGAAAGTTGCAGAACATCTTTGCCAAGCCAATGTAAGGGCACCACTAGACGGACAAGACGTACCAAATTGCTCGTACGTGCCACCACCGAAATCAAAATGGCCCTGGACGTGCTTACCTACATCATCTGTATCTTTTGCACGCATATAGTAACTGAATGTCCAAGTTGTGCCCTGCCCCATTGCATAAGTTCTTGTATATCTTCCACCGTCGCCGCCAACCGCTGAAGGGGCGTTTATTTCCAATGAAGCGACTCCAAATATAGAATCTGTAGTAACACGGGATATAGTTCCACTAGCTACAACTGACCATCCACCAGTTCCTGTTTCAAGGCTTGGATTTGTTATCTCATTTGTGGTCGCCGAAGAATTTACAATCAAATCATCTGTTATGCTGTCGCTTGCAACATGTAATTTTCCTTGTGGTGATATCGTCCCGATGCCGACGTTGCCTCCGACAGGATTAAGGAAGATGTCGCCTACTGTTGCATGTTTTGTTCCTGCAATGTACAAGTCGCCTCCTGCAGATGTTGAACCGACAAGATAGCTGTCGGAATCGGTAAGAGTTACTATGTCTCCTGGAGCAGATGGTTGAGCAGACAATTCCAGGTCACCTGTCTGTGTGTTCTCCAGTACATATCCCACACGAGTAGTGTCGATATAGAAATCTAATGTGGGGTTCATGCCGCCAGTATTGGTAGACTGCAGAACAAGCTTTGCCTGACCGCTGCTTGTGCTTTTTATTGTCACATTCACCGAGCCTGCCTGGTTGCCGAATGTGGCGTTGCCTCTTACATCAAGTATGGATACAGGACTCGCAGTCCCGATGCCGACTTTTCTTGCGCCGTCTATGAACAAGGCTGTCCCTCCAGTATTCTTGACCTGCATGAGATTGTATGCGGTCGTATCTCCCCTCAACATCTGGTCAACTATGAACATTGTCCCAGTATAGTCTCCAGACTTTTGCGACGCATTCAGTATTGTAACACCGCTTGATGCACTATATGCATTTAAGACTGCAGACGGATTACTCGTCCCGACGCCCACGTTGCCGCCAGAGTTAAAGTAGCTGTTACCACCATCTGCATGGAAATCGATATCCAAGTTACCGGCAGAATCGTATAGCTGTAGCTCCCCTCCACCATGTGCACCACTAGGTGCTGTCTCACGAAGTACAAGAGTCGATGCGTTGCCAAACTGGTTGGTGACATTTATCGGCAGAGTTCCTTTTCCAGTGCTTTGTATTGTTAGCATGTTGGTAGGTGATGATGCACCAATCCCCACTTTCCCTGATGCATCAATGACAAAAGGAGTGGTATCTGTGGCAGAATCCTCCACGACAAATGAATTCCCGCTTCCATAGTTGCTTATGTTGGCAGCCACTTTCGTGTCAGTGGAATGGGTCATCACGCTCAATAATGCATTTGGAGTTGTGGTGTTGATGCCGACATTACCAGTCTGTGCTGTGTTGTTTTTATTGCCTCCTAATAGAATAATATTTCCGCCTCTGTTGTTACCCGTACCTTTTGCATCACCACCGATGAAGTATATGTCTCCGCCATATGTTCCAGCGCCGACGTTGCCTCCAGCTCCAGCCGTGACAGTGAAGTTCGCAGGAATAGTACCAGAGGTCTGCCCTCCAAGACTGAATAGAACGCTGTGGACATTTGAGGTTCCGAACGTTATTAATGAATTGCTTATGGTAGTTCCAGACTTGGAAATCGTGAAGTATCCAGATGTGCCAGCGATATTTGAGGCACCGAACAATCCATCGCTTTCAGCGCCTACACGAAGCGGTGCCGACGGGTTGGTTGTTGAGATGCCGACCCTGTTATTGGTGGCATCCACAAACAGAGGAACTGTTGTCGAAGTGTTTACTGAAAGATTGCCGCCAACTTCAAGCTTGGCTCTTGGTGTAGTCGTCCCGACGCCGGTGTTGCCACCAGTAGCTATCGTCATTCTTACATTATCGTTAGTGCCAAACTGCAATGCACCATTGCTGTCTAATGTGCCTATCAAGAACGCATTATCCAAAGTTCCAGTATAGGCGACATTTTCTGGGTCAACATTCGAACCGCCAACGCTGCCAATTATTGTCTGGACTAAAGCTCCGTCTTGGCTGAATTTTACAAAAGCATTGTCCGTTTCTACTGAATTATCAGTGTCAGCTTCTAAATAAAGAGCTGCGTCCGCGGTACTTTGCACCTCAAGGTTATAAGCCGGTCCTGTAGTTCCGATCCCTACTTTTCCTCCTATTATTCTCATCTCTTCCTGCCCAGAAGCATTGTAGAACCTCAAATCTCCTGACTTGGATGTGATGTTGTTCACAGTGATATTGCCTGTGTTGATGGTGATGTCGCCCAGATAGGATGTGCCTGTGACGTTGATATCACCTATGACATTTAACGTGTTCTGCGGATTTGTTGTCCCTATGCCGACTTTACCATTGTTGTTAACAAAGAAGTTCACATTCGCACTGCTGTTGACTATCCTGAACTTGTCTGCTGTTATTGTTCCATGGGACTGCAGTCCTCCGAGATACTGGGTTCTTATCTCATCTGATGACAGGCTTCTGTTGTATATTCTGACTTCGTCGATGGTGCCGTTGAATGGTGCAGTATTAGACGTGCTGATAGAGCCCTTAGCGAGCCCAATTCTTACTTCAGTACTGCTTGTAGTTGTACGAGAACCAGCGCCACTAGCCAGAAGAACACCGTTAACGTAAACCTTGGTACTACTGCTATCCCTAGTTGCAGCAACATGATACCAGTTGCCAGACGAGATTGGTCCACCTGTAGTATCTACGATGACATTTTGGTCTCTGAATCGAACATTATTGGCTGCAAGTATAATCAGTTGATAATCCCCCTCTGCTCCTGATGCTTCACCACAATTAGGATAGCACTTGAAAATAACCGTCTGAGAAGTGCCTGTCGAATCTGGTTTTATCCATGCCATCAATGTTGTGATATTCGGGCTATTTAAAGACGAACTGAAAGGAACCTGAACAAAATCACCGCCCAAACCATCAAATTTCAGAGCATTGCCATACTTGCCTGTCGTCCATACAGGACAGGCGTTGTTTGTGCCACAGGTGGCCGGAGTTACATTTGCAATTGTTCCGTCATTCCCGTAAGGACTTTTGTCATAAGTTGTTGTTGATGTGTTCTCTGAGAATGGTAAGTATAACACTAATCCATCATCGCTCGGATAGACAGGCTGCCAGACAGAGCCGTAGAAATCACCATCAGTTGCGTAGATTTTATTAGTCACATT
>CAZMWU010000024.1:0-8734 GCA_964570195.1 uncultured archaeon
CACTTGTATTATTCGGAAAGCTTTTGGAAGAAATTGCCAAAGGGAAGGCATCCGAGTCTATCAAGAAATTGATGGGATTGCAACCGAAAACTGCACGGATAATTAAAGATGGGAAGGAAATTGAAATTCCTATCGAAAATGTTCAAATTAATGACATAGTTGTTGTTCGCCCAGGTGAGAAGTTTCCTGTTGATGGCATTGTCGTTGAGGGTGAGTCCTCTGTTGATGAAAGCATGATTACTGGAGAATCGATGCCTGTCACCAAAAGAAAGAATGACGAAATAATTGGTGCGACTATAAACAAATCGGGTTTGCTGAAATTCAAAGCCACTAAAGTTGGTAAGGATACTGTCCTGCAGCAGATAATTAAAGTTGTCCAGGAAGCACAAACTGGCAAAGCACCCATACAAAGATTGGCTGATAAGGTTGCATCGATATTCACTCCTAGCGTTATTGTCATCGCCATTTTATCTGGAGTATTATGGTTTGTTCTAGGACAGAATTTCATTTTTGCATTGACTATATTCATTACGGTTTTGATAATAGCGTGCCCGTGTGCACTGGGTATAGCAACACCCACGGCTATATTGGTCGGGACTGGACTGGGGGCGCAGAATGGAATTTTAATTAAAGGTGGTGAAGCATTGGAAGTTGCAAAAAAGATAAATACAATAATCTTCGACAAGACAGGAACATTGACAAAAGGCGAACCGTCTGTAACTGATGTGATTAGATTAGGTAATGTGAAAGAGAATGAAGTTCTGACGCTTGCGGCTATTGCTGAAGTGGGCTCGGAACATCCCATTGGAGAAGCCATAGTCAAAAAGGCGAAGGAAAATAACCTGACTATACCTGCAGTTAAATCGTATGAAACTGTGTCTGGTAAAGGGATTAAAGTTACCTACCTGAATAAAAAGATTCTTGTAGGCAACAGAATTTTCATGAAGGAAAATGAAATTGTATCAGAACTTGAAGATGAGATACAGAAACTTGAGAATGAAGGCAAGACTACTGTCATAGTTGCTTACGGCGGGAAAGTTATTGGATTGGTTGCAGTGGCTGATACTTTAAAAGAATTTTCAAAAGACGCTGTTGATATTCTGAAGGGAATGGGGATTGACGTTTGGATGATTACGGGTGATAATGAAAGGACGGCAAACGCTGTCGCGAAAGAAGTTGGAATCGACTATGTCATGGCGCAAGTGTTGCCGGAAGACAAAGCCAAGAAAGTGAAAGAACTTCAAGAAAAGGGGGCTGTAGTAGCTGCAGTTGGTGATGGGATAAATGACGCACCTATGCTGGCACAGGCTGATTTGGGAATTGCGATTGGTTCTGGAACAGATGTTGCATTGGAAACTGGAAAAATAGTTCTGATTAAGAATGACCTAAGAGATGTTGTCACTTCAATTGATTTGAGCAAGTACACTGTCAACAAGATAAAACAGAATCTTTTCTGGGCGTTCTTTTACAATACTGTAGGGATACCGATAGCTGCGGGAATTTTATATCCTTTCTTTGGATTATTATTGTCGCCTATAATTGCAGGTGCTGCTATGGCGTTCAGTTCGTTCTCTGTTGTAGGAAACTCCTTATTGATGAGGAGATATAAGCATAAGATAAAGTAATGTTTAAATACTCTAACTTTGAATTGTCACATATGAAACTAGTTTCAACAAACTATCTGGGAATTTCGATAGTTGGGATATCCATCATTATTTTTGTGATTTTATTGACTGTATCCTTAAGCTATGCTCGTATAGGGCATGCTCTGTGTGGATCACCAACTTGTAACTTGACCAATCATATTCCTGTACAATCTTATGCAGGATTCGGTGTTTTAATTGTGTCTGCTGGCATCGGAAGTTATTTGACTTTCATACAACCGAAAAGCGAGAGGATTCAAACTGTTCCCAAAACAAAAATTAATAAAATTGTAGAAGGTCTGCAGGAGGATGAAAAGAAAGTATTTAACGAATTGACAAAAGGCGATGGTTCTACTTTTCAGAATGATTTGATTGGGTCGACAGGATATTCGAAAGTCAAGGTTAGCAGAATATTGGATAAGTTAGAAACAAAAGGACTGGTCGAACGAAGAAGAAGAGGAATGAGCAACATAGTTCTACTAAAATACTGAATGAAACTAGTTTCACCCTAACCGTTATAAGTTGTTTCTTTGAGTTAAATTTCGATAAAATTGGCGAAGATTAGCGGTTGGGTATGGAGCATAGGAATTGTAGTCCTGTTGCTAGGCATAGTCTCATTTTTCGGATATAGGATTTATGCACCGAAGACTGGATATACCAGCTATAGTGTTCCAACTGATTTGAATGTGTTTGAGGGCAAGATAACGAATGTGAAAATTAGTTCTGGGAAAGTAGAAGGTACAAGTGTGTATGATAGAAATTGTGTAGGGTCACCAATTACAGAATGTGACGGTGGTGTAAGGACAGCTGAGTATGGTGTGTTGAACTTTCATTATAAGCACGACATGGCAATACAGCCTTGCATACACATGTTCGGACCTGAGAAAATGATTGTGGAGATTCTTGATGATAAAGGTAACGCAAGAGTAATTAGAACACAAGACATGTCTGATATGAGTGCTCATCACGGTTAGTTTAGGAGGTTAACATATGCCAAAATGTTGCGGAAGCAAAAAATGTAAACATCATAGTTAAAGAACTATAACAACTGTTATGGAGGTAAACATGTCCAAAGGTAAATTAGATACAGAATTGATTGTAAAAACATCAGTAGCATGGATGATAATAGCTTACCTTGTCTGTGCAGTAGGTTTTCTAGTACTTCCATCGAAAACATTTGAAATTCTTTGGAAACCAATGTTCCATGCATTTGCCATGCAACCAACAGGACTTTACATAATAGTAGGCCTTGTGGAAGCAGTAGTATATACAGCATTCCTAGTTTGGGTATTTGTAGCACTCTACAATTACTTCGCCAATAAGAGGTGAAAAAGTGAAATTTTATTTTCTTTCATTTCTTTTCTTTTTTATTTTTTTAATACCAACAGTATTAGCGCATTGCCCTTTGTGCACAGCTGCAACAGGAGCGGCGGTAGCTGTAACAAGATGGTATGGTCTTGACGATTCTATTGTTGGTGTATTTGTTGGTGGTATGGTGGTTGCAACTGGGTTGTGGGTTAATAACTTACTGAAGAAATTTAACAAAGGGAAGCAATATTTATCATTTCAGTCTGGAATAGTCTTACTTATTTCATTCATTCTTACGATAATTACACTCTATTTTGCTAAACTCTTAGGACCTTCAAATCCGTTCAAGATATTCGGCATTGACAGGATTTTATTCGGTACACTGATTGGCATAGCAGTTTCTTTCTTGTCATTCAAATTTCATGATTTTCTTCGCATACTGAACAGGAACAAAAATTATTTTCCATACCAATCAATTCTAGTTTTTATTTTAACCTTGGCGATAAGTTCGTCGATTTTGTATTTGATGATGTGAATGGTTGAATTAATTTACTACACATTGCTAGCGATGGTTGGGGTATACGCTATATGGCTGATTCTCAGTGATCTTATTAACAAAATTTTCAAATTTAAAATCTGTGCGGTATGTGCAACTGTTGTAACTACATGGCTTGGATTGTTGATATTAAAATTGATTGGATTTAACATTTCCCAACTTGTAATTGCCATACTTATGGGACAGTCTATTGCTGGATTTATGTATTTTTTGGAAAAAAGAGCCGGATTAACCAAGAATAAAAGTTTGCGTTTGATGAAACCTCTAGTAATTCTTTTCGGGACTTTGATTGTTTATTGGATACTAGCAGGTGTTTACTGATGAAAATTCGATTGAAACAAATAATCAGAAAAATTATAAAATCAATTGAAGAGTGCTGTAAAAATGGTTAGAAAGTTGCAACAAATCAAAAGAAAATCTGTCATTTATAGTATTTTAGCAAGCATGTCTCTTGTCGCATTGTACTTGATAATCGTCAGTTTATTTCAAGGCATCAACTATGCTATTGGCAGGTTTGTTGAATTGTGGTATCTGATGACACCTCTTGTAATTGGATTCGGAATTCAATTCGGTCTTTTCACTTTTATCAGAAATTTCATGAAAATGTCTTCGGGAACAACAGGTGCATGCGGAAGTATGTCAGCAACATCCATGATAGCGTGCTGCGCTCACCATGTAACAGACGTGATACCACTTCTTGGTGCGTCGGCTCTTGGTATATTTTTGCTTGAATATCAGCCGGTTTTCTTGATTTTCGGCATAGTCTCGAACATAGCAGGCATTGCTGTTATGATGAATCTTGCGAAGAAAAGTGGGGTAGAATTCAATATAGACAGAAAAATATTATTGCAGATCATCTTTGGTGCAGTTGTCATAGCGTTGATTGTAGTTTCTTCATTCCTAGGATACCAATGGTACCAGAACTATGCAAGTTATAGAAAAGGCATTGCATCGGAATTAAATGACAAATGTGTGATACCTTCAGGATATACCGATGAATCTTGGAAAGAGCACATGAGCCATCATCCTGATAGATATAAGGAATGCCTGGGATAATTAATTTAAAAGACATAGTGGTTATATGAAAAATCTGTGGATGGCATCATTTGTAAGCATTTTAGTTCTAGTCAGTTCCACATATGCGAATATGGCCAGCTCTTCTGTTGAAGATATGATGGATTCTATGATGATGTCGCAAAATGTTAATGATATTAAAAATCTGGATTGCAGCAAAATACCTGACAGTGAATTCGAAGAACTTGGCGACGCTACGATGGAAAGAATGGTAGGTGGTAGTGAATTACACGAGCAGATGGATACTATGATGGGTGGGGAAGGTTCTGCGAGTTTGACGCAAATGCATATTATAATGGGAAAGAACTGGTTGAGTTGCACGAGTCTCCAAGGCATGATGGGAAGCAATATGATGCCTATGATGATGAGAATGATGGGAAACTATTATCCGTCTTATTACACGGGTTATAATGCAGCTTTAATTTTTGCTATACTTGGTTGGGGATTGGCTGTTGTATTGATTGTGATTTTGGTTTTAATTCTCACGGGCAACATCAAGATTAAGAAAAGAAAATAATGAAAGTTCTTAAACATTTCTGAACATTACTATCTTATGGACGTTGCATGCGATGTTTGCAATAGAAAGTTTGAAACTAGTGAAGCTTTGAACCAGCATAAGAATGCAACACATGGTCAATCTCCTAGTGCTCCTGTTGTAAAGAGGAAATTAGCAACAGGTAGGATAATTGCATTGTTCTCTGTGATTTTATTTGCCATTAGTGTAGGCTATTTTGGTTTTACTTCCATTACTGGCAAAGTTGTAGAGCCTGGTGTATATGATGAATTTGCTCAATGCCTGACAGAAAAAGGAGCTGTATTTTATGGTGCATACTGGTGTCCACACTGTGGAGATCAAAAGGAAATGCTTGGCTCTTCTATGGAATTCATAAATTATGTCGAATGTGACTCTAAAGGAAAAAATGCGCAGCCCGAACTTTGTGCCGAGAACAATATAAAGGGATATCCTACATGGATAATTGACGGGGAGAAGTATGAAGGCACACAAAGTCTGGAGAGGTTGAGCGAATTGACAACTTGTCCTCTTTAAAACTTACTCTAAGATTGGATACTGCTTTACTAATCTCCTTTTAGCCCACCACTTTCCAAAACCGAACCACTGACCTGCTCTTACTGTTGCCAGTCCCAGCAAGACTAGTGCATAGATGATGTGCTCATCAAGGAACGGATTGTTCTTAGGTGGTAAAAGGGAGCTCCACATTAAAATCGTTAATAGTGCTCCTGCATAACCAGCTATTCTCACTCCAATCCCCAGTATAAGCGCAGTTCCCATGCCAAGCAATCCAAGCATGAACAACCAGTCTACTGCAACATTACCGGCAAGGCTGTGGTAGAATGCAGCGAAAGGCCCGTAAGTGGCAGAGTTTAGAAATCCAAAAGTAGGGGAACCTCCGGCAAGCCATGCTTTATCTGGTGTGGTAGAAAACCCTAACCCGAATAACTTGTCAAGAAATGCCCATAAGAAAATCCATCCCATACCAAATCTTAAAAGAGCCCAGACTTGTTCTTTTCTAAGAGCCATCTTTTAATTATTGGTTTTTACTTATTAAATCCTGAATTTATAGTCAAGCGGAAACAATATTTAACTATGCCAAAAGTCAAGTGCACTTCCTGTGGAAGAATGGTTGAAAAGAAAGATTTGAGAAAACACCAGAAGGGCGAACCTAAAATCTGCAAATTCTGCTAATCTTTTCCAAACAATCCTTTGTAAATTCCATAACCAATAATTGCAACCTGCGATGCGTACAAGAGGAAAGTCAGTGGCCTGATGAAAGCTCCGTATGTGAACTCGTTATAAATGTACCAAAGAAGCAGTCCACCCAAGCCGTACAAGAATGTTCCCACAAACAATCGCATGTATCGTCTGTTTTTCTTTCTCCACTTTTCAAGCGCATTGCTTGAAATGCCGACAAACATCAGTCCAGTTATTATGATTAAAGGCATAACAAAAATCAAATTGTAGAACAAAAGCAGAGGTATCCATTGTACAACAGCTGCGCTTCTCATCAAGGCTAGGATGCTCAGATAAACCTGTCCTGTGCATGGCAATTCAAATGCTGCCGCGCCGAATCCTATTGGTATAGTCAGTAACAGAGCAAGTTTTGGTGTTTTCCTGGAGATTTTCTCCAATTTGTTTGCCCAATTTGTTATCCGCTGGGCGCCACCAGGAAACAGTTGCAAAGAGAATCCTTTCCCGTACCACAGGAAATCTTTTATTTCCAATGCTGCCGCACTAAATGCGATAAAAGTTGCCAACCAATAGAAGTAGTATGCAGTGGTGGTGGACTGCACTGCGGTCAGAAGCCCTATGCCTGCAAGGAAATACGTCACATAAACTGAAAGTATATACAAGCCACCGCCCAGCAGCATCATTCTTTTACTCTTGAAAACTTTCATCATGTAAGCTACTAAGAAAATCAACACCCCTATTGCGCAAGGATTAATAGAATCGATTACAGCTCCAGCGATAATGGCCGGTATTGTCAACTGACTCAAGTCTATCGTGAGCAATCCAAATAATCCTGTTATTGTAATTGAGATTTCAAATCACCTTTGGCTCACAGGTGTTATTCTTTTGCCTGTTCCCGCTACAGCCCCTTTGAAGTTCTCTGGAATAGGGCATCCTGATAAATCAGATAGTTCTGGCACAGTCAACCAACCGGAAACCTGATTTCCATTTATTATCCATGTCGGTGTTCCGGTCCCCACCATCAATGCGCATAATTCTCCCTGGGTTGTAGTTGTTGCTATTTGGCCTGAATATTTCGGAAGAATGCTTATGTTGTTCAACCTCTCGCCGATGGGCTGTGTGGCCTCTGATTCTGGCCTGCATAGCACATATCGTCCAGTTCCTTCGATGTATTTTTCGAAAGCATCCTTCCCTATTATGTGCTCTTGTTTGTTGCAGTTTGGACACGCTTTGAAGCCGTACATTGTTGCGCTCTTTTCCGCAAGACATCCTGCAAAAGAATAATAGTTAATCTCCCGTTGCCCGCCGCCTAAAATAAAATATCCGCCAATCACAATTAGCAGGAGTTCGCCTACTACGAAGAATAGCTTAGGATTCAATTTCCTGTGTTTTACTTCTGTAAAAAAAACGCTTTCCAGATACGACTTGAGTGATTTTCTGAACAATGTGATGCTTAGTATAAGCAGTATTCCTATCAAGACATGCTGTACTGTGCAAAGAGGGCATATGACGATCGTCCCGATTTCTTTCGGAAGCACATAAAATTCTATTGTAAGAGTGTAAATTACAGCAGTTAAACCTACAACCAGCCATAAAAAGATATAAAGCTCCTGGTTATTTGACAATGCTTTTCTGATGCTTTTATAAATAAAACCTATCAACACAAGCCACCAAATTGCACCGTAGGCTGCTAGAGCTATCCCCGAATTGATGGGAAATTCACCGTAGCGTGATTCTGTTACTACCGAACATGAAAATGAGGCTGTAAAATCGCACACGCTTGTTGTAAGGAAGTAATGTTCGTATGTCTGATAGGATGCCACGCCCAAGCCAATTACAGACAACAGCAGCATTATTTGCAATACCGACTTTCTAGCAGATTTTTTCATCATTTTCACAACCTCGCCAGATTAGGCAGGTGCCTGTCGTAGTAGAATTCGATTTTTTTCTCTATTCTTTTAAGTTCTTGGATAACTTTCCTTTTTATCTCGGTTGAACTTGTAGTTCTTTTATTTCTTAGCGAAGTTTTCACCTTTTTTGTTATTTTCTCGGCTACTTTTTCGCATTCTGCTTCATGATGATACGCGCTTATGCAGGCGGAATAGATTGACGCATAAACCTTTCTTTCATCGAAATTTTCTTTCCGTCCTCTTCGCTTAACAACGAGCGTTGCCATTAATCTAAATTGAATTTTCAAAGATAAAGATTTTAAAGTGTCAAAACGATAGCTACGGTATGGCATTGGATAAAAAAACTGTCCTGAAAGAGCTTGAGAAGGTGATGGATCCCGAATTGGGCGTGCCTATAACAGAAATGGAGCTTGTGGACAAGATAGAAATCAAAGACGGTGAAGTTACTGTGGACTTTCACTTGACAGCCCCCTATTGCCCGCCTATGCTTGCGATGAAGATGGCTTATGACATAAAGGAAATTGTCTCTCATATT
>CAZMWU010000025.1:0-8329 GCA_964570195.1 uncultured archaeon
GACAATATTTCTCCTCTTGCTCCTCTTCCCGCCAAAAATATCGAAGGATATTTCATAGTGACCTTGCTTCCGATATTGGCATCCAACCATTCCACAAATGCATTCTCATATGCGCGTGCACGTTTAGTGACAAGATTGTAAACATTCGTCGACCAATTCTGCAATGTGGTATATCTGACGTGAGATCCGGGCAGAGCAATGATTTCAACTACTGCCGCATGCAAAGCATTTGCTTGATAGGTAGCTGCAGTGCACCCTTCGATATAATGCACTTTACTATTAGGTCCCGCAATTATCAACGTTCTCTCGAACTGTCCCATATTTTCTGAATTAATTCTGAAATAAGCTTGTAGTGGGGTTTTAACTTCCACACCTTCAGGGACATAAACAAAACTTCCTCCACTCCAAACCGCAGAATTCAACGCAGCAAACTTGTTATCATTTGGTGGGATAATCGTACCAAAATATTTCTTAACAATTTCAGGATATTCTCTCACGCCTGTGTCCATGTCAGCAAAAATCACGCCTTGCCTTTCCAAATCTTCCTTCAGTTTGTGATACACAACTTCTGAATCATATTGTGATCCAACACCTGCAAGAAACTTTCTTTCAGCTTCCGGTATACCCAATTTCTCAAATGTCCTTCTTATTCCTTCGGGCAAATCTTCCCATGATTTTGCCTGCTTTTCAGTCGGCCGTATGTAATAAACAATTTCATCAAAATTCAATTCAGACAAATCAGCACCCCATGTCGGTACAGGTCGCTTTTCAAAGAATTCCAAAGCTTTCAGCCTGAAGTCTAGCATCCATTCCGGTTCCTTTTTGATTTTTGATATCTCTTCTACAATCTCTTTCGACAAGCCCTTCTTCATTTTGTATACGGATTCGTCAGGCCCCCTGAATCCATACTGTGCATAATTTTTTTCTATTACGATTGGTCTAGCCACTTACTATCGCCTCATAACCTTTCTCTTCGATTTCTTTCGCAAGACTGTAATCTCCGCTTTTAGCAATCCTGCCATCAATCAAGATGTGCACGAAATCTGGTTTGACATGGTTCAGAATTCTTTGGTAATGGGTTATTAACAGCACAGCCATTCCCTCTTGATGAAGTTTTTCAAGCCCACTAGCAACAATCTTCAAGGAGTCAACATCAAGCCCCGAATCAGTTTCGTCCATTATTGCTATCTTAGGTTTTAGCACAGCCAACTGAAAAACTTCAGCCCTTTTCTTCTCCCCTCCAGAAAAACCGTCATTCAAAGAACGCACGATAAAATCCCTATCCATCTTCAACATTTCCAGCTTGTTGTCGATAATTTCATTAAAGTCAACAAAAGAAGAATTACCGTTATTAAAATTTTTGTAAGCTGTCCATAAGAAATTTTTTAAATTCACACCAGGAACCTCAACCGGATATTGAAATCCCAAGAACAATCCAAGCTTAGCTCTTTTATTGGGTGATAGTTTTGTTATATTTTCACCGTCCAATAGAATCTCACCTTTTTCAATTTTGTATTTCGAATGACCCATCAGTGCGTATGACAAGGTTGATTTACCTGAACCATTCGGTCCCATCAAAGCATGCAGTTCACCTTGCTTAATCTTGAGGTTAACTCCATTCAAAATCTTCTTCCCTGCTACAGACACATGCAGATCCTTTATTTCAAGTTCGGTCATTTTTCACCCTTAAGATTATACATCTCTAAAAGACAGACAAGCGAACCAAGTTCCTTATCCTTCAGTTCTTTTCTGGTTTCAGCACACAAGTCGCATTCAGCTTCACCCAATCTGAAGTTGCCAGAAGCGATTTCTGCTGTGAGCTTTTTGATCCACTCTGATAACTTTGGGTTGGATAAAATCTCATTGACTTTCTTCCCGCGAACACCATTGAAATACTGTGAAACAGCCGCCTGTGTTATGCCTAACTTTTCAGCAACTTGTTCTTGTGTGTATCCGTATGTTTCAAGAAGTTCTTTTGTTATTATCGACTTTACAGCTGAAGGTATCGCGTTGTTGAACATCGTCTGGCAGAATACTTTCATACTGTAATCTATTGAGTTCAAAGGTTTATAAATATAACAGGGTTATAAATCATAGACTAAATTCGAAAGAACGACCCCTCCGGCCAGTTTTTATATTATATTGGACAATTTGAAATGGTGGATCCATTGTTAATCTATTTTTGTTTCCACCATACTCTCGTTCTACATAGTCAGTAAGAATATCATGTAATTTACTGGGAGAATCAGTAAACCCTGCAATACTACGTGAAACATCAGAAGTTGGATTTAGAGCTCTACTAACATCAATTACTATATACCCATAATGTCTCTTAGGCATGAATGCATTATATTAGTAAAGGATTTAAAATTTGTTATTGAACGTCAACGCATCCTGTCACGCTTGGATTCAGATGGTCGTGAAAACACCAGCTACCTGACTGGAAGAATGTGAACTCATATTTCCCATTCTGTTTTAATTCTTTACATGCATCAAACTTGCTATCTATGCACCCGCCCTTTTCTGGGTATGCGGAATGTGTCGGGTGAATATCGCTTGCAGGCCAATGCGGTGAAGTATCTTTATTAACAAATACTAGTGTATCTCCGAGCTTGACGCCCGATAGTCTTGGTGAGAAGCCTGATGAGGTAATATCAATTTCATGCTTCACGCCAGTAGCTTTCACACCTGTTTCAGAAGCTTGACCAGTACCAGTAGACTGGTAAGCAGCGCATCCTGCTAGGAAAACCATTAAAGCAATTAATGACACCATCAAAAAGCGCATATTGTGTATTCGTTCCAGTTATATATAAATCTTATGAAACTGTTATCTGCAAATTATCTTTCACTACTCCGCTTGACGGCCAATAAGAGGTTATCGTGCATGTGTTATCTGCTGTAAATTGCATGTCTACCGACGCTCCTGGTTTTGTGTCCGGTGTATCCTGATTGCATCCCCGGAAATCAAGTCCGCCGTAGTAAGTGCCAGTCTCCCTGACTTTGAATGTTATTTTAACCACGTCTCCTTTGTCAGCCAATATAGAGGATACGTCTTGATTGTTTGTGTAAAATCCTCTGTCGTCGGCTTCTATAGCGAATTCTTTTATCGTTGGTAACGAAGGTGGTTGTTCCTGTGGCGTAACTTCCCCTTGTAAAGTTCCTGCTCCTGTAGGTTGCTGGGATGTTTCCTGCGTTGAAGGCTGTTCCTGCGAAGGTTGTTCGGAAGATGTAATATTATTAACCTGTGTCGCGCAACCACTAACGAAAACAATCAGAATTACAGGTAGTATTTTCAGCAGTTGCATAAAACAATTATAGACTCTATTTAAATTTAAAAGCCTGATAACAAAAGGATATCGCAAAATTTTATACAACCAATTTTTCTAATCTTCTGTACATTGTTGAAGGCGATTCTCCGAGAACATGGCGAGCTACCCATCTCATAGTTACAATACCGGATTTCAGAGTTTCTAAACTCGGTCGAATCAAATAGTCGACAGCTTGGTAGTAATCTTGATCGGCTAGGCGATCGGGTAATGCCATGAACATCCCGTCAGTTTCACAACCCAAGTATATACATAAAGCTGGACGTCTCCCATCTGTTTCTTCCTGTTGTTGTATACGATATCTAGGCGAGGATTGTTCATGATTTAAATATCCCAATAAAACTGCATGGGAATAAGGCGTACTTGAAGCTCCTATCATACTTGTTATGTCTGGATTCATTCTCAGAAATTTGTTTGCTGCTTTAGGAAGTACGTCAACTATTGCAATACTCATAAGATGTTAATATCAAATAATAACTTTAAATTCCTTTGAACAATATTGTTATGCTAGATTATATGGAATTTCAAATATGGGCAGAGAAGTATCGTCCAGCCAAATTATCAGATGTGATCAATCAAAAGCATGCTGTAGAAAGAATCAAGGCTTTCGTGAAAGACAAAAACATTCCTCACATGTTGTTTGCAGGTCCTGCTGGAACCGGTAAAACCACTACAGCACTGGCTATAGCAAAAGAATTGTATGGCGATACTTGGAGACAGAATGTTTTGGAACTTAATGCATCAGATGAAAGAGGGATCGATGTTGTTCGCGGGAAGGTGAAGGATTTTGCGCGGATGAAACCTTTCGGGGAGATTTCATGGAAAATGATTATTTTGGATGAAGCGGATGCTTTAACCCAGGAAGCCCAGCAAGCATTAAGAAGAACAATGGAAAACTACACAAGTGTAACAAGATTTATTTTACTATGCAACTATTCTTCAAAAATAATCGATCCTATACAATCTCGTTGCGCTGTTTTCAGGTTTAAGATATTGGCAGAACCTGATATTAAAAAATATGTTGAAAAAATTACTGACGGTGAAAAACTAAAAATAGATGAAAAAGCTGTCACTGCATTAATACATCTTTCTGAAGGCGATCTTAGAAAAGTTTCAAACTTACTACAGGCTTCGGCAGCCATGAAAGAAAGAATCACTGAAGACATTGTTTATGATATTGCGAGCAAAGCCAAGCCAACTGATGTGAAAGAAATGCTGGAAATGACATTTAAAGGAAAATTTGTGGACGCAAGAAAAAAATTACAGGAATTGCTATTGAGACAAGGTCTATCAGGTAGCGATATAATTTCTGAAATTCACCGGCAGATTTATTCTTTAGACGGCATATCCGAAGAGAAAAAGGTCCAGTTGATAGAAAAATGCGGTGATTATGAATTTAGAATAAGCGAAGGCGGTAATGAAGTCATCCAGTTGGAAGCTCTTTTGGCCAGTTTTTTACCATATTCAAAAAAATGATTTTATGTGGGTTAACAAATACAAACCAAAAAATCTTACCGAATATGTTGGACAAAAAGAAGCTGTTGAAAATTTTCTCGAATGGATAAATGATTGGAAGCAAGGCAAGGGACTTTTATTTCATGGGCCACCGGGAACAGGTAAGACCTGTCTCATAGAGGCATTTTCTACAGAAAGAAATTATGAATTTATCGAAATGAACGCAAGCGATTTCCGAGACAGAAAACAGATCGAGGAAATTCTTGGTCAGTCGATGAAACAAGCTTCGCTATTCGGCAGGAAGAAGATATTTTTAATAGACGAAATTGATGGCTTGGCCGGAAGACAAGATTTAGGCGGTGTAGGAGCGATTATCAAAATAATTAAAGAATCCAGATTTCCTGTAGTCCTTACTTGCAATAATCCGTATGATCAAAAACTGCGAACACTGCGAGAGTACTGCCAGTTAATTCAGTTTAAGAAATTTTCAGTGTTTGATATCGAAAAGAAATTGAAGCAAATAGCTGATGACGAAAAAATTAAAATTGACAAAGAAATTCTTCGCCAATTCGCAAAAAGAGGCGAAGGTGACCTTAGGGCATCTATTATTGACCTGCAAAGTTTATCGCACGGCAAAAAGGAAATTGCACAAGACGATTTGGAAATTTTGGGCGTTCGCGAAAAAGAGCAGTCTATATTTAATGCGTTGATGATGATTTTCAAAACTAAATCTGCATTAGCGGCAAAGCTTGCAATTAACAATGTCGACAAGGACCCCGAAGATATTTTCTGGTGGATTGAAAATAATATTGTAAATGAATATGAGGATCCAGAAGAAATCGCAAGAGCTTACAATATTTTAAGTAAAGCCGATTTGTTTAGACAGAGAATTAAATCACGGCAGAACTGGAAGTTTCTTGCATATATGATTGACTTGATGACTGGTGGGGTTGCCACAGCTAAAAAAGAAATGTACAGAAAATTTACACGATACCAATATCCGAGTAACTTGATTGTACTAGGCGGAAGTAAATTTGAACGAAAGGAAGAGAAAGAGAAATTATTAGAATTATCGCAACAGTTGCATTGTTCAACAAGAAAAATTAAGAAAGAATTTCTACCATTCTTAAATTTATTCGAATACAGAGGATAGATAACGAAATATTGTTAATAGTGTTTAATTAAAAATAGCCAAGTTCCTAGGTGAAGAAGAAATTTGTAACATTCTTATCTGTAACGTTACTGACGTAATTTATGTCCACTTTCTTAATTTCTGCTATATTCTGGCACGGAATTTTCACATTTGTTGGTAACCCTCTTTCACCATTCTGACCAAACCAAGGGGAATCTGTCTCGAGCATTATATTTTCCAGTGGCAAATCCCTTACAATTTTCTTATGGTTTTTACTCCTTGCGATTATCGGTCCTATTGTAACAGAGTAATTATTCTCCACAATTCGTTTCAAATGTTCTTTTTCCTTGCTTCCCCACAAGTGCAATAAAGCCTTCTTAACATCTTCCTGCTCCAAAATGTTCAAAACATCTTCCCATGCATCGCGTGAATGAATTACAAGCGGTAGTTTCAATTCCTCTGCAAGGTCTATATGCTGGATGAAAAGTTCTTTCTGTTTCTCTCTCCAACTATCTTCCTTTACCCACCAATAGTCGGCACCAGTTTCACCTATAGCAACTAACCTGTCTTTATTTTCTTTCAACCTTTCAAAATATTCATCAATTTGCTGGGAGGTAATCTCTTTTATAAACTCAGGATGTATTGATGCGCAGAAAAAGACATAATTCTTGTACTTGTCGACAATTTCTAGTGACTTATCAAAATCTTTTGGGTCAGCACAAACAGTAATTAAAGCTTTTAATCCTTCCTTCTTACATAATTCGATTACTTGGTCCAAATCCTTCTTGTAAGCGTCCTGTTCTAAATGGCAATGAGCATCTATCATAGAAAATTTTTATGATTTATAGTTTAAGTTCTCTGTTATTTTTATGTCAGGTATCTACAATCCTACAAAACCGTATAATGAGCGGATAAGACAATTAATTCGAGATACTCATCCTCGGAAAGGGCCTCTTATTGTACGACCAGATGGTAAACGGTTTGAAAGATTAATGGATGAAACCCATTGGAAAGACTTTACTTTCAAGGACGCATCTGATACGATAGGTAGCAAAGGTTTGCTACACTGGTTAATGGGGACTCTCCCTAATGGTATGCAAGATGCGTTTGCAATGGTTAGTGGTGATCTTATGGAAGGCGGTTTTATACCTTTCTCGCTACAAGATTATATCCAAATTCAGGAAGAGGATGACGAACAAATATTTGCATCTGTTCAAAAGTTACGAGATTTATGCGTTGAAAATTCTTGGGAGACTTCTGATGGTAGAAAATATCCTATAGCTATTACTGGTGGGGATACATCTGTCGTCAATACTATACAGGGATGTGAGATAGCAATAACTGCAACAGGGTATGTAAGAAAAGGCGAGAAGATAATTCCAGATGCACAGCCAGGTGATGTTCTTATAGGCATTGCCAGTAATGGCGTACATTCTAATGGATTTACTTTTTATAGAGAGAAATTAGACAAAAGAGGAATTGGCTTGCAAACTCAAGTTTCTACTACAACAGTTGGTGAAGAATTGGTCAGACCAACTCATATCTACATGCCAGCTCTTAGAGAGCTCATAAAAGAAATGAGGCCATATATCCGTGGAATGGTTCACATAACAGGAGGCGGCTTTTCTAAATTGAGAGAACTTATTCCAGAAGGAAGAGACATCGATATAGAAGTGGGCAGAATTCACAGATTAAAACCTCAAGAAATATTCTGGTACGCGTTCGAAGAATTAGGTATGCCTTCTGAAGATATGTATACAAGATTCAATAACGGCGTTGGATATGTTGTTGCAGTTTCTCCAACAAAAGTTGAACCAGCTTTATCAATAGTTCGAAAATATTTTTCAGCAGATACAATAGGTCAGATAACTAGAGGACAAAGAAGAGTATTAGTAGAATCCGAATACGAAAACAAAACCATTGTCTTATAAAGAGAATTAATTCTGTATAAAACTAAATAAACTATAATGGCAGATTGGCATACGCTAAATTCGACTGAAGTTTTAGAAGAGTTGCGTACTACAGAAAACGGCATATCCGAAGCAGAAGCCCGAAGGAGGTTGCAAGCGACAGGCTACAACGAACTGAAAGAAAAGAAAAAAATCACGCCTCTGACACTTTTCCTCAATCAGTTCAAAAGCTTTCTTGTCCTGATTCTAGTTGTAGCCGCGGTAATTTCCTATCTGATTGAAAACATCATCGATGCCATCCTGATAGTTGTAATAATAATCATCAATGCCCTGTTTGGGTTCATTCAGGAGTTCAAAGCAGAAAAAACTCTGGAGAGCCTGAAGAAACTGTCAACACCGAGAACGAAAGTCATCCGTGACGGCGAAGAGAGGTTAATAGATTCCCGTGAGCTAGTTCCCGGTGACATTCTTGTTATCAACGAGGGAGACAAAATCCCGGCAGATGC
>CAZMWU010000026.1:0-8312 GCA_964570195.1 uncultured archaeon
CCAGGTCGCATTCTGTACCATCTTCAAGGACAAACACTTCCCCATGTCTGAATGGATTCAAAGTGCCTGCATCTACATTCAAGTAACCATCAAACTTAATGGGAGATACGTTAAGACCGTGGCAACTCAATAAAGTAGCTAACGCACCGCAAAAAGTTCCTTTCCCAACTCCAGACATCACGCTTCCTGTCACAATGATGTATTTCGTCTTTCCAATTTGATAACCGTCAGGTATAGAAGAATATGACTCGTGCTCTATTGTTCTTTCAGCTAAAGTTTTCTCAACTGCGGGTGACACACCAGATTACGCATCTAAGATTTATAAGCTTTTATCTGCTAAAAACTATCGAAACAACATCTTTATTTTTCAATACATGGTCCGCAGCCAATCTCATTTTCGTTCTTGCATCTATTCCTGTAATAAATTTCTCCCCTAATTGCGTGTGGACTTTGAAGGCAAATCCTTTCATCGTAGTTCCATTCGGCACAAGGAATACATCAGGTAAAATATTTCCATCTTTGTCGGTTAGTTTGTTGGCATCAGCAACAGGATACACCGCAATATAATTCAGAATCTCAAAAACAGATTTGTTCAAGCATTCTTGTATTCCTGTAGAACCAAATTTATCAATCACTTCTCTTTTAATGAATTCCAATGCTTTCTTTTGCAAATCAGCCACATTTTCAGTTATATCAAATCCATCAGGGGCATGATAAGTTACAATTCCCTTCTCTTCTGCCTTTTTTAAGGCTATTTCAGATTCTGCACTTGTGGGAACTAAATTATTATATTTTTTAGATAATCTTTCAAAATTTTCTTGAGATTTTTTCAAATCGATTTTATTTGCAACTATGATAATAGGCTTTGAAATCTCTCTCAATTTTTTCGCAAAAGATTCCATGTCAGATAAATGATGTTCATCCAGAGTTTGTGATATCTGCTCTTTCGTCACGCCCAATCCGCTTAATTGTTGTTGTAAGACGTCTAAAAGTTCAGCTTTTCCCGGTGGGAGTTTCTTTATCTTTTCTATATTTCTTTTTATTACATCGATAAACCAAAGATTTATTTCATCTTCTACAAATTTTATATCGCCTTCTGGATCGTAATTTTCTGTCGGCAGTCCTTCTGAATCCGTCGTCCCAGAAAAATCTACAACATGAAGCAGAACGGAAGCTTGCCGTATATCATCCAAGAATTGAAGACCGAGTCCTCTCCCTCCATGCGCACCAGGGACGAGACCTGCTATATCCCACAATTTTACTGGAATATATCTTATACCATTCCTGCAAAATCCTGTTTTCGGTTTACACTTGATACCGAATTCTTTTTCAACGCATTCAATCGTGACCCAAGCCACACCTTCATTCGGTTTAATCGTCACAAAAGGTCTGTTAGAAATCTCGACATCTATCATTGTAGCAGCTTTGAAAAAACTGGATTTCCCAGAATTAGTTTTACCGGCTAATGCAACCTCAACCATATCAATTAAATATTCAAGAAAACATTAAAGAGTTAGCTTTTGGCCATCGTGTACAATTCTCTTACCATTCTTTCGATGTTCTGTATCCTCTGGTTTATCGCCTCGTATTCTATCTTCAAGCTATCAACTTGGCTCAGCATCAGGTCTATTTTAGCTTTGAGATTTTCCGACAAGGCATCAGGGTAATTTGGTTGATTGGTTGGTACATATGGTGCAGGATATTCTGTTAACGGTGTTTCCTCAGCAGAGGGCTCTTTCTTTTTTCCTCTACCAAAAATCAGCTTGAACGGAAATATAATTACATTCCCTATGACTCCCAGTATTCCCATTTTATTCTCCTTTCATTACAATCTCCGGCGATATGCCTAGTGTTCTTTCAATCGCCCCTTTCAAATCACTGGTCTTTATTCGGCACTCCTCCATATAATTTCTTCTTACCTCATTATAAAGAGTCCTGAAGTAGAGCCATCTCATGGATTTGTACAAGTTGCTTTTAGTCCAGGGGCTGTTCTGCGGTGATTTTGTCAGTAATTTGGCAGTTAGCAAAATGAAAGCTTCACCGTCTTTATTCGGATCCGATGGTTGTTTGCCTTGCATCGTCACTTCAGCCCAGACAACAGACCATATGTCATACCCTTTTCTGACAACGAATCTCGAGAAGAAATCCCTCGGGTCTACGGAGTTGTCCCATCTGAATTCTTTTTCATACACATCCTTCCCTCGTACATCGAATATCGCGCGCAAAAATCCTGGTACTGCATGGTATATCCTAAAGGGGTTGATGCCTTTAAAGTCAATTCTTATCACCCTCTCAGGAGCCAGGCAATCGTCTTCAAGAATCCACGTTGGCATCGGATCACATCTTCGGCAACATGTTGAAGAACGCCCTCATTTCATCCGCAAACTGCAACAGTAAAGCACGGCAGTCTTCAACGTATTTCTTCCTTATGCCTTGATAAATGACTTTATGATAGAACGTACGAAACATTTCATAAATCAGGCTCCTCTGCCATATGGTGTCCTGCGGGTATTCTGTTCTTATCTTGCCTTCAAATGAGATTCTCAGGTTTCCTTCTTTTCCGAACTCCTTGCTCGGATGCGTCGCCCCGTCTATGGTGATTGTTATGTCTTGGAAAGTGTGACTGTCTAGATCCTTTATCGTCTCCCATCTCACATGAAAATTTTCCCCTCCAGCTACCTTTTCCCATCTAAACTCCCTCTCTTGCACTTCCTTTTCTGTAATGTTGAACAATGAACCGAATAATTTGCGAATGAGGTCATATGCCTTTTGCGGGTTGGGTCCTGCATATTCTAGAGTAGCCGACGGTCTCGGTATCAGACAATAGTCATGAATCAAAATTCTTGCTCGTGCGAATACTGGCAAACAATCACTTATATAGAATATGTGAGCTTTAAACTAAAAAGTATATGTAATCAAATAATAGTATGGTGTTGCAGAAGATTTTCGGATGGATACTGACTCTTGCTGGACTATTTTTTATAATTGCAATGCCGGGAATAGCTAGTGGTGGACCTGGCAGGGGTTATATGCCGGATGAATTTGCGAGATTTATAATTTTAATAGGTTTCGCCTTAACTGGCGTGGGAATTTTTCTGATTGTTAAAAGTTAATGAAAAGAAGAATACATAATATAATTAATGTCTAATGTAGTCAAAGAAGATATTCTGGATGTCGAGCCTGGAATGGGAATGAATGCCAACAACTTTGAGGGAGAGATAACTTTCGACTTGACCGCTCCCCTGGGATCTTTGAGCGGACAATACTACTCGCTGATGTTCGAATTGGGCAGAAGGGGATTTGCAGTTTTTAAGATTGAAGAAAGCATTGATGTCTCGCCTGTGTTCAAGCAATATTACGATCTTACAATCCAACAGAAGCAGGCCTTGGAGGCGCAGGTAAAATCTGGTTTGGGGCAAATAGCCACTGCTATTCATGATTATGAATTAGTCTGGCATGACCTGAGAAAATACAAAGAATATTTGGACTACTACACCAAAATCGAGCAGGGGAATGAGTCAAAGAAAAAAGCGAAAACCACTGCAGAGAAGGAGAAAGCCGAGCAGACAACTAGAGAAGGTGTGCAAACACTCCGTGCTGTTTTCATAGACCAAGTTGACGCTCATACAGGGGAAGGAATTGCTCTAAGAACCATCACACAGAGATGGCCGACTATTATTGTAGACTTTATGCGGCTGGACGACAAGGACGTTGACCAAAAAAAGATTGCGAATGACTATAAAATTTCAGAGGCCGAAGCTTCTGTATTGGCGACGAAGAACAAACTTTTTTTAGAGTGGAGGGATAGTTTATTCAAACCCACTGTGACACAAAGATACCAACACATGCTCAGATTAGTCGAGGCGAGAAAAACATCAATTCAAAGATACACAGAAATGCTCAAGCCTGTTATAGCAAGATTCAAGATAATGAATGACGCATTGGAAAATCCGGGCGGGAGAGTTGTCCCGTGGAGAAGTTTCTTCCAACCAGCTTCTCAAGCATATTCGATGGACAGAACAAGAATCTGGGCATTCCTGCCTTTTGCCCCAGCAGAAAAATATAAAGTAACACGGGATTATTTGGACGAGATCTCGGCAAGAAAGGCTGGGTTTACAAAAGCCGAGATTGTATTCATACAAAATCAACTCACAGCTAAATCTAAAGGAGAAGCATTGAACGCACCCGAGAGGTTATTCATGGGCGGAAATGTCAACGCTCTTCCGGCCGAGCCGTCTATAGACGACATTGTCCGTAGATACGCTCCAAAAGTCGAGCAATTTTATAATGTAAAAATCACGCCGTTTGATGTATTCACTGCAAGGCAGAGATTAGCAAACTTATTCTTGAGAAAAGCGATGGAGACTGTAGGCGGGAGAGCGTATAGAAGAACTGGTGAATATGTAGCGCCTGGTGTGACATGGCAATTCAGCCCCTATTACGTGTTTATGGACATACCATTTCCTCGCACTGTCATCAGACTCCCCAATGGTTCTGAGCTGGAGGATGTGATGATAGAAAACATGACTGTTCAAGGCAGGTCGCAAAATGTGGTAATTGTATGCTTGCTTGAAGTTATTGCACGAGAAAAACAATTGGAAAATTATATAAGCCAGTTGCTTGGTGAGGTCGGCGGGCCTGATTTAAAATCCATTGAAGAACTATCGAAAGAGCAGTATCCAGAAATTTTCGGAAAGCCGTCGTCTCCATTAATAACAGGAAAGGATATTGAACAGGGAGTTAAAAAATTCAAATGGTTTTTGGGTGATACGCTTGAAAGATTCTTGCGTAGATGGGGATTGGATTTCGATTGGCTGAGAGCACGAGGACCTTACGAATTCGCAATGGACGACAGACTAGCAGAAATGTTCCAGCTTGAAACTATGATGCAGGGATACTTCTTTGTCATAAGATATCTTCAGAAGGGTGCCGGGGTTCCTGGAATAAGGGTGTAGGCATGGCGTATGACTTGGCTATGTCGAGTGGCTTGGCGCTTGTAAGGAGAGATCCTAATTTGATGGGCATCGGAAGAAAGATGCCTTCTGTTATTTTCTATGGCGTCAACATGGTGCAGGTTGACATGGAAACACAAACATCCGCAGAGATATTTGAGCCTGAGGTTGAAAATTTAGTTAAAAGATTCGTGGAAGATTTGGGAATCAGATGGGTGATGCATGGAGAAATTGGACAGACGGTTGCATTTGAAACCGCATTGTTGCCGAGATGGAGAGGAGTGCACAGAAGATTGCACCAATATCTTGACGCCATGTATGAAAAATTCGTAAAACCTAAAGACATGAGCAAATACTTGCCTGGCTATATCGATTTCCACATTTCGAACGAGATGATTTTAGGATATTTCTCAGAAAGATTCAGAACAGCCGGATTACCAACAGTTGATTTTAAAGGAAGATACGATTGGACAGAATTGTTTAATGAAAATTCTGATCTTAAAAATTGGTTTAGAGAGTTTTTGTTGTATATGGTATATGGAAGGGAGGTCCCTGTTGTAATTGCAGGCGTAGAAGAAATTAAACAAAGGGCAATGCAAACTATTCTCAGAAAGAAAATTAATAATATTAAAAGAACCAGACCCGATCTTGTACGAAAAGCTAATGAAGAATTCCAGAGAAAAGCTGGTAGACCCCCTATCAGGGAAGAAGAGTTGGATGAGGAGATTGCAAAATTACAAGAAGCTCAAATTAGCGATGATGAAATGAAAGATGAAATCTATAACGAATGGCTAGGAACTAGTGCGACAAGACATACAAGAGGGACAATTACAGACGAGGAACTTGCCTATGTGATTGCAGCAAAATATCTTGAACTTAAAAGAAATGATCCGAAAGAGCCTTTGTGGAAACTTTTCTTTGGGGACAAGAGTTTGGAAACCCTAGAAAAGCAATGGGGAAAAAAGAATCCTAAAACTGGAGATATTGACCCGAGAAGATTGGCAAATGACAAAACTGGAGAGATATACCTCGATCCTGATATAATTGCGATGGTCGGTTGCAGATATATCATAGGTCATTTTGAGGCAGACCCTCTACCAGAATATCTTGCTGAAATGCAGCAGAAAAAACCTGAGAGGATAAATGACACTTTCTACCAGAAAAAAGCGATAGACAAACTGAAACAGGTAAAAGTGACATTGGTATTCGAGAATCCTGAACTGAATGAAGCGGGGACTGAAGGACTGCAAAGAATCATCCGCGGGAAGCATATGTACAACTTTGTGAAAGCTGCTCAACAAGTTCTAGGTACAGAATACATCAGGTTGCTGATAGATTTGAATCACTGGGTGCACAATGCTATAGATCCCGGAAGTGAATTTGATATCCTGAAGAAAGAAGCACCTGATTTCGGCAAGTATGTGAAAGCCATACACATTTATGAACCATGGCCGATACACGAGCACGCACCATTTGACATACCTTCCGACGAGCAGATGAAGATTTACAGATGGTTGTTCCAGCTAAGGCAGATAGGGTTCAAGGATGGTATACTTGTTTTCGAACGTGGTGGAGGAGAGAACCCGCAACAGATATCCAGAACCGTAATCCTTGCATTGAGAGAGATCATCAAAAACTTGGAGAAAGATGTTGACCCAAATAAATTGCCTTTGGAATTCTTTGGCATCTCACCGGAGGGTGTCTTATCCACAGAGCGACAGATGGTTATCATCCGCGAACATGCGAGAGATCCGCTGAAGGGGTTGATAATAGCGCCTGAAGAAGAGCACACTGCATTGGGCAAGGAAGCCTTGGCCAAACCTGGGATGACTCCTGAGAAATGGAAGAAAGAAGAACTAAGATAATGATTTAAAGTGTTCTTAGTTATATTTCAGTATGAAGGCTGTTATTTTTGATTATGGCGGAGTGCTTGGTGGCGGAAGTGAAAATTTTTATCGCGTTTTATCAAATTTTCTAAGTGCTGATTTATCTACCACATCAGAGGAAGCTAGAAAATTAGTTCCTCAATTTCAAAAGGGAATAATTAATGAAACACAGTTCTGGTATAAATTAACTTACAGATTGAAACTTCCTCTCCCAGCAAATTATTTAGGCAAAATGCAAACTTGGTACTCAGCTAATCACAGATTTAACGAAGATATGCTACATCTGTCTGATCGCATGAGACAAAAAGGCTATCGGACGGCTGTATTGTCGAACACAATACCACCTCATCTAAGTATCTGGAGAAGTCACATTAAAACAAGAGGATTCTCTCCAGTTATAGCGTCCTGTGAAGTTGGCATGCGAAAGCCGGAAGAAAGAATTTACAGATTAGCTATGGAAAAATTAAGAATCGGGAAAGACGAAGGTGTGTATATTGATGACGAAGAAGAATTTTTGCAGCCTGCTAGAAAGGTTGGATTAATACCTGTACTTGCTCTTGATGCCAAACAAGTGGAAGTAGAGCTTAGAGAGCAAGGAATAGAACTTTAGTTACAGATATAAATCTTGCATTCTTTTTAATATCCATGAATCCTTTAGCTAGATTGCTGTATGCAGAAAAACTTTCACTGAATGATGTAAAATTGGATGTAGGTAAAAAGGTAAGGTTCGATCCTAGTGTAGAGAAGGAGATTGAAGAGAGACGGACAAAACTTGCACGAAATGAGCCTTTGCTAACATATAGAGGTTTTCGAAAAGAAGGTGGCATTATTGTTATTGAATGTGATATAATAGACTATGCGGCTAACCTTACAATGTTAGAAAAAATACCGGGGTTAGTTACACCTCTTACAATCGGTGGGGTAGAAACTTGCAGAGACGGTGTTGTACTTGGTGTTTTAGATAGGACGTATTCGAAAGGGAGGGTAAATACTAGGCCGGCAGGTTTCATCAAATATCACGACAAACCGGAAGAGGTCTATGCAACAACTCATTTTAATAGAGAGCTTGTAGACGAGACTGGTTTTAGACCAGACGAAGTAGGTGATGTGCACTTTACAGGTATAGTGCATGATACGGTCAATAACCAAATAGGTTTGTCAATCGGGCTTATTCACGAACATGCCGACTTGGCGTATCTTATATTCCGGCAGAAATCTGCTAAGGACGGTAACGAGTACAGTGAACTCTTTGCAATTAAAGATAGACCAGCTGATATTAGTGATTATATAAGAAGCTCCGATAAACCTTTACCTATGTGCCTAGGTAGATTGACTTTGCATGCATTAGGTTCTTTGTCGGCATCAAATTACAAATCGGTTTTAAGTGCATTAGAAGGTAAGGTCACCTTTTAACCACTCCTCAGTAACAGTAATCTTTATATATAACCAAATCAAGAGATATTTATGCCTTTCG
>CAZMWU010000027.1:0-7541 GCA_964570195.1 uncultured archaeon
GAATTGGTTGTTTCTTGACACTTTACCGCATGAAATTGAAAGAAACCTGTCTGCAGATTTGCATTACGCTCTGTTGGGTTTCAAGAACAACAAACCTTTGCATCTGAAAAATCCTTTGGACAAAAAAGAAAGAGGCAGGGTTGTTGAGCAATCCGATAAGATGATTAGTTTTGTCGATGCGCCTGGGCATGAAGGATTTCTCAGGACAGCAATTCGTGGAGTAGTTGGACAAGACATTGACTATGGACTGTTAGTGGTAGCCGCCGATGACGGTGTAATGAACATGACAAAAGAACATCTTGGACTGTTGCTCGCGGTAAATCTGCCTGTAATAGTTTGCATGACAAAAGTTGACAAGGTGGGTAAAAGGAAAATCGAAGAAACAGAATTACAAATGGAGGAATTATTAAAACATGTCGGTAGGATTCCCTATCAGATAAAAGATGAAAATGATTTGAATGTTGTTATTGACAAGCTGGATACAATAGTTCCGATAATAAGAACTTCTGCTGTAACTTTGGAAGGATATGATGTTTTAAACAAATTATTACTATCATTGCCTGAAAGGAGAAGAAATCTTGACAAACCTTTCCTAATGTTCATCGACAAGATATACAACGTCTCTGGTGTCGGGACTGTAATCTCTGGAACCATTAAGCAGGGAAGACTGCAAGCTGGAAGTGAATTGTTATTAGGACCAGATGCGACAGGAAAGATGAAGAAAGTCAAAGCTCCTAGCATCGAGATGCATTACCATAGGCTGGCAGAGGCTGATACAGGTTTTGTTGTTGGAGTTGCATTGAGAGGAGTGAATTATGATGATGTCAAGAGGGGAATGATACTTTGCTCGCCGGAATTGAGCCCGAAACCTGCGAAGAATTTCGAGGCTGAAGTTCTGGTTCTTACGCATCCGACAAGGATAACAAATGGGTACGAGCCGGTAATTCATTTATTTACAGTAGGGGAATCTGCTAAGGTCGAATTAATTGACAAGGAATATTTGAAATCTGGGGAAAACGGAAAAATTAGATTTGCTTTCAAATATTCACCGCATTATGTGGAGGAAGGAGACAGGTTTGTTTTCAGGGAAGGAAAGACCAAAGGGATAGGCACTGTGACTAAGATTTTGAATTAAGTTATTACAGCTGTACCTCCTGCATGATGGCTGGTCCTTGGTCGGATATTGACAGTAAATATCTTTTCTAGATTGTCATCTAGGATTACAGCTGCACCAGGAGTGCGTGGCAAGCGATTTATGTATTTTTCAAGTTCTTCCTGAACATAAGTTTGCATTACGGCATGAAGAGCCTGCAAGTCGTCTCTGCTTGTCAATCGGAAAGAAATTACAACATCGGTCTGAGAAAGAACATCTTGATGGATCTTAGCTGGCATTTGAGTGATCATGATTAAACCAACTCCAGGTTCTCTCCCTTCTTTTGCTATTCTCTTGATATCCGCGCTAGAACTAACATCTTTATCATTCGGAACGAAATTATGACTTTCTTCAAAAACCAACCATGTAACCGGAAATTTTATTTTATGCTGTTCACCAGCGATTTTCGCGACTTCCTCTTCCTTCCTTGATAGAATTCTTTGATGTAGAATTTCCCTTGTTATCAATCCTGCGACCAGTGTTCTTACTTCTTGTGATTTTACTCTAGAAAAATCAAAGACTATCACTTCACCCGGTTTTACTAATTCGCTAACTCTAGTCCCCTCTCTTTTAATTATGCCCCACTGGGATAGTACATCTAACAAACTTGTTAGCACATCCTTAGTTTCTTTCTTCGCTTTTGCATCGTTTGTAATAGAGTCGATTAAATCGTCTAAACCAAATGTTTTTCCAGATTCCAACAGAGAATTGAAATTCTTTTCCAGAGTAACAGAGAATTCACTTGTTCTTTCCAAATTAAATGCGAGAATCATATCTTCAGCTGTCAAGTCGCTCAAAGAAATGCTAATTGTACCGTCAACAGGTAGTTCAGCTTTCTCGTATTCTTCGAGCTGTTTTTCAGGAACGTAAATCTTTATTTTATCAAATCCCTTTGGTTCAAGTCCCCAGTTGTTTAATAATCGAATTTGAGTTTCATTTGGAAATTTCATGCTCCAGTATATCCCAACTGGATCAAAAACGACAAATGCCATCTTCTGACGGAATTCTTCTGGTAATGAAAGAAATTCTTCTAAAATTACTGATGCTGAATAAGATTTACCTGAACCGCGTTTTCCAGCAACTAGAATTACATGCGGTTTTAACAAATCGATATATACCTTTGTTGTCAGATGTGCATCTTCACCAGTACCGACTATATGCTTGCCGATATACCCTGTAGCTTTGTTGCCAAATTTTTCATAGTCTTCCTTTGTCCTGCCTACAATGGTTTCTGTTACTATTGAGAATGACTTTTCTTCTAAAGGCATATATAAAGAATTTAACTTCAAATCAAATATTGTTCTTGTTGGGAGGGTCATATAGCTTGGTCCAGTATTTGCCCTTGGGGTCTAATGCCAGATTGGGCAACACCTGGGTTCAAATCCCAGCTCTCCCATTTAATTTAAAAATAAAATTGTATCATTCTTTATTGGGGGAATCGGCTAGCTTGGTTTAGGCTTCGAGCCTTGGGCGCTTGAGACCTGGGTTCAAATCCCAGTTCCCCCATTTTAGTTTAATCAATTCGCACTAAAGAATCGACATTTTTCTGTTTACTACCGTAAAAAAGTGTACCAGCAAAAACTGTAATTATTATACTTACGACATAAAATGGTTCTATTTTAAAATCTAAAAAGACGGATAATGTTATATAAAGTAGTAATACAAAACTTGTAAAAGTTAAAGCATATACCCAAACTTTCGTTCCTCCGAAAAAATCTATCATTTCTTTAAAGAATTTAATATTTTTGTATAACGCATTCCAGACTATTTTAGCTACTGTAAAAATAATCGTACCTACCAAAAGAGGTGCCACGAGTCCTGCATAAATAACTAATAGAAGGAACATAGGATTTTTTGTTGATATCACGATTCGCATATCAAAAGAACTAAGAGCCACACCGATGACTAAATAACCTATTAATAAAACGGTGAGAAGAATGAATGTAGGTTCTATACGACTAATTAAAGGATAAAATCTATTTTCATATCCTCTTGGAATAATAACATCTGTAACTCTTGGTTTAATCTCTAGTTCACCTTTTCTCTCTAACTTATCTAATGTCTTTTTGATTCTAGATTCTTCAACATGCCACACTTTCTCAATTTCTTTAATAAAAGTTTTAATTCTAAAATTCTCTATACTAAACTCTTTTGACTCAGCTTTCTCCCTTAGTGTGTCAACTATAATTTTTTCTAAATCGTTATCGCTTACATATGCTTCTGGCATCAATTACTGATATATGAGAACATCTATTAATTTATTATGAATCATGAAAATTTCTTTTAATTTTCTAAAACTAACTAACTTTATGAGGAAATCACAAAAACCAGAGTGGCAGACAAAAATCGCAAAAGAGAGAATCGAAATTCTATTTTCACTAGCAGAAAAGGAATTCAAAAAACATCCTGAAAGAAGCAGGCGATATGTAGAATTAGCACGAAAGATAGGCTTACGATATAATGTCAGGCTATCCAAAGATGAAAAGAAAAAATTCTGCAAGAAATGCAACACACTATTAAAACCGGGTATAACCAGTCAAGTGAGACTGGACAAGTCAACAAAAACAATCAGAATATTGTGCCTGAACTGCAAGAAAGTTTATAGATATCCATACAAATGATAGTTATGAATGTAATTGTCAAACTGGCATCAGATTTCGGAGAATGGCTGTATAAGAAATCAAGAAAGAAATCCAATGTAATAATTCTAGTTGTACTATCCTTCTTCTCACCATTAGGATTTGTCTTCGCGTCCAGTTTGATAGCATACGCCTACAGAAAAGGTAAAAATAAACGGTAACTATTAAAATGTTGTGATTCCAAAGGATATAGTATGATTTCGCCAAGAGAAGTTGACGCACAGAAATTCAACAGCATGCTAAAGGAAGAGCTGAAGAAGGTCAAGGAAATCGCTCCGCCTGCATGGAGTCAGTTTGTCAAGTCTGGTGCGCATAGGGAAAGAATACCGCAACAAGATGATTTCTGGCATGTTAGAAGCGCTACCATTTTAAGAAGGTTGTATGTCGACGGGGATGTTGGTGTTGGGAGATTGAGAAGCTATTTTGGTGGGAAAAAAAGACGTGGGCACAAGCCCGCTCATTTTAGGAAATCTTCCGGGAGCATAATAAGAAAAATTATGCAACAATTGGAAACCGCTGGGTTGGTTGAAAAGAATACGAATAAAATAGGAAGAAAACTCTCGCCTGCTGGCAGGAAGCTTCTGGATAAAATAGCGCATGAAGTGAGCAAACAATGAATGGCGAATCTGAAGAACTGCAGAAGATGCAGCAACTTGAAGCAATGAAGAAAATAATTTTGAAGAAAGTCCTTACGAAAGAAGCCACTGAGAGACTGGGAAGGATAAAGCTTGTAAAGCCAGAGATAGCGAACCAATTAGAACTCTATCTAGTGCAACTTTATCAATCTGGAAAGATAGGCGCAATGATTACAGACGAGCAATTGAAAACGATACTGGAGCAGATAGCTACAAAACAAAAGTTCAGGATACTGAAGTGATATGTCTACAAAGAAAGTTGGTTCAGCAGGAAGGTTCGGTCCGAGATACGGAAAGAAGGCACGGGATCTGGTAAGAGATATAGAGAGGATAGAAAAACAAAGGCATGTGTGCCCCAGATGTAGTCTGCCTTATGCCGAGCGATTGTCAAAAGGAATCTTTTTATGTAAAAAATGCGGTAATAAATTCACCGGACAAGCATATTTTCCAAGGGGTAGTGTGAGTGTATAAATGTACGAATTGCAAAAAGACTGTAGCTAAGATCGAGGACAAGATTAGATGTCCATATTGTGGCTTTAGAATATTTGTGAAGGAAAGACCGGAAATTGTTAAAAGAGTTCTTGCACGATAGTCATTTAAACTTTGCCCTAAAACAATAGTTCATGTACGAAGCTGTTTTAACTCTCAAATGTTCCAAACCAGACCTAGTCAAACAAAGCCTGGAACCGGATATCAAGAATGACGAAACCGTAGAAACTGTTCTTAATGTTAAAAATGATTCTCTCGAGATAGTTATAAAAAGCAAGAAATTGAACTATTTGAAAGCTGTAATCAATTCTTATATCTCCATGGTGAACATGCTGGAAGAGGTTGATAAAATTGAATGAAGAACAGACAAGGGAAATGGTAGGGCAATTCCAACAGTACCAGCAACAGCTACAGGCTGTATTAATCCAGAAGGAGACTATGCAACTGCAACTAATGGAGATAACTAAAGCACTAGAAGAACTTGATTCAAGCAAGAATGAAAAAGCTTATAAAATCACCGGACAGATAATGGTAAGTAAGCCTGTTGAAGAACTGAAGAAGGAACTAGGGGAAACCAAGGAAGCTATTGAAGTAAGAGTCAATTCTCTAGGAAAAACTGAAGAAAAGATAACAGGAAAGTTGAAAGAAATGGAGACTGAATTGAGGAAACTGGTGAAATAGGTGATCGGTATGGAAATGCAAGAATTTGAACCTGTGATGAGAATATTGGATGAAATAATCAATGATAGGACTGTACCTAAGAATATCAGGGCTGCAGCTGAAGAGTCAAAGACTACTTTGAATAATAATGGTGATACATTGGAACTGAGGATAAGCACTGCGATACATATTCTTGATGAGATAACTAATGACCCTAACATGCCTCTTTATGCCAGGACGAAGATTTGGAATGTTGTATCTGCATTGGAGCAGAAGAGAAGGGAATTAAGTTAACTTCTGTCGCTTTCTACAGGTGTTAACTCTATAGCGGCACAAAAAAAGTCACCATATTCGGTCTTTATACAAAATCTGTGAGCTCCATGACTTTTGGGCTTGCCGATATAAGTAACGGCACCTGTAATTCCTTGATAATAAGGCGTATGGCTCCATCCTCCAGAACCGTTTGACCTATACCAAGGACATTCTTGACTATATCTAAATCTTACAGTTTGGTCTAGTTCTGGTTGCCACGGTTCCCAGATGTCAGAAATCACATCATCTTCATTTGTCATAATGTAAGTCAATTATTTAAATTTATAAACCGAATCTATATCAGATAAAAATGGCACTCTTTGGAAAACCACCAGAAAATCCCGAAGACAAAGTTGAACTGAATGAGGACTTGTTCAAAGAAGAAAGGCATTTCGAAGTGGCTGTTGAAAATCTGAAGGCATTTTCTGACGCCGAAAGGATTCAAGGGATGGTAAGGGAAGGTAAGCTTGTTTTTCTCAGGATAAAGGAAATGAGGGAAAATGACATCAATGAATTGAAGCGGGCTGTAGAAAGATTGAAGAAGACTATAAATGCGAGCGATGGTGATATTGTCGGTGTTGATGAGGACGTGCTTATAATCTGCCCTCCGAATGCAAGAGTTTTCAGAGGCTAGTCAATTTCTTTATATTTTCAGCTAATTTGCTTATCTTAACCCTAGTTTGTTTTGTAGTGTCCCTGTCCCTGAGAGTAACTGTATTGTTTTTTAAAGTGTTGTAATCAATTGTAATGCAGATCGGTGTACCAATTTCGTCCTGTCGATAATATCTTTTGCCTATGCTGCCGGTATCATCGTAAATTGCGTTGAAATGCTGTTTTAGTTCTTCGTAGACTTTCTGTGCTTTTTCTGGAAGCTTGTCTTTGCTGACCAGTGGAAATATCGCAACTGTAAACGGTGACAAATTAGGAGACAATCTAACAAAAACTCGCTCTTTATCTTCGGCATAATTTAATTCCAAGAGACTGTAAAAAATTCTGTCAATACCAAATGATAGTTCCAAGACATGCGGAACAAATTTCTTACCATCGTGGAAAATTTCCTGTGATTCGCCAGAAACATTTTGATGGCCTGATAAATCATGATTTGTTCTGTAATGAACTCCTCCGCATTCTTTGAATCCGATATTTTCTAGCTCGATTTCGACATCAAAGTGAATTTTATTGTAGAATGCCTTCTCTTCATCTGATAATTGTCGGAACCTGAATTTTGATTTGGGTGTTTTCAATGTGTCCAAGAAAAATTGTTGCACCTTTGCAAGATAGTAGACATAGAATTTCGGAAGTTTGATTTTTTTAACGGCATTATCGCAGCTAATTTCTGCTATTTTTTTACCTTCTTTTACAAGAAGTTTGTACTTGGCGATCTCTTTCCAATTTTCATGCTCGTTGACTTTGCTAGGGTCGAAAAATATTTGCAATTCGGCCTGGGTGAATTCTCGTTGTCGCAATAATAACTGTCGTGGGGATATCTCATTTCTGAATGCTTTGCCGATTATTGCCAAACCTAAAGGCATTTTCATTCTGAGAATGTTGAAGTGTCGCAGGAAGTTTACATATGCACCTTGTGCAGTTTCTGGTCGCAAATATCCGCGTGATTCTTTGCCTGCTCCCATGTCGACAGGAAACATCATGTTT
>CAZMWU010000028.1:0-2025 GCA_964570195.1 uncultured archaeon
ATGATATCCTGTGTGCGTTTCCCTAGATGACTGGTTGGTTGCTTTTGGACTTTCTCCTGTGTTTCCTGTTTGGGTACTACTTCTTGCGGTGTATGGTGTAGGGTCTTCTTCTGCCTTCTCAAGAATAGGATAATTAAAGTGCCTGCTCCCCCCAGAATAATAAATATGAGAATAGTCGTAGTGTATGGAAATGCTGGAGCGATGACTGGTTTGTTGAGCTTGAGTTCGATGTGCTGAGACATTCCTTTCTCTACCTTCATACGCTGAGAGCCGACTGCATTATGCGATGTTGCTGTAATCAAACATTCACCGATGGGAGCATATGCCATGGCAAAAGATCCTACTTTATCTGTTGTTCCTGGCGGTTTTTCTCCATATTCTTTATTGCATTCAATTTTCAATGCTGCTCTGCTCACTAAATTGTCTAGAGTATCATACACAACGCCGTCGAAAGAGCCTACTGGAAACACTATTACCTCTCTGGCTGTATCCCTCTCTAAATCAATCTCTATCTCGCCATAGTAATCTTTTCCTGGTGTTTGCAAACTATCAATCTTAAAGATAAATGCATAGCGTCCTTGCTGCAGAGACATGGTTACAGGATTCTTCTGCACATACGATGATATCATTCGTTCGTCATTTGTTTCTTTGTCGAGAATAATGATATTTGCCAGAACATTATCTACTTCTTTACTGTTTTCTGCTTGCTTTAGGATCAATTGCAGTTTGTGCTCTTCTTGCGCTTCTATTACACTTGGCAATACAAGAAGCAGAGTACATAAAACAATATATGTTCTTTTAAGCATCTTTTGCCAGCCTGAAAGCTATCTCCACAGTTTTCTCTTTAATTTTTTCTTTGGCAGAAAAGGAATATCCTTCCAATTTTTCTCCTGGTTTCTTGAGATATAAGATTTTTGCTCCTACCTTTTGCTGGATTTCTTCTTTGAATGAGTTAAGATCTTCGTCAATGGCTATAGCAAGTATAATTTTTTCATTGATCGTTAAGTTTTGCTGTTTCCTATAGCTGTTTATTAGTCTAATGATTTCTCTGGCTGTTCCTTCCCGGATTAGTTCTGGTGTTATTTTGGTGTCTAGGGCAACGGAAAAAGTAGTTCCTTTTTTCATCTCGAGATGCTTGACATTGACTTCATCTACAATCAACTGTGCCAATTCTTTTTCTAGAGAAACTCCGGTTATCTCTACTCTATTCAGAATCTGGCGGAGGGGGATTTTTGCTTTTTCCCTCTCTTCTAGAGCTCTGCTGACGATATTTCGCACTTGCTGCATCTTCTCATTAAGAGATTTATTGAAAAGCGCTGGATTATACTCTGGCCATAACTCTAGATGAACAGACTCTTCTATCTTTTTGTTCGTTTTTCTGAACATCTGCTGGATGTCTTCTGCAATGAAGGGGGTAATAGGAGCCAGCATCTTTGCGAGAGCATGAAGGACGTAGGCTAAGGTTCTTGTTGCCTTCTCTTTTTCTTTCTTGTTCTCAAACTTGAAACGGTCTCTGCTTCTTCGAATGTACCATGTGGAGAGCTCATCGATGAATACCATTATCTCGCTGCAAGTCTTATTGGTGTCATAGTCTTCCATAGTTGCAGTTCCTGTCTTTAGAAGTTCCTGTAGTCTGCTGATAATCCACCTGTCTAGAATATGGTCTGAGGAAGTATCATTAAGTTTTGCATTGTTCTTTCTATACAGCTCGTAGAATTGCTTGATATTTTCCAGGAGCATAATAACTTTCCTGTAGACATCTTTTATTGCTTCTTCATTGAAGTTGAGATCTTCTGCACGCATCAAAGGAGAGAGCATGAGGTAGAAACGGAGTGCGTCTGCACCATATCTGTCAAAGACAACTTCTGGTGGCGAGAAATTTCCCTTGGATTTGGACATTTTCGTTCCTTCATTAGTTAGAATAGTGCCGCTGACGACGACATTCTTGAACGGCGCCTTGTCAAAGAGAATGACGGAGAGGACATGCATGTAGTAGAACCAGGCTCTCACTTGCGCAATGTACTC
>CAZMWU010000028.1:2035-7468 GCA_964570195.1 uncultured archaeon
AATCTGCTGGAAAATTTGTGTTAAACCGTTCTTTATTCTCGAAGGGATAGTGCTTTGCTGCGTAAGGCATGCTGCCAGACTCAAACCAGCAGTCCATGACTTCTGGAATTCTCGTCATAGATTCTTTACATATATCACATTTCAGATGGATATTGTCCATGACGTGCTTATGTAAATCAATATCTTTGCTTATTTTTTCGATTGCTTTTTCTTTGAGTTCTTTGATACCTCCAATAATTGTAGTATGATTGTTCTTCTTACATTTCCACACAGGAATAGCCGTTGCCCAGAATCGATTCCTTGAAATACTCCAATCTGGGGCATTCTCGATGATGTACTTAAAACGACCTTCTTTGATATGATGTGGGTACCAGTTGATCTGCTCGTTTCTCTGCAAGAGTTTTGGCTTAATTTTCTGAATATCAACGAACCATGAATCTACAGCATTGTAAAACAGGGGAGTGTCACAGCGATAGCAGAAGGGATAAGAGTGAGTGTAGTCTTCTGTCTGGTAGAGGAGCTTTCTCTCTTCCAAATCTTCTAGTACTTTCTCATCTGCCTTCTTGAACCAGAGGCCAAACCATTCTTTAGGACCGAGATGGATTTTTCCTTGCTGGTTAATGTGCTGTACTGTGGGGAGGTCATATTTTCGAACCATGCGATAATCAAACTCGCCGTAAAGCGCCATGTGGACAAAACCGGTTCCTTCTGTTGCAGCAACTTCATTGCCGCCATCAACGATGTAGTGACCTTTTTTCTCTGAAGGGATATGATAAAGAGGTTCGTACTCTTTCTTCACCAATTGACTTCCTTTATACTCCTCAACTATCTTGTAGTTTCCTTTGATTTCATTCAACCGATCTCTGGCAAGAATGTAATACTCATTCTTTTGGAGAATCTTAACGTATGTTAGTAAGGGATTGATGGCTAGAGCAACATTTCCCAAAAGCGTCCATGCCGTCGTTGTCCAGGCAAGTGCATAGGTATCTTTTTCTCCTTTCAGTTTGAACTTGACTGTGGCTGTTTTTTCTGTAACATTTCTGTAACTATTATCCAGAGCTATTTCTGAAGCTGCTAAAGGAGTTTCACATCGTGGGCAATAAAGCAAGACTTTTTTTCCTTCATAGATAACACCATCCTCATACAATTTTTTGAAGATGTACCAAACCGTCTCCATGTATTCATTATCCATGGTTTTGGCTGAAATCCGCAGGAGAATTGGTTTCCCTGGCTAAAGAAAGAATTAGAGAAAGAAGGTCATTCCGTTGTTGTTCCTGCTTTTCCTCACCCTAATAACCCCAGATGTCAAGAATGGGAAGATTTTCTGAGGGATAATTATGGCATCATTGATGAACCCATTTTGATTGGGCACAGTCTGGGAGCGGCTTTTATTCTTAACATGCTTGAAAAACATAAAGCTAGAGCCATTTTCCTCATTGCTCCTGCTTGGTGCCCGCTCAACAACGAATTTGATCCAAAAATGAAAACTTTCACACATCGACAATTTAATTGGAAGATGATAAAGCAGAACTGCCGAGAGTTTCATATCTTTCACTCGGACAATGACCCCTACATTCCACTGGGAAAAGCGAAAGAGTTGGCAGAAAAACTGGGAATAAAAGTGAATCTTATCAAAAAAGCGGGGCATTTTAATGAGAAAGCGGGATATTTGACGTTTCCTGAGTTATTGGAGAAAATAAATTATTTATCTTAAAACCAACAGATATTCCACTGGTGTCATGAGAAATTCGCCGAAAGCTTCTGAGCATGCTTTTTCCTAAGCTAGTTCACTCGTTTCCAGATCACCAGTGAATACATTAGTGGAAAAAGCAGATTTTATTGTAGTTTAGCTCCACAACATCCACCTAAGTCAAAAGTCATTCTTTAAGCTGCTCATCAATGATTCGAAAAAAATATCCCAATATCTTATTTAATTCTTTAGCTTTTTCTTTTGCTTCTGAAGTGTACAATCGACTCTCACGTTTCTTTAAATGCACTTTTAGATGTTCAATTATTTTCTCGCTGTTCCACCCAATTTGCGCTCTTTTCCATGTTTCTCTAATTATCCCTAGTGAGCCCATTTTTTCTAAAGTGTCTGCATCGTGGACGATCTTTGCTTCTAGTATTGTTGCTGGAATCCTTCCATCGTGTGCTTCAATACAGTGTAATACTATCCGCTGATCAGGTTTGCTTATTCCAATTTCCTCAAATAATCGAAGCACTTTATCTCTATTCTCAAGGGTATTCCCAGTTACCGTTTTTTCTAAATTAGTGTCGTGCAGCCATGCTCCAGCTTCTACAATGGAAATATCAACATTATGTTTTGTTGCTATTTCTTTAGCTTTTTTAACAATGCGGAATAAATGCCGATTCCCTTTTGCCCTTCCTTCAAATGCTAAATCCCAATCTAATTCAAGGGCAAATTCTTTTATTTTTTCTAGTTGTTCTTCATTTATCATTTTTAATACCTCTCATTAAGTATGGAATCTTAAAGTGGCCCTCAATCTTGTTTGGGATGTGTGCCACACGAGGCATATTTCCTTCTACTGCTACTATGTAAAGCCTGTTTTTTCTTATGAAATCCATGATCTCTCCTTCTCTATTTATGATATTATCTCTTCCCAGAAACTCCATTGTTACAATGTATTTTCTGTTTAATACCGTGTTTGGAAGATCATCTAAACTGCTTATCGTCATTCTCTCAGTGTTGCTATTTATACTAACGTGCTCAGGTGTTCTGTACTTTGGTCTTAATTGGGTTAAGTATATACTTGCCCGGTTATCTATTACAAATTCCAAGTCGGAATCTCCGAAAACTTTATGGAGCAAACGGAAATCATTCTTCAATATTTGGAGTGGCGTTCCTTCTAAAGCTTCATCCATCGTTCCGGCAGATTTATGAGACCCTTTTCCTAGAACTGCATCTTCAGGAGTTTCGGCGAAGCTAACACTGCAATCACATTTTGTCAAATGAATTACCCCACCTTTGCCTTTAATCTTTTGTTGAATTACAAGACTAATGCCCGGAATATGGGCTAACCCTACATCTTCTCTACTGTTGATTGCTTCTTGATAAAAGTAACTTTTAACTACTTCTGTGATAGCTTCTCCTAAGTTCTCTCTTTTACACGCTGCAGATTCGTATGTTCCAGAGAAATTAGAGCTGCCATCTTCTCCGTACATACTAGAACGCACGATCAGAGAATCTCCTAATGGATCTAACATCTCTCTGCTGATACATTTTTCAAAATCAATACTATCAAGTATCTTTAAAACATCACCTCTTCTTTCTTCATTAAGCGAGAAAATGTCGGTTTTAAGAATTCCTTCGAGTCCTTCTTTGAACATTTTTTCCAAAGCGATGGAAGATACAGCAAATCCTTCTGGAACTTTGTACGTCAACTCGAAGGCTTCTTTTGCGTCGTGTAAAAGCTTTAATCCTTTCCATTTTCCACCCGTTAGTCCGGTGTAGAAAGCTGGATCTCCTAAACTAAACGTAGTAAACTGTTCTCTTCCTTCGTCAACCTTCTCCAATAACTCCTCTCCTCGGTCTTTAATTCGGCTTATGAGTTTTTCCTTAGATCCTATTTTTTCATCATCCACCAATGTGGCTAAAGCTAATCCTTTGGGTGATGTCGCATCTCTAATTTGAGATATTGATTTTTTTATTTCTGAAGATTCCTCTAACAGCTCTAGAGCTTTTTTTGAAGGAACACAAATACTGTCATAAGTATCACCACTTGGACCATTCTGCTTCAATGCCAGCGGCATCCAATTGTGAAACCTAATCAGTGTGTTGTACAATTTTCCGATATCTGTGTTGGTTTCAAACGTTGATGAGGATAATTCACCAATAAGATTAAGAGATTGTTGTGCTTCATCTTCGGAGATCTCTTTTTCTGTCCTAAACACCAAGCCTAACACCTCAACAGCTCTGTCTATTTGTTTGTAATCCCTTCCTACAACCAAAGATAATTTTAGACAAATTTCTTTCCATGTTTCGGAATTGACTTTTTGTTTAAGTCTTGGCAATGTACTTTCTAAACTATCTAAAGCTCCGGCAAGAAGTGACGAGTTTTCATTTTTTGTAAATGGGTTCCTCTTTCCGTCTCCTCCGACAAGTCCTTCAATGCAGTAGAAGTCTGCTAAATGTTTCCAACCAGTCACGACTTTGGCTAGGTGGTCTTCAAAAGTGTCCTCTTTACCTGCTTCTGCTAACATAGTAACATCAATATAGCTTTTCCCCAATGAATGATCCAATGCTTGTCTTGAAAAAGCAGGATGGGAATCCATCACATCAAAGAATTGTTCTACAATACGTTTTGCCGTTGCATCTTTATCCAGTTCTTCTCTAAACGAAGTTCCATTTTCTTCCGCATTTTGCAGAAGTTTACTAAATTTCTCTTTGTTTCCAGTTATAGAAAATGGCAGACTAAGGTATTCAAATCTTTTGAATACCCCCTTTGTTTCATCACCCACAGTTATACTAAATTCATCAGAGTTTACACTGCCAAATATGTCTCCCTCTGGCAGGATTCTCTTGATAACGGCAGTCAGCGCTTCTTTGCGCCTTAGCCTCAGTTATGGTCTTCATGATTTTCACCCAATATTCTATCCCTCTCACGGGTTTGTACTCTTTTACTCTCTCAATCAACCCGTCTTCCCACAGTTAAACGGTGGCATAAAAAATAGTATCACAACCGACCATAATATATTTTATCGTAAAATATACGAATATTAAACAAAAAATATATAAATAATTGAATTGTTTTCAAACAATATTAAGAACAAAACTTTACATTCCCATGAAAAACATCACCGAAAAACTGGTAAAATTGTTCAAAGAAGGATACTGTGCGCCGCAGATTGCGAGAATAGCAAAGAATCTACATGAACCGGCCACGACGCTCCATTATAATATCAAAAAGCTTGAGAAAGAAGGCATTATCAAAACTTACAAAGCAGTTTTTGATTACAAACAGATACAGGAAGGATTTTGCGTTTTTGTGCTGATCAGCCTGTCACCAGATGAATATGGAAATCCAGAAAAAATTGGCAGAGAGTTAGCCAAAAATTCTGAAATTGAAAGTATTGACATCGTCACTGGGAATTGGGAGATGGTTGTTAAAGTGCGGGTCAAAGATCAGGATGCATACTACCATTTGGTAAAAAACGTTATTTCCAGAAAAGGCATTAATAAAATAGTATCATTAACATCACTTAAACAGTTAAAAACGGAATTTGTAACTTTATAGAATCTGCTCTTTCCACCAGTGTATTCACTGGTGGTGTACAGATGAGTACACTTCAATTGGAAAAAGAAGGGTCTGTTTTCTTTGACATTACCACCGTTTTATGAACTATAGAGAATTTTGAAAAACTCAAAATGCACAGAATTTTCTACCATTTTCTTCGATTGGTGGTGAACTTCTC
>CAZMWU010000029.1:0-7431 GCA_964570195.1 uncultured archaeon
CTCTTTATCGAAAATGTAATCAGCACGCCCCTTTTTTCTGTCATTTTAATCACTGGTTTATGTTATCCTATATACTAAATTTAGTATTATTAGTAACATAAAGTATTTAAAGTTTCCGGCGGGGGACAATGTTGGTGTATCCAAAGACGCTTTTCACATTCTATTAGCTCTCGGTTTGGTAGCTTATTTGAACAGAAAAAAGAATTAAGACCCGCTACGCAACAAACCTCTTAATAATCGTTAAAAGACCCGTTCCTGCAACAGTGTCCGGCGGGGGATAGTGTTGCATTATAAATTCCAAAGGAAACAAATTAATCCAATGGTCAAGAAGCACCTTGTCATAGTTGCAATATTAATTCTGGCAGCAAGTGCGTACTTTATTATCCCGAATGATAATGTAGTAGATACTATGCCGAAGAGAATTTCTCTTGAGACAACCATGGGAAAATTTGTCATAGAGCTGTACAAAGACAAACCAATCACTGCCGGCAATTTTGAAAAGCTTGTAAGCGAAGGGTTTTATGATGGTGTTATTTTCCACAGGGTGATTGACGGGTTTATGATTCAGGGAGGCGACCCGACAGGAACGGGAACAGGCGGACCCGGATATACAATCAAGGACGAGTTTACCGGCAAACAGATCAACAGCCGTGGAACGATCGCCATGGCAAATGCAGGACCCAATACAGGCGGAAGCCAATTTTTCATCAATCTCGTGAACAATAATTACCTTGATGACAAACATCCTGTGTTCGGTAAGGTTGTGGAAGGAATGAATGTGGTGGATAAGATAGCTAAAGTCCAAACGGATTCCAATGACAAGCCCGTGAATGAAGTTAAGATTCTAAAGGCTAAAATCAGTTGATTGTCCAGAATTAATTTTCAATTGTCTTGGTATTCTAGGAAATATCTGAAGTCACAATTTGATTTCCTTCTTCAGCAAGAGATAGAACAATATTGCAAGCGTAGATGCGGTGATGCCGGAAGCGACGAGCAATAAGATGAGTACGGGTTCAAAACCAAATTTCGTCAAAACAGCAGGAGCCAGAAGTATTGTGAATAGGATAGCAAAGACTATCGAGGCTGTAACAACAAACAAAGGCAAAACATACTTTTGATAAGCATTATTGGTTTTTCGCTTTTTCATAAACTATTATTCAATTTGTTAATAAATAACTTTGACTATTTCCTTTTCCATCCGGCTTTAGTAGGGCAGTTTGTATCAAGACACATCCTGAAAGGTCGCCTGAACCTTCTTATCACCTGGATCATCGGTGTCCCGCATTTGTCGCATACTCTGTCCAATGATTGTATCTTGGCCATTCTCGGCAAGGGATACATGTTGTTGCATTTCGGATATCCTCCGCAACCTACAAAGAAATTTCCTGTCCTGGATCTCATGATTCTCAGCTCGTTCCCGCATCTTGGGCATATTCCTAACCTGTTGGCTTCCTTTCTGGCTTCTGTCAAACCTTCTAAAAGTTTTCTACCGATTTCACTCTCGCTCTTTTTGAATTCTTCCAGTATCTCGGCAAGAACCTGTTTAGCCTCATCAACAACTTTTGTCCTTTCCTTCTCGCCGTTATAAACTTGCTCCATCTCGTCTTCAAAATGTCTCGTCAATTCCTCGCTGACAATCTTTGAGGAATATTCATCCAGTGATTGCACTACAGCTTCGCCCAATTTTGTAACTTGTATCGATTTTCCGTTTATGTAGCCCCTGTCGTACAATGTCTGCAGTATATCTGCCCGTGTAGCCTTTGTTCCAAGATTTCTTTTTTCCAACTCCTTCATGACAGATCCTTGCGAGTATCTTCCCGGAGGCTGCGTTTCTTTTGACAGCAATTCCAACTTGTTCACTTTCAGAACCTGACCGATTTTCATTTCGGGCAAAATAACATCATCCCGAGAGAGATAAGGTTCGTATATCTCTATCCATCCAGGTTCTATCGTTCTTTTGCCGATCAGGAAGAATTTGTTTCCATTGACATCAAGTGCGACCGTATTGGTTTCGCGTGTGGCTTCCTTGCCGAAAGCAGCCAGGGTTCTTCTGGCAATCAAATCGTATATCCTCTTCTGCTGGGCGTTCAATTTTTTTAGATCAGGTACTTCATGGGTTGCGTATACTGACGGATGCGCTGGATCATCTCGCGCCCCTTCGGCAGGTTTAAGATGGCCTTTCTTCAGCAGTCCTCCAGCAAAATTTTTATAAGGCTGTAATTTTTCCAGTGCTTTTATAATTTTTTCATATCCCACACTCGGCGGTAATTTCTGGGAGGATGATCGCGGATAGGATATATATCCCGCCTGATAGAGAGATTCGGCGATGCTTAAAGTCTGGGTCGGTGAAAATTTGAATTGTGAATAGGCTTCTGATTGCAGGTCTGTTGTATTGAAAGGCGGTGGAGGATACTGTCTATACTGCTTCTTTTTGATATCCTTGACAACCGCATCCTTTCCTTTACACTTGTCAAACACACCTTCGACATCCTCTTTTTTCCAGATTTTTTCCTGTTCAAAAGCCGCGATAACAGTCTGGTCATCAACCTCGACATGCAGTTCCAACTGCCAGAATGGCTCGGATTTGAATTTCCTGATTTCCAGTTCCTTTTCCATCAGCATTTTCAATGTTGGTCCTTGTACACGGCCTGTCGACAGAACCGTGAAACCTTTGCTGACATTTTTTAGCGCAAGTGTCAATGCGCGCGTGAGGTTGATTCCATACAACCAATCAAGTTCGTGCCTGGTCAATCCGGTTTCTATCATCGGAAAAATAATGTGCTTTTCCATTTTCTTGTAGGATTCTATCAGCTCATCCTTTGTCAACGTTGAGAACTTCATCCTCTTTCCGTCTTCGACGCCGCAAATGAATCTTAAAATGTTGTAGAGCAGGACTTCGCCTTCGTTGTCCACATCCGCCGCATCGATAAATTCCGTTGCATTTTTTGCCAGTTCTTTGATATTTCTAAAATATTTTTCTGTCCATTCCGTGCCCTTGCGTTCGTATGTTGGTATCCATTCATAGTCGAACACAGGATAAGTCCATCCCTTTCCCTTTGCATCTAAAACAAAAAGATGTCCGACAGCAGGTACGCAAATATGCTTCCGCCCGTTTACAGTGAATTCGTAATAATCGACACCGTTTCTTTCTATAGTCTTCGGTTTCTTGTCTGCAATAGATTCCGCAATACGGCGTGCTGCATCAGGTTTCTCGCTTATGATCAAAGTGTAGGGCATTAAATTAAGTATGCCGTGAAACTTAATATGTTACTCGACAACTATCGGTGAATATCTAGGAATATCCTGTATTGTGCCCTCCAAAGCAACCAGCCTAGAGTCAAGAAATGCAAGTCTGCCAATAATATCAGATAGTTGTCCGTCAAACGACGTTGCCGTGCGGATAGATTCCACTTTTCTCTCCAATTCACTGATTCTGTCAATCATTTCGTCTGTTTTATTTTCAGCCTGCAATGATTTTATGTTTTCCATCTCGCTTTGGAGACGGTCTATGTTTTTGAGCATGTTTGATGTCTCGCTTCTAGGTTGCTTTTTAAGCGAATCTGTAAAATCAGTTTTGATCTTTGTCATTTCTTTTTGCAAAGAATCCGTCAGACTTTCGTTAAATTTGAATCTCTTCTCAATGTTAACTTTTGTCTCTTGCAAATCAGCTACAGCAACCCCGATGTCCGAATTGTTTTGTTCTATCGCCATCAGGTTGCCTTGCAGGACTGACAAGTCATCTTCCAAAGGCGCCAGTTTATTTTCTATTCCATCAAATCTTCTATAAAACCGGGCAATATCATCTTGGAAGTTCTGATTCTTCTCATTCTTAGGTCCCAACCAACTTTCTTTTTTGTCTGCCCCCATCTCTTTTAATTTCGTCATTAAAGAGTCGCCGATTTGCGAAAATAATTTTTCATTGAATTCGATTCTTTTATCCAAAGATGTTGCGAGATTTTTGACATCCGAGATATTTCTATTCAGCTCTTCGAATTTGTTTTCTCTGCCGTCATCGCTTTCTGCAGATGCAATGTCATTTTGTTTTCGCGACATACGTATCTTATCACTCCAATATTATCGGGTAGGATTTTGATGTGGACAATACCCCTTCCAATGCAGCTATCCGTGATTCCAGAAACACAATCCTGTTTACAAGTTCGTCAACTACATCTGTAGACGATTCTTGCATATTAATTTCAAGATTGCTCAATCTGTTTGCCAGTTGACTTGTATTTGCAATTTTGCTTTCGAGCGAGCTGACTTTGTCAACCAATTGCCCTATATCCTCCCCGGGGGTTTTTGATGTTCTGCTTTCCAAAACCATAAGGGTCCCTTGCAATACAGACAAGTCATTCTCCAACTCCTTCACAAGTTTATCGTTGTTCTCAAACTTTTTGTCAACCGACATTGCAAGATCCTGAATCGCAGAAATATTCCTGTTGACGGCTTCGAGCTTCGATTCCATATCCTCGTTTCCTTCTCCAGTGATTTTGCTTTGAATATCCCTTCTAAGGTCGTCGAACCTCTTGTTAACATCGTCCACTAACTTCTTGTAATCTGTCCTCCATTTTAATGTCAGGATTTCTTCTTTAGATTTTTCAAATTCGTCTGTAAATTTTCTGATTTCTGACAATCTTCCCTCGACACCTCTGAGCCGCGACAATACATGGTCTATTTCTTTGAATGGCTGGCTGCTTTCCTTTATCGTCTCTGCAGTTGCCAAAACAGACCTGAATTCATGCAGCTTCTCGTCTATAGACCTTTCTATATCACCCAGTCCTTCAAAACTCTCAACCTTGCTGCTAAGCCTGTTGATCAACGGCCTTACCGCACTAACCTCTTTCGCCAGCTCTTTAGCAAATGAATCAATCGAATCAAATTTAGAGTTTGTAATAAGTGAATCATTTTTGACTTCCTCCAATTCCTTCAATAATTTGCCGTGCAGCGGCGTTCTGAGTTTTTCTTCAACGTCCTGCTGAAGTCTTTCGAAATTCTTTTTGTACGCTTCAACATCAAATTTCAGTTGCCCGATAGAGTCTTCCAAGTTTCTTTTCAGTTTGTCCAAATCCGGAGCCTCGGGTATCAAAGGTGTTATATAATTCTTGACTTCTTCCTTCAATTTTTCAGCATCGAATCTGTCAAATTTCTTAATTACAGGGTTTATTTCATTAATTTCCTTCACTACATCGTTGATTTGCCGTGCCAGGTCCTCGATAAACAATTCAATATTCCCGATTTTTGATGTATTGGTTAGCAGATCGTTCCTGATATCCCCCAGTTCTCTCGACAATCTAATTTTTGACGAATCGTTTACTTTTTCTTCAACCTCTTGTTTTATTTTTTCCAATTCACTTTTGTAACTTTCAACGTCATGCCTGATAGAAGTTACAGAATCTTCCAGATCCTTTGTTACAGCTTCAAAATTGGGAAATGTCGGCACAAGAGCAGCGTAATTCTTGACTTCTTCCTTCAATTTTTCTACGTCAAGCTCCTTTATCTTTTTTTCCAAGTCCGGTACAGATTCGCTTAATGTAGACAACCCCTTGCTCAAGTCGGATATAGCCGTGCCAGTCTCGTCCAGCTTACTTTGAAATTCTTCTTTAACAGCTTGGAGTTCATCAGTCGCTGTTTTCACACCTTCTTTTATTTTTGTCTCAACCTCTGACAGCTCGGGTGGCGCGTTAATTATTTGTTCTAGATTCCCCACCTTTTCTTCAAGTTCATGTGTGGCGGCGAGCTTTGTTTGAATATCCTCCAACATCTTTTTCAGTTCAATTACACCAGCATTCTCAACCATCGAAAGATCTTCGATATCCTCCACCCGTTGTTTCAGTCCCTCCAGCTCACTCAAATCTATTTTTTGTACGGTTTCCTGAACTTCAGAAGTAGCTATCTCCAATTCAGCTAATTTTTTCTGCAAAAATGATACGTCCCTTTTAACCAGAGTGTCCGTCTTTGGAGGCCTTCTTGCTTTTATTTTTTCCTCGTTTTCTGGTGTATTCTCCTCAGGAATAGAAACCTCTGAAGGCGACTCTTCCTCCTCCACTCCAGCTTCCTTTTCGTCTTCCGGCATTAACTATCTAAAATTTATTTGGTTTTTCCGATATTATACTTTTCCATCCTAACCCAAACAAGCCATATTCCAACCACAGCGAGGATAAGACCCTCTCTCCACAGTACTGTGTGGATTATGTCAAACAAGTCAAAACCAAACCTCACCGAAATTAAAATAGTCGTAACTAGGCGAATATAGTTTATTAAAAAAATACTCGCCACTCCAACGAGGGCAAACTTCATCCTCCTTGAAATTTTTGAGATAGGCGTGGACATGATCAACGCGGCTATCGCATACATGCTTTTCCAGCCGGTAGAATCCCATGATATATCTATCTTCTGCGTGACATCGTCTGATACCAGATTAACCATGCTGCCATCAGGATGGGTGTTATAGCCAAAAAAGTTTAGGGTAGCGGAAACCATTCGTGCATTCAATTCTTTCAAAGGGTCAAATGAAAAATTGGTATATATTCCGATATAGAGGGGTATCGCAAGTAAGTTGAATGTGGCCAAAAAAATTACTACGGGAACCAGTCTGCGCGTCAGTCTTTCCTTTTTTTGTATCCTTTTAACCATCCAACCAATCCCAACTTTTTCGCATCAGCAAGTCTCCTTTCTATATAATCTATTTTTATCGTTTTAATATCATCAAAGGTTTCAAGAGTATCTTTGCGTATTTTGGCAACTGGAAATTCGAGTTTTTCTATGCATTTTCCAGGTTAACGCCACTAACTATACTTGTTCGTCAAAAGTTTTTTTATCCTAATTGCACGTTTTTTTCCAAGGCCTTTAACTTTCGATAACTCATTTTCAGATGCATTCACAACATTCTCCACACTTTTGAAATTCTCCAATAACCTGCATGCAAGTACAGTTGAGATTCCAGGTATTGATGATAGAATAAATTCCTGCAATCGTTTAGTGTCTTTGGGTTTTTTGCCTTGCTTAAATCCTAAAGTTTGGTTGGCATCATCTTGCTCTTTTTTAGCCAGCCAATACACCATTCTTGCGGTGTCCAATGAGTTTTTTGTGTTTACAAAAGACGCATTAAATTTTGCTATCAAACTTGCAACAGTCGCTTTCAATACATTATCATTCATTTCTCTATCAGAAAATCCTTCAACAATTATTACAGGCTTTTCATAATTTTCTTTCAAATGTTTTAATTGTTCAAAAATTCTGCCGTCTATGATTGAAGAGACGAAATCACTGTGAGTTTTTCTTTCTATGACTATGCCATCGCCGGAGCATACAAAATCCCCAACTTTCAAATTCATCTCGTTCACATTAGCACCGAGATTCTTTAAATTCTCTATGACTTCCTTTTCCCTATAGTCGGCTATGACCACAACCTTGTCATGCAATCTCAAGATT
>CAZMWU010000030.1:0-5587 GCA_964570195.1 uncultured archaeon
TAATCTTTATATATAACCAAATCAAGAGATATTTATGCCTTTCGAAACTTTGGAGGAAGAATTGGAGGATGTTGAACTTGCCAAGAAACAGCTGCAGCAACAAGCACCCCAGATAAACCAGAAGGAAGTCATAGAAAAGGTAGTCAGGTTCACCAATACCATCAGAAAGCAATATGGCGAACTGATAAAATCTGTGCTTATTTTCGGTTCAGTTGTAAAAGGCACGACAGTCAAAGGTTCTGACATAGATATTTGGGTTATTGTTGACGACACAGCTACAAAAGCTACGGAAGATTTGAACAAAGTTATTGATCATCTTTATCTTATCGCAACTGAGATGAAAGAACTGCATATACAGGCTCATACCTTAACAGAGTTCTGGCAGTCTATAAGAATCGGTTCGCCTGAATTCTCTAACTTTCTGAGATATGGTTTGGCAATATACGACACAGGATTCATCAAACCTATACAGAGGATGCTACAGATGGGATTGATTCCTCCGAGTGATGAGACTATAAGCTTGAAGGCTCGTGCAGCTGGCGCAAGATACAAGAAAGTAAAGAATGAAGTGAAGATGCTTATTTTCGATTTAAGATACACCACACTGGACATGGTGCAGGCTGTTGTAATGCATTACTACAAGGAAACACCTGACTACAAGAAAGCTCCCGAATTCCTGGAGAAGCTTGTAAAACAGAAAAAACTGGAGAAAGAATATGTGGACAAGTTTGTCAAGTTGGATAAACTGTGGAAAGATATTGACCATGGTGATATTAAAGAAGTTAGTACAGACCATTTAAATGAAGCTTTGGGATTAACGTATGACATTATAGAACGGCTGAAGAAATTATTACCGAAAGACTTTGTTGGTGAGGAATTGCCGAGTGGGTGGTAGAAATTCAGATGAATGAAAATAGTAGAGAAGTTGACGGAGCACAGTCAGGATTTTTAGGCGGTTTACTATTAGTTGGAACGAGGTATATGACTATTAGACCCGACAATGATCCGTACACTTGGTTATCTAGCATAGGTATAGTTGTAGGTACCACATTATTAGGATCTGCCATAGGTGCTATAATAGACTCTTATAGGACGAGGAGACAGAGGCGAATTTATGAAGAAGAAAACAGAAAATAAACCAGAAAAGATAGAGAATAATGTACCTGCTATCATAGAACCAAAATTAGAAACAAAAGAACAAAGAATGGAACTTGTGAAGAATTACTCGAAGAAAGTCCTGGAAAAGTACGGCCAATACATTAAAGCGATTGTGATGATGGGTTCTGTTACTAGGGAAGAATTCAAACCAAAGAGTGATATAGATATCTTTGTTGTCGTTGATGATACTACATTCACCTTGACTAATGAAATGCTTGACAAGATAGATGGTGACTTGCTTAAGATAGCTGACGACATGCCAGAATCTTGGATAACTATTAAAACTCCTGAGGGAAAAGAAGAAAAGATAAATCTAGTTTCTGTACAACCTGTTTATACTTTGACAGAGTTCTGGGATTATGCTCGTGTAGCACATCCAATAATTTATAATTTCATTAAAGAGGGTGTGCCGATTTACGATACAGGATTTTTTGCACCTATCAAAAGACTGTTGGAAATGGGAAAGATTCCTGCAACAAGGGAAGCTATAGAAAGCTATATGGAAGGTGCGCCAAAAAAATTGCAAAGAGCAAAAACTGTAAAATTGCTTATGCTTGCGGAGGATTGTTATTATGCTATGCTGAATGCTTCACAAGCTGTTCTGATGTTTATGGGGCTTGCTCCTCCAGTACCGAGCAAAGCTTATGACGAAGTTGTTTTGCATTTGGTGAAACCAGGGATACTCGAACAGCAATATGCGGATTGGCTGAAGGAAATAATTGAAATCAGGAAAAAGATTGAACATAAGGAAATGATGGATGCTTCTGGTGTTGTTGTTGACGAATGGATTGAAAAAGGTGAGAAATTTGTCGACAAGATGTTTGGTTTATTGAATGCGCTTGAAGTGAGAAAGAAAGAAAAGATTTTAGAAAGAACACATGACGTCATGTACAAGGCGGCTATTACTGCAATCAAGAGTTTGAAAAAACTGCCAGAGAACACAAAAGACGATGAAATTATTAAAATGGTAGGGGATATACCGAAAACATTCAGGAAAGAATTCATTGATACGAAGTTGATAGAAAATTACTACTCAGATATCTGGGATAGAATCGAGAAGATGAAGAAACAAGTGGCTGAAAAGAAAATCATGGAAATACCTGATAGAGATGTTTATGAAATGAGGGAGCACGTCAGAAAATTGATTCGAGATTTAGCGAAAGTCCTGAAGGATAGAGGTATTTCTGAAGATAAATCTGAATAATAATTTATGCCAATCAAATTCGGCTTGTTAACAAATCCTGCAAACGATATTTTAGAAGAGATTACTGCAATTAAAAAATTGGGGTTTGACTACGTTGAATTAGGTATAGAGCTGCCAGAGGGCGCACCGGAAATTATTCTAAAGAATAAGCAGAAGATTCTGAGATTATTTAAAAATTTTAATTCTAAACCATTAGCACATACCGCATGGTGGATAGATTTTGGTAGTGGGTACGAACCTGTGAGGGAAGGCTGGGTACAAGAGGCTAAATTAAGCGTGGATGTAGCAAAATCTCTGAAAATAGACAAAATTAATTTTCATTTCTATTCAATTGGTCTGACAAAAACTTACAAGCCATATCACAAGGAAATACTTAATAACATAGTAACTAGCTTAAAAGAAATTGTAAATTATGCAAACTCAAAAAGAATTACTGTCATCTTTGAAAATTCACCAACTAAAAAACATGTTGTTGGAATAAAAGAATATAAATTTGTTATCGATAACGTACCAAAATTAAAAATCCACTTGGATATAGGGCATGCTTTTATTGAAAATGGCATGCAGGGAATAAAAGATTATATTTTCACTTTCAAAAACAAACTTGAACACATCCACATACATGACAATCATGGTATGGAAGATGAGCATTTGCCATTGGGCAAAGGTAGAATTAATTTCGAACAAATTGTAAAATGGTTGAAACAAATAAACTACAACAAAACTATGACATTCGAAGTTTTTACCAGCAAAACCGATGCAAGAAATTCCATGATTAAATTCAAGAAAATGTTATCTGAATAAATAAAAAATTCCTTTCTGAAGCAGAAAGATTATTACAATCCAATTCAGTATGTTGTTAGAAAACCATCCTAAAACGGGAAGAAGCAAATAAATTCCTGCAATTGCATCTATGGCACTGAATGGATTTTGTTTCATGAACGCGAATGCAATTCCTTTAACTATGAAAAATAACGTAGCAATAACAGCATAAGATTTCGGAAATGCAGTGGTCAATATATAGAGTATTAAAATGGAAAGAGCTATCAGATGCAAAACGCCAGTAACTTTATGTTCTATTCCCATAGTCTACCTTGATACCCATTCTTTTTCAATTTTTCCTTCTTTTTTATTAACCCATCTAGCTAAATCAAATAACAAATCCGATAGTCTGTTGATATAAGGAATTGAATTTTCATCAAGTTTTTTCACCTTCGACAAAGTTACTATACTGCGTTCTGTTCTTCTGCATACAGTTCTAGCAACATGCAATAAAGCTGATGTTTGTGTTCCAGTAGGTAAAATAAATTTTCTTAATTGTGATAACTCTCTTTCGAGATGTTGAATATTTTCTTCAAGAAATTCCACATTATCTTTTGTTAATTGTGGTAATCTTGAATTCTCAACAGAAGCTAGTTGTGAACCGAGAATAAATAAATTTTCTTGAATATTTTCTAATAACGGGTCGAGTTCTTTATGTGTATTAAATGAACGGACTAAACCTATGTAAGAATTAAGTTCATCTACATCTCCATAAGCTTGAACTTGGCATTCGTCTTTACCGACTTTCTTACCGCCGAATAAAGAAGTCTCTCCAGTGTCACCTTGACCGATGTTAGGCTTCATATGTGTAGTTAGAACTAGTAAAAATAAATTTATTCTTCTTTAGCTCTTTTTTCCATTTCTTCTTCTAAGTCAAGCTTTTTCACAAGTTCTATATATCTGTTGCGGATTGTCACTTCCGTGATGTTTGTCGTATCTGCAACTTCTCTCTGTGTTCTTTTTTCGCCGATAAGAACGCATGATATGTAAATTGCAGCAGCCGCAACACCTGTCGGTCCTTTACCTGAAGTAATGTCATGCTTCTTGGCTTTCTTCAAAATCTCCACAGCCTTAGCCAGAACTCTGTCGCTCAGTCCGAGCATTGAACAGAATCTTGGAACATAAGTCATAGGATCAGCAGGCAAAATTCTAATGTTCAGTTCCCTTGAAATATAACGATAAGTCCTTCCAATTTCTCTCTTGTCTTCGCCAGAGGATTCAGCAATTTCGTCCAAAGTTCTTGGTGAGCCGAATTCTCTTGATACAGCATATGTTAAAGCTGCAATAACAGATTCTATTGATCTTCCCCTGACCAACCCCTTGTTAACAGCCTGTTCGTAATATCTCGCAATCTTTTCATGAACGCTTCTAGACAAGTTCAAAAATGAGACAATTCTCTGCAATTCGGACAAAGCAAAAGAAAGATTTCTATCCTTGCTCTTTATCAATCTCTTATGCCATTTTGTCAATCTGTAGTATTGTGCTCTTTTCTTTGAAGGAACCTTATAAAGCTCTCCAACACCCTTGCCGATTTCAGTTGTCAACCCTTTATCGTGCTTGGTGAATGTTAATGGAGCACCAGCTCTCGCCCTTCTTGACATTTGTTCGGTATCAAAAGCTCTCCATTCTTGACCAGTATCAATCATTTCCTCTTCCATAACTAGACCGCATTTAGAACAAACAAGCTCTCCTCTTGTTGGGTCTTCGATAAAATTCATACTTCCACATTCAGGACACTTTCTTCCGTATTTGCTTGGAGCTGTCTTACCTTTTGGCATCATTTATCACTCTTAAGTAAATCAAATTTTATTAGATTATCTATAAACAGTAAACTATTTAAATCTTTTGGTAACCCCTAAAATTAATTGGTTTTCTCCTTTATAAATTCTTCTGATAAAGGCTTTCTGACAAGATGACTACCGCATTTTGGGCATTTGGTTTTATTTTCAAAAAACTTTTTGCAACTGTTACAATACCTTCCCCAGCGAACGAGTTTTGTTATTTTTTTGTTGAACAATGAAATGTAATTTATTCCAATCTTCTCCGCTACATTCTGTATGTTGTAGTCATCCGACACTATCGTAAGATTATTCTCCTTAGACAACGCCAATAACTTCGTATCTGTTTTAGATAATTTGTCTAAATCTCCTGTTTTTTTCGCAATTTCCTTAATCTGTTTGACAGAAGAATCTGTAGGATCAACAACTTTGAGTATTATTCCAGACAATTTCAGCACATTTATCTTATCCTTCACCTCATCAACTACATCGCTAACAGTAAAAATCTCGTCGAACATTCGGAAGTCATTCAGATATATGATTGCGCTCGTGTCCAGTACTACCTTCATGTAACCATCTCTATTATGGGAAAGTTATATTAAGTTAAATACGCAAATAAATTGCA
>CAZMWU010000031.1:0-5425 GCA_964570195.1 uncultured archaeon
GAGATGCGGACAAGCTGTTGAGGGTAATAATTATTTTCGTCGAGCTTCTACTTGTTCTGTGGATAGGATATAAAAAGCTGTATAAAAGTGGAAAGAAGAAAAAACAAAAGAAATGAAAGTTTAAGATTTCCTTGCTAGCTCGTAAACTGCCTTGACTGCCACGATTACAGCTGCCGGTGCAACGAATGTTACGATGTTAGTCAATATTGCACTTAGATAGTTTCCTATCCCTGGCAACACACCATAGCCAGCTGAACCTGCAACTAGCAGAGCCACAGATGCCAAGAGGAATCCATGGGATTCTTTTGACGTAACGTTAACCAACCCTACGATGATTCCTAATACAACTAGGACTGCTGTCGTAGTGGTCACCGCTAGTGCCTGTGGGAATAACCCAAGGACAATTGCTAGCAATAGTCCGACTAGAAAAGCCCATTCTCCTACCTTTGGGGTAGAAACGGCTTTACGTCTTTGTGCCATATAACAATATTTGTGGAAGATGTCTTTTAAAGGTATCTAATGGATTGGAGATAATGGATTATTTGAAGATATGGAACTCGTCGAATTCTTTTTGGGGGGTTTCCTCTCTCACTTCAACTTTGTCGACCAGTGCCAACAAAGGACCTTTCTTGCATTTTTCTATGATCTCTGATATTGAATTATCATCGCCTTCAAATATAGCCTCTACTGTGCCATCAAGATTATTTTTCACCCATCCTGTAATTTCAAGCTTTTCGGCATTCTTCCTTATAAAATTCCTGAATCCCACATGCTGTACAATACCATGTATCTTTGCATTTACTCTTTTCATATTCCCACATTCGATTAACAGCTTTTTATTCTTTCTTAAATAAATTCTATATATGAAAGCTAGGAAGAAGGAAAGCAAGAGTAAGAGTGAAGTTGATTGTGTAAACTGCAATTGTAACTGCTAGCTTGTATCAATCTGCGCTCTTTGAAGCTTACCCGAGTAATCAATAAAAACAGTTTTTTCATTTGAGAAGAAATCGACTCCAGTCCAACCAACTTCTTTCGATCCCGACCCAGACGCTTTAGTTCCTCCGAATGGCAAGTGGACTTCTGCACCTATGGTTGATGAATTGATGTAAACAATTCCAAAATCCTCATTCTTAATCGCCGTCATCATTCTCTGGATGTTGTTTGTATATATCGACGAACTTAATCCGTATTCCACAGCATTTGCTAGAGCTATGGCATCATCCAGATTCTTCGCTTCTGTTATTGAAGTCACAGGACCGAATATCTCTTCCTGAAATATTTTCATATCAGATGAAGCGTCTGTGAAGACTGTAGGCTCGAAAAACCATCCCGGTAATTTGGGAACATTCCCACCAATACGAAGCTTTGCCCCTTCCTCTTTTCCTATGTCGACATAGCCTTTTACCTTGTCTTGCGCTGGTTTATTTACCAAAGGACCTACATCTGTCTTAGGATTCAAACCGTTGCCTATCTTCAGTTTCTTAGTTCTTGCCATCAGCATCCTTTCGAACTTTTGTCTGATTTTTTTATGAACAATCACCCTGCTAGCTGCAGTACATCTTTGACCACATGTGCCAAATGCCCCCCAGATCACGCCATCCAAAGCAAGCTTTAGGTTTGCATCATCCATTATAATTATCGGATTCTTGCTACCCATTTCTAGACCAATTTTTTTACCTATTCCTGCTTCCCGCAGAATTTGTGAACCAGTATCCCGATGCCCTGTGAAAGAGACTGCTCTGATTTTCTTATGCTTAGCCAAATGCATGCCAACAGTGCCACCAGGACCTGTAACAAGATTAACAACACCTTTAGGCACTCCTGCTTTTTCCAGAATTTCCACGAATTTAATCGCGCATAGAGGCGTGTCGCTTGAAGGCTTGAACACAACTGTATTCCCGCAGATCAAGGCTGTTGTAATCTTCCAAGCTGGAATAGCAATTGGAAAGTTCCATGGTGTTATGCATGATACAACACCTAATGGCAGCCTAACTGTCATCGCAAACTTGTTTCGTAATTCGCTTGTTGTAGTTCTTCCGAATAGTCTTCTGCCTTCTCCAGCCATTAACTCTGCGGTATCGATCGCTTCTTGGACATCACCGCGAGCTTCCACTAAAACCTTTCCCATTTCTTGGGTCATTATCCGTGCTAGTTTTTCTTTATTCTGCCTTAGCAATTGTGCCGCCCGTAATAGAATTTCTCCTCGTTTTGGTGGCGGCACTTCTTTCCATTTCTCAAAAGCTTCCTCTGCCGTATCCACTGCCTTGTCCACATCCTTTTCATTCCCTTGTTGAAAATTACCAAGAGCTTCATTGTAATTGGCGGGATTAACGCGTGAATACATCTCACCTGATTCACTTGAGACCCATTCGCCATTAATGTAAATCTTATGAGTTGAGACTCTGGACATTACTAATGTTTAGATTTCTGAGAAGAAAAGTTTTATGTAAGTAAACGAACTTCGTTTATTCCTTAATGCAGGATATTTTATCGCTTTCCTGAATATTTTCTCTTTGTGTATGCCAGAAAACTTGTCGCGGCTCTTTTGTTTTTCTTTCGAAGAGCTGTAACTACGAGTTTTGAAAGCCTTTCTGCTCTTATTGTTGTACTTCCTACTTTCTTGGCGACTTCTTCTGCTACTGCCACTGCGGCTTTGGCGCTTGCTCCTGCCTTTTTGCATGCCTTTGCTATCTTGCTTTTGTTAAAAGCCTGTAACTTCCCGCTTCTTTTTCTTACGTGTGCCATGAAATTAATTAGTTTTTATTTAATTAAAAGATGGAGTATTGCTTTCTCTGTATGCAGTCTGTTCTCGGCTTGATCGAAAACTATAGAATTTTTACTATCTAGTACATCGGATGTTATTTCTTGACCTCTATGTGCTGGTAACGGGTGCATTACAACAACATCCTTCTTTGATAATCTGACTAATTCTGAATTAAGTTGGTATTTCCGCAGGTCGATTAATCGTTTGGTTTGCTCGGATTCCTCACCCATACTGGCAAAAACATCTGTATATAAAATATCAGCGCCTTTAACAGCTTCTTTAGGATTTTCAACGATTCTGTAGTTTGCTTTTACTTTTGGTTTATAATCTAAAGGGCATGACACGAAAATATTCATATCAAACTTTTCGCATGCTAATATCAGAGAATGAAATGTATTGTTTGCACCCTCGCCAAGAAAAACTATTTTCAGTCCTTTCAGTTTTTTCTTTTTCTGTTTAATCGTGTACAAATCAGCTAAGGCCTGACACGGATGCTCGAAATCCGATAAAGCATTTATAACTGGTATCTTTGATACTTTGGACATTTTGACTAGGTCATTGTGAGAAAATACACGTGCAATAATTGCATCTACATATCTTTCCAAGACTTGAGTAGTGTCTTCGACTGTTTCACCTCGCCCTAATTGCAATTCATTCCAATTTAGACTTATTGCATTACCACCTAAATGATTGATGGCAACTTCAAATGACACTTTAGTTCGTGTAGAAGGCTTTTGAAAAATCAAAGCGATGTTCTTTCTTTTTAGATATTGAGTTCGTTTACCTTTGAGTTTATCAGTTAGTTTGAATATGGTTTGAATATCATTTTTTGATAAATCATTTATTGATAGCAAGTTTCTCATTGAATCACGGTTCCTGTCTTTCCTTTTAGTGCTAAGTTTAATTTTTCTGGTGAAGTAATTAGAACTCTCCTACCGCCTTTTCTTAGGAATTCTATGCTTGCTTCAATCTTAGGTTTCATAGAACCTTCTTTAAACTGGTTTTCCTTTAGATATTTTATAGCATTTTTAACAGTTAATCTTCGAAGGGGGGTTTGGCTTTTCTTTCCATAATCGTAATAAACATAATCGACATCTGTGAGAAAGATTATCATGTCTGCTTTCAATTGTGAAGCTAGTTTTTGTGTTGCATAATCTTTGTCTATGACAGCTTCTATTCCGATAAATTTATTACTGCGTTTAATAACCGGAATTCCTCCACCGCCGCAAGCAATTACAATAATTTTTTCCCTGACCAAATCTTCAATCTCCTTTACATCTACAATCTCTACTGGCTTTGGCGAAGGCACGACTCTTCTCCAGCCTTCAAGTTCCTTGATCATGTTCGGTAGAATTTTTTTCTGATAATAAGGTCCAATAGGTTTGGTAGGATGTCTGAATGCTTTGTCTGTTCTTTTGACTAGAATCCTAGTTACAATTGTTACTGCATTCCTTTTTAGAGTATTTTCAACGGATTGCTGAATCCAATATCCCAATTCACCCTGTGTCATTGCATCCAAAGTATCCAACGGCATTTGAGGTAGAATTTTTTTAGATTTTTCTTGCTGGATTAACAGGTTGCCGGCTTGAGGGGCGTTTCCATGGGTTAAAACCAATGAAAACCTTTTTGTTAGAGGTCTGAGATATGAAATTGTTTTGTCTATTCTCACAATCTGCCTTTGTGCTGTTCCTTTTTCTTTCGGACGGATTAAAGAGTTACCGCCTAGAGCAACAACAGCTAGTTTCATAATTTTAGAACCTTCTCTAAATTCAATTTTCCAACTTCTTGTAATTCGTAATTAACTTGGACAACCGGTTTGTTTATTTTCATAATTCTTGGCAATGTAACAGGAGTGGCGTCGATTACCGCATCGCACTTTGCTGAATTGATGGTCTTTTCCAATTCTTTTATTTGTTTTTTGCTATATCCCATTGCAGGCAGTTCCTTTTCAAGATGAGAAAAATTCTTATACAAGTCTTTTATAGAACCAACTGCGTACTTTCGAGCATCTATTATCTTACAATTATATTTCATTGCTGCGACAGTTCCAGCACCATACGGCATTCCACCATGAGTAAGCGTGGGACCGTCTTCGACAACTAGAACTGACTTATTTTTAATTAATTCTGGTTTATCGACAGTTACAATAGAATTAGCGAGAATTATTTTTGCATTTGGATTAACAAATTTTGTATTTTGAATGACCTGACGTATATCCGATTTTTTAGCAGAATCGATTTTATTCACAATAACAACATCGGCCATTCGTAAGTTAGTCTCACCCGGATGATACCTTAATTCGTGTCCTGCCCGGTGAGGATCGATCACAACGATATAGAGGTCAGATTCAATAAAACTGAAATCATTATTTCCTCCATCCCAGATTATTACATCCGCTTCCTTTTCTGCTCTTCTCAAAATTTTCTCATAATCTACACCGGCATATACAACAATTCCATTATTGATGTGGGGCTCGTATTCTTCCCGTTCCTCAATTGTAGTTTTGTACCAGTCCAAATCATCATATGTAGCAAATCTTTGAACAATCTGTTTTTTTAAATCACCATAAGGCATCGGATGCCGAATGACAACAACTTTTTTACCTCGTTCCTTAAGAATTTTTGCTATTTTTCTCGTTACTTGGCTTTTCCCAGAGCCCGT
>CAZMWU010000032.1:0-4540 GCA_964570195.1 uncultured archaeon
TGGCTATTTCAAATTCCCTGAGTGAAGAAACTACTTCACTGGGGCACAAATGAAACAATGTTAAGTTCGTCCGACTACGAAGTGGTAGGACTCGAGTTTAAGTTCCCGAAGGAACATTAAACGAAGAAGTTCAGAAATTCGGGCAAAGCATCATAAAATTTTTAAATGAGGTGCTATTCTACTGATTTATGGCTGTTGATGAATTAATGACGGATGAAATTCTTGGAAGAAAAACCCAAGTAATCTGGGAACAGAGAGATGAAAGAAGTGTTCCAGAGGTAACGAGAGAAAGAATATCAAGATATTTTTCTGAGTGTCCAGATTATAACACTCCATCTGTTTTTGTTCGATATCAAGTTGGCTCTGAAGGATTAGGATTCTGGAACAGATTACGTGGAAGAAATCCTATTTTTGAAGATTGGGTTTTTCAAGGAGATAATGGTGAAGTAAAAGTTACTTCTAGGAGTGGTAGAAAAAATGGAAAATCGCCAATACATTTAGATGATTACTTGACTCATGCTCAATGTGTAAGTTTAACTTTCATGTTTGGTAGTCATTATAATGGTAATTGCGTGGTTGATTGGAATGCTGGATCATCAAGAATTGGTAAAACTCCAAGAAGCGAGTAAATTCCCCAGGAGTTACAGCCGCCTAGTGCCCAAATTTCTGAATTGAACATAATCGTTGTTTCATTTCGTGCTCTTTAGAACTTTGCATATGATTTATTGAATTTTGCAAAGTTCTCTGAATTTTAGTATTAACAGCCACAACGACTTTGCGTAACTTCAGGAAGCTGAACTATTACAAAAAAATAAATTTAATACAAAAGAAACAACTTGAAGAAAAAAAAATTCAAGAAAAAAAAATCATAAAAAACTACTTCTTAAGGTAGAACCAAGCTAATGCTAGTATAGCGATAACTGCAAGAATTACCGATAAAAGCCATTTCCAAGCTGCAGGCTTAGCTTCCGTTTCTTTGGCAGCTTCTTCTGTTTCTTCAGCAGTAGGTTCAGCAGCTTTTACAGCCTCTTTGCTGACTTCCTCTACTTCTTTTACTACACTTGGAACAGCGCCTTCTTTAACACCAATTACAAAGTAGCTAAACCCAGGCGTTTCTGCGGTGTAATGTACATATGTCCCGTCATCTTCTCCTACTGTAGTAGCCAACTGTACCCATGTATTCTCTACATTACGATACAAAGCTACTTCATTTTGAAGTAGATTATTCTCTTTCAGCCAAGCTTTCTCCACCTTAAAATCAATGGTAGCTGATCCTTTCAACGCTTTTTCTACATTGCTATGGGAAATCTTAATATTTCTGTAAACATCACCGCCAAATGAGGACACGCTCGAAGGTAAACTGTCCACTTTTTCTACTTTGACCCATGCTCCATAAGTAGTTTCATCAACTGCAAAGCTTACTTCAGTTACACCGATAGCCCCATTCTCAACTTCCACAGTAGCCGTTTCACCAGCATTTATTGAAGTCCATGTTTCCTGGGCAAATTTTCCTGCAGCACCCGTTGGAATCCCTCCACCAGCACCGCCCGGCCCACTTCCTCCGCTAGAAGAAGTACTGCTCACAGTACAACTCTGAGAAAGCGCAGGCCGGTTATCTATAGTCCCACAACTATTAGCTTCGGAACATGTTCTGGTTTGTGTACTATCGGAACAAGTAGACCAATCTGTACAAGACCAGCTTTCTGAACAAGTTAAGTTAATGGCTAAATATTGTACTAAAGTAAAACCAGAACTGTTGATTGTATAGTTTAAACTAAAGTTCCACAAAGTTGAGGTAGTATTAGTTTTAGTTATTACAAACTTATAGCGATGTAGATTCTTGTCACTGCCATTAGCAATAGTAAAGTTATATTGACTATGCAAAGTACTATTGGTATTGTTCAATGCCCAGTCAGTTTCATTATATTTGTAGATAGTAAAATTCAAGACATTGCCTTTAGAGTTACTGTTGTTCAAAGAAACGTTCTGCAATTCTTGATATATTGTAAAGTTCCCATTGGTTACATTAATGTAAACAGTGCAATTGACATTACAACTAATTGATGAAACTGAAGCGTTCAAAGTTACATTTCCTAAAGTAGTCGAACTAACCGTCGGCCCTATGCCGGAGAAGTGCGGGATCTTCAACCAAATCATATTATTAGTAGTGTTGATATAACAATTTTGTGTTTGGTCTGTTAAACTACAGGGCATCCCCCCAGCAGTAGAGTTAAGCCAGCTTTGATTAAAGTCAGCATAATCACCATCAGAGACGCTAGTAAAACCTTCACCTCGCGTATTACTCGTACTATTCCAAACCGAATTCCAATTTTCGTCATAAAGATTATTTAATAAGACCTTAAGCGGAGCCGCTTCATCTACAGTAGCAGCATAAGGTATACCTACCCAAACATAACTATAGATAGTCGGACCTTGACTGCCGAAACGCCAAGCTTCCGCTAATCCAGCACCGCTAGAAGCATCACTGGAATCTGAATCAAATAAAGCATCAGGAGGTCCGGAAGCGATCAAATCAACATCAACATATTTTATGGTGATATTAGTGCTGCGCATCTTCATTGAAAAGTCGATCTTTCCACCGCCCATGATCACACTTAGTGGATTGAATGTGTCAAAAGAAGAATCATTTAACAAGGCACAGTCCGTTGTTGGATAAGGCACACTACATGCAGTATTGCTTAAATACATCCCAATATCTAAAGCAGAATCTGCAACTGCTTCAGAACTATCTATCTCTCCAGGATCAAAAAAACTTAAATTAATAGTTGTAGCATTAGCTGCAATTTGTGCTGCCGTAAAACTGGTTTTCTTTGGCGCGTAACTAGGCAGATAGAGGTTCATTTTTTTAACGGAACTATTAATTAAAGGTAAAGCGAATTGCCCATTGGTACTGCTATCATCATACATCCAAGTAAAAACTGGCCCCCCAGCATAATCAGAGGAATAATCTAAATCACATTCTACATGCGCATTTGTAACTGCACCATTAGATGTATTTTGCAGCCGGAAGATTACTCCTTTAGTACTAAAATTGATATTTGCACCCTGAATACCTACGTTATCAACAGTAATATTTAATGAATCACCGCGCAAAGGAAGCATGGTGAAATTAAAACCCTCTACTTTATCTGTAGAATAACTTAAAGTAATGTTCTTAAAGCCACCGTAATGTACACCGTCCTTGATGCCAAATGCAAACAGCATCATAGTTATGTTCATAGCCGCTCCAGGAAGAGTGATATTGTAAAATCCGCTATTATTGTTATAAGTATCAGAGTTACAAACACCGGGCGCGGTACAAACCCATCCGCTCATGTTATAGGGCAGAGGATGACCTAAAAAGACCATACTTCCCGGTTCATAGAGATAATTAACTATTTGCAATCTTTCAAAACCTACCGACCCATCTTTAAGACTCAAATTTCCACTAACCGACCTAAAGGTGTTAGAGATGTTCATGCGGACATCTAAGTGTTCAGGAACATGAGTAACATTTTGAAAGGTAGTATTGCGAGTGTAATCATTTAAAGAATAACTTACCGGAAAACTATTCTGCGGAAAAATCATCAACGAATAATTTTTATCCAAAGGCAAATTAAAAGTAGTATTATACACCAAACTAGTCCACTCTGAATAGATGGGGTAACCTAATTGCACATCTTTGACCATATAATAAAATTGCTGTGCAGCTCCAGAAGCATTATAAGCAGTTAGATTAACTGTAACACCGCTTTTCAAATAAAATTTAATTGCACCCAAACCATTAAGTTCATCTCGAGGAAAATCAGGTAAAGTTTTACCAACAGAATCAACATCAATAGAATTATTAAAGTGACGGATCACTGGACGATAACTATAGGTGTTATCATCTAAAAGCGCAGGGATGGTGAGGTTAAAAAAACCATGTGAAGCATTGTTTACTAAAGTAGAAACGATGCCGACTGTATTTAGACTACCTGACTGATAGACGTTCATAGTCACATTAGTGCCATTTAAAATGGCCCCACTAGCATTATAAGTATACCCTGCAAAATAAAAAGTAGCTTCTACTGATTCACTAAAAATAACCAAGCTAAAAAAAAACATTACTAAAAATACTATATCAGACATAAATTTATCTTTCATCTTCCTCATCCCCTTTTTATATACCAAAAGTGCATTTATATACCAAAAGTACAAAATCTCCAAACATTTATTTGCACTTTTGTATATATAAAATTGGTATTTATATTCGATTATTTACCAATATTGGTATTTATATTCGATTATTTACCAATTTTAGTATAATTTCAAAACTGTAAACCTTCGAATGAAAATATTTAACTTTCGAATGGACAATTTTGAAACACTTAACACATATTAAGTATTTTAAACACGAGAAATAAAAAACAATCTCTCACTAAATAACCTACTAAATACCACTCTTAATATAGTAAAATAATTAGGAGATATTTAAACATTTCTTTTTCTAGAACATTGTTCTATTTCTTTCTCAGACTATAATTTGAACAATGACTTA
>CAZMWU010000033.1:0-4266 GCA_964570195.1 uncultured archaeon
CTGCTGTAGACGGAAAGGCGAATGTTAGACTGATAGAAGTGCTTGCAGATTATTTTGATGTTCCAAAATCTTCTGTCGACATAGTGAAAGGTTTTAGGAGCAAGAAGAAGTTGTAAGCGTTGTACAGTGTTAGGTGACTATTTGATAGTTTTGTGGTCGCCTAAAGTGAACTTTTCTGAAAGTTTTTAAAGTTTAGTTTTCACTTGATGAATATGCCAAGCGTGAAGACTGCGATAGAAGCTATTTTACTAATGACAGATAAATCAAGGAGATTAAGTTCTGATCCAGATGGACCCTATTATTATATTCCAAAGGAGCTACATCGTTCGTATCTCAAAGGTCTTGGAATATTTGGAGAAGGAAAATTTGTCGGAGTTCATGAATACACTGGACAACAAAGAAACATGACATATCCAGGAACAGATAGAAAGATGAATCCTAGAAAAGTATTTCCTGTCAATTTTGATAGAGCCGAAGAATGTCTGAAAATGTTGGAGTCTTATCGGAAAGAGGGAGTCCACTTGATTGATTTGAGTCAGATATAGAGGATATTTAAAGATTGCTGAACTGTAGCAAAATATGCAATACGTTCTACAAGGAATAAGACAAGCGCTTGAAGAAACGCCCGAAGAATTAAGAGAAATATAAGCCAGATATTCTGCATCTATATATGCAATAGGATGTGTAGCAGTATCACGAGTTGCATTTTCGCTGGGAAGTTCCAAGTCTTATCGCCAGATGGTCCGACTTGATGAGGCAAGGGATTTGTTCTCGCTCTATAATATAGATGTGGACGAGATGATACGAGCTGAAGGAGAAGAAATGAAAATTTAATGGGTTGATAATATGACAGGACCTGTAAACATGCCTTCATTGGGGTATTATGTGAGATTGCCTATTGGACAGCCGTTAACAGTGAGAGAAATTATGAAAATAACAGGTTTGTCCAGATCTTCTCTGATGTGGTATCTGAAGGGAGACTGGCCGAACGGTGGGTTGGTTGATGTCAAGAAAGAAGGTCGCAGAGTTTACTATACTCGGAAATTTGATGCTTCTGGTCCTTACGAAATTGCCGATATGCTGAGAGAAAGAGGTGTTAGAATAATTGGCAGTCTCGAAAGACCTCTTAACGAACCCAAAAAATAAATAGTTCATAAGCGCGATATATTCCAAGGTTCTTTCAACCATTCTTGAATCCTTTTCATGTCTTCTTCAGTAATAGGTTCTTGCATTCCAATTGTTTCCGTTATTTCGGGTATAAGAGGTTCCGCCATATATGCACGTTCTTTTAGTGTAGGATAATCTACATCAAAGTCCATTCGACCAATAAATTCAAGGTAATGCCACCTTTCAGGATATGCAGCAACATAGTAAACCGAGTTATCAGCTAAGACTATTCTTCCATTATCAAATAAACCGAATTGGCCTTGGTGGAGGTTTATTACACCACAATCCCTACCTGTTCCATTATCTCTATAGGCTTTTCCAGAGGTTCGGCTGTAGTCAGATTCAAGTTCCAAAATCCACGGTTGTTTATTTTCGTCGTCTAAAGCAGCGGGTATCTTGTATACCTCCCTCATAATTATATAATTCTCCTTAAACGATAAATAATTTGAATAACTTGAACTGAAAAATAATCTACTTTACCGAAAAGTGAGAGTTCAGAAGAGATTTAAAGATTATTTTCATATATTATATTAGTTGATCAGTCAATGAGTAGAAATAGAAACAATGGAAATAATATTGACTTAGGATATGCAGAACTCATATCACCATCCCCGCGTCAGGGTTATTTACCTGTTCAATTAGGTGCGACATCAGTTTATATACCTCCTAAGTTATCCGAGAGTCGCGCTGTCGATGCTTTAATGGCATATCAAATTGTAGCACTACAACAGACTGGTCAAAGAGCAGTAAATAGAGGCGGTCAATTATGTGATAGAATAAAAACATCAGGAAGAGGATTAAGACTCTCACCACTAGGTTCAACTTTTAGCGAGGAGTACATCAGAAATAGTGTCCAAAGAACAGTTTCAGCCCATTCTCAATGAAGAGATTTAAAGAATATTATTCTTTCATTCTAATAGTGATTTCATGGTTAGAGTGCCAAAAGAAGGCTATGTAGTTGGGTATGAAAATGGAGATGGTAGTTTAGAGTTGTATAAACAGTTCCATTCATCACCTTTCGAAACATACACAGATTTTAGTATTGCTCATACTGTAGCGAAAATGCAAAACGAACAAGGCAAGACAAGTGGTGGTAGAACGGATTGGAAAGTTATCCTAATGCGATTTGGTGAAGATGGAAAAATTTTAAGACGTGGGTCTGTCAGATAAATAAAAACTCACAAGAGATTTAAAGATTAGATTCTTTTTCACTTTCATATCAAAAATTTCTTATGTTTATTAGCAAAGTCCGTCACAATCTTGATAATTTCATTTAATTTTATAGGATTAAGAGATATCTGCAATCCGTAACTAGCCGGTTTTGTTAAAATGAACCCTTCTCTGATTAATTCCTTCGTTATCCCAAGATAAGAACCATGTAAGTGTTTTGGTATACCTTTAGCTACATTTTCTATAGCCGTATGTTTTGCGCCCCAAATTCTCTTGACGTGAAGTTTCCACAGAATGTGTGATTTTATATCTTCGGGTGGTATATCAGCCATAGATTTTATATTTATTCTATGATTTAAATGTTTTATTTGATATACCACCAAAGTATACCCATATATACCTTTATATACCCGAAAACTAAATAATTGTATATGCCTTTAGGAACCACTCACTCTGAGAAATCAGTTTTACTAGAATATTTTGGTGAACATCCGATGCTAAGGGTCTTAGATTTCTTAATAGAGAATAAGATATTCGATTACTCAAAAAAGCAAATGACAGAAGAAACAGGATTATCGAAAGTAACGTTTCTGAAATACTTTAAAAAATTAGAGGAACTCGGATTAGTATCAATAACTAGAAAATTTGGAAAAACAAAGTTATACACATTAAACGAGGAAAATCCGTTGACAAAGCAATTCATAACTATGGAATTAGCTCTGGCTAATTACACAGCCAAACAAATAGTAGGAAAGATACCTGTAGAAGTCAAACGTAGAAAGTGAGAGTTCAAAAGAGATTTAAATGTTACCAACTGTAAGAAAATATGCAACACATGGATTTTAAAGGATTAAGAGAAACGCTTGAAGAAATACCAGAAGGATACAGAGGGATAGCAACAATACATCTTGCAAGTGTTTATTCAATGGGATACGTTGCTGCAACAAGAGTCGCATTTATGTTTGGCAGACAGTTGCCCAATGAGATAACCGGCATCAATGAAGCAAGAACATTGTTTTCCAAGTACGGAGTAGACATAGACATCATGATAAGAAAAGAAGGAGAAGAAATGAAGACAGATTTCAGAGTTTAGAAGTAATGTAACTTATCTCTTACATGTTATGAAATTATTAAATTAATCAACAGGTCTTTATAATTACTTTATGGAAAATGAAAAAAAACTTATTGAAAATTTCAAAGCTATAATTAAGCGAATTTACGAAATAGCTACACAGAACGATAATTATCGATATGAATCAATGTTACTATATGAGCCGAAATTGGATTTTTTAATTTTCAAGTCGTTTAAATTCAAAGACCAGCATAAATTACCGGCTTATTTTTTACACGGCATCGCAACTACCCATCCTTTCATCGACGGAAATAAACGAACAGCCCTTTTACTGGGCATACTACTCATGAAAGACCAATTAGAATTAGAAGGTGGATCCAGAGAAAATATTTTTGAACGGATTTTAAAACTTTTGGCAGATTATATGAAACAAGCCGACGATAAAGTGGTTAAATTCATGATAGAAACTGCAGACGGGAAACATTCTGTAGAGGATGTAGACAAATTTCTACGGGAAATTTTGGATTAGTATCTTGACAGTTCTTTAAAGGCTTTCCTAAATCTGCCCACTATTTTATTTGCATCGTTTTCTATTTGGATAAGAGGTTTCTTAGCGAATTCTACAGCTAATTGATTACCGTTCGAAGCTTTTTTAAACCCATTTTTTCTTCTTAATTGAAGCATTTCCATCACTACATCTGTCTATATAATATTTTGAATTTTTACCTTATTTAAGCCTGCTGAAATTCTTGTCTAGTTTAGCCTGCACATCCCTATCCTTCTCCAGCAGCTGCCTTATCTACACCAGTTCCGAGTGTATCAAAGCCAGGGACTGGAGGATGTCGTAGAAATAATCT
>CAZMWU010000034.1:0-4249 GCA_964570195.1 uncultured archaeon
TACCCGAAGCTGTGGGATTTTTACTCCCAGAAATGGGAATCGAAAGCCGCAGTAGAACTGCGGGGTATAAAACCCATTTCTCAGGAATCAAAGTATATACACATCAAGAGACTACTTGTGAAAAATGTTAATTCGTAACAATTATATATTATAAAGAAAATGAACAATAAGATTCTAAGCCATGCTAAAATATTCTCTCTTTGAAAAGAAAAATGTTACCAGCGGTGAGGGCATATACTATAAACTACCTTTACAGGATGAGTTTATCTGGATTTTTGCTGTTAAACCTTCAGAAGAAGAGCTCAATAAGTTAGTTGCAGATTTTAACCTCGATCTTAAGACCTTAAACAATTACAGCAAATCTACACACTCCAAACGGTATTCAACTAGTCCATTTCAATTTGTGTTTGTAGATTATTTTCTGGAGAAAAATAAGCTAATGTCAACCAAGCTCCTGTTTATCTTAGAAAAAAATAGCTTGATCGTTGTAGTACCACAACCATATATTTATTATACTCAATTATTTAGCCATATCACTGGCAGGTTTAACGAACATACTAACTACAAGAAAAGAAATATAGCACAGCTCCTTTATTATTTCTTAGAAGAAGATACTGAAGAGAATTATGATGTATTGGCAACTACTGAAACAAGTATTACAAACATTGAGAGAAATCTTCTAAAAAAAGACCATTCTCAAGGAGAAGTAGATAAGATTATATCCTTAAAACGAGAACTGTTTCATATGACGAGACGCTTCTGGGCTTCTGCAAAAATTGTTTTTGCTATCAAAAAAGGACTTACACCATTAGTGTTAGATCCTGAAAGTACTAGTTTTTTTGATGATATATACCATACATTTCAGCACCAGATAGACATCGCAACTGCCCAAAAAGAGATGCTTGCTGATGCCCTTCAGATATACACGGCATCATTATCTAACAATCTAGCGACCATATCTAATAACATAAATAAAACCATGAAATTTCTGACAGCATTAACGGTAGTACTAATGATCCCTACGTTAATTGCTAGTATATATGGGATGAATTTTCGCTTTCTCCCCCTAACAGATTCACCCAATGGATTTTACTGGATGTTAGTGATCATGATAGTATCACTATTAGCAGGAATTGGTTACTTCTTTAAGCGAGAGTGGGTCTAAAAATTAAGAATAAGCCTAAATATTTTTAGAATTTTAAATGTAAACACTAGGTCTAAGATATCAACGATAAAGAAGCTAAATCAAAATATTTATAAAGTAGAATATAGTTTGTCAAAAAATATTTATCACCGATATTTTTGATGATAATAGCTAAGTGTTATGATTTATCGAGATAAATCTTATCGAGATAAATCATTTATTTTCAAATTACAAAAAATGGCGAAAGGAAAAGTAACTAAGTTTAATATAAAGAATAAATGGAACTATCTTTCTTACACCCCAAAGGGAATGCTTAAGATAGAAGGCTGGTGGGCAAATGAATTAGTGAATAAGGTAGGGACTCCCACGTATATCATCGTTGAAAGGAAGATCAGAGAAAGGTTGAGGATGTTCAAAAAAGCGTTCCCTTACCCTAAACTAAGAATCCAATATGCTAGTAAGGTAAACTCAAACTTAGAAATACTAAAGATTGTCCGTGAAGAAGGATGTGAGCTTGATGCCAGTAGTGTCGGAGAGATTATTCTGGGATTGCTTGCCGACTTTGATCCTTCGCAAATTACGTATACTAATTTGTATAAATCAGAACAAGATATTTACTTTGCTGCATCCATCGGCGTGCAAGGAATCACTGCTGATTCAATTGAAGAATTATATCGGATGGAGCATGTAGGAAAAAAATTAGAGAAAAAAATAAGGACTTTTATACGAGTAAACCCGCTGATACAATTAGGCAGCTATAGAACTAAAGACCACCAATATGGTATCCCCATTACCCAAGTTAAAAAGGCTATAGATTTCGCCATAAAATCAAAATACCTAGATTTAATAGGGTTACATTTTCATGGTGCATATATCCATACTCCTCAAGTGTTCTTTATTGCTGCAGAAAAAATACTTAAGTTAGCAAAATATGCCTATGACAATAAGGCGAGGATTAAATATATAGATTTAGGCGGCGGTTTCCCGATAGAAGGTGGAGAATTTTCCCCAGAGGATATGGGAGAAAAATTTGTACAGCATTTCAATAAGCTTCTTAAAAATTATAACCTCCCAAATGTTAGTTTGATATTTGAGCCTGGAAAGTCCATTGTTGCAACAGCAGGGATAGGATTAACCAAAGTAATTGCAGTAAAGAAGCTGCCAAAAGTTGAAAAAGTCATTGTTGATGGGTCAACGTATGCATTTGTTCCTGATCCAATAATCTATAAATGCTATTATGATATGCTTCCAGCAAATAAGATGTTAAGCCCGAGGATTAAGAAATATACTATTGCAGGGTGTACATGTGATTCTATTGATATCATTGGAGTAAACAGAAAATTACCGAAGTTAGAAGAAGGGGATATTATTGCTATTATGGATATCGGAGCTTATTCTAATGTTATGGCGTCTAATTTTAACACGCTAAGGAGAGCATCCATGGTCATGATAACTGAGGATGATAAATTAAAACTGATAAGGCGCAGGGATCGTTATTCTGACATGTTTGCTCCGGAATTAGATGTGCTAAAAATGGCAGATCCTAAAGAGTTAAAAAAGCTTTACAATCTTTATAGGGTAAATATAAATAAGCTATGGACTGGAAAACACATCAGCGGGAAGAATGGCAATAGATCAACGACGGATGAGAAATCCATACAGCCTTTAACCGGGTAGTCCAATAGAATATTTTAATTAAATGAGACATGAATAATAATAATAATAATAATAATATATAAAAAAGACAAACACTGACCTAAATAGTATATAAAAATAGATAATAATAGAAAATAGAGAATAATAGAAAGGATGAAACAAACAAATAGTTATGGTGGCTTAAGCTTAATTAAAGGAGCTGTTTCAACATATGATGAAAGCGAAATAGTGATACTCCCCGTCCCTTATGACGGAACTTCTACATGGGTTAAAGGTGCAGATAAAGGGCCTGATGCTATTCTGGAAGCATCTGCTAATATGGAGTTATATGATATAGAAACAGATTCAGAGGTTTACAAATTAGGTATATTCACCGACAAACATATTACAGAGAAGAAAACTCCAGAATTATTAGTTGATGCTGTCTATAATAAAGTAAAAGAGCATCTTAAAAAAGAGAAATTTACCATCATTATTGGCGGTGAACATTCTGTGTCTATAGGAACTATTAAAGCTCATTCTGAAAAATTTAAGGATCTCACTATACTGCAAATTGATGCTCATGCTGATACACGTGAAGAATACGAAGGCTCAAAAAACAATCATGCTTGCGTGATGGCTAGAGCTAGGGAAGTAGCTAGGATAGTACAGGTTGGAATCAGAAGCATGGACACATCTGAAAAAAAACACTTGGATACAAAAAATGTTTTTTTTATGGAAAATATAACTAATGATCCAACATGGATTGAAAAGGTAGTCCCTAAGCTTAGTTCTAATGTGTATATAACCATTGATTTAGATGGATTTGACCCATCGATCATGCCTTCAACCGGCACACCAGAGCCAGGTGGGTTAGGATGGTGGGAAGTATTAAGATTACTAAAAAAAGTAGCTGAGAAGAGAAAAATAGTAGGATTTGATGTCAACGAATTATGCCCTACTGAATGGAATAAGGCCCCAGATTTTCTAGCTGCAAAACTAATTTATAAAATTTTAAGTTATAAGTTTTTCAGTAAATAGTATATGATAAAGATCATCTTATAGTAAATTGTAAAAATAATGGAACTTTTTATATGCAATTTACTATTTAGCAAATTTCACAAATGTTTAATAATTAATGAGATTTGCTATTAACTTAATGTTAAATAGAGAGGGTATTCATTACTAACATAAAGGCCGCATATGCTCAAATTGATTTGTTTTGATCTTGATGGTGTTATTTTTGAGCCAAGCGACTTCTGGGTAGAGCTACATAGAGTGTTCGGAACTTCTAAGGAGAACGAAATTCTTGCGCCAAAATATCTTAGAAATAACTTCCCAAAGTTAGTCGAAGAAGTCCTTAAACTATGGAAAGGTAAAGATGCGCAGCCATATTTCCAACTAGTTAAAAAAATAAAATATCAAAAAAAAAAAAAAAAAGTATTTTCAGAGATAAAGAGATTAGGTTAT
>CAZMWU010000035.1:0-4202 GCA_964570195.1 uncultured archaeon
CCAGAGTCGTGGCTGAAGCTACAAGCGATATTATGAGGTAGGAAATCACTGAAAATACTTTTGGAGTTACAACCGGCAAGGTTGCCAAAGAAGCTACTTCCAATGTTGACATTTTCCTTTCCAAGGTCTCTTCTGCTACAGCAGTCATAGAAATTTCATAAGTTTCAGCTTTCGCATCAGAGGGCACTGTGATGTTGACTATGAAGACCGCTTTCTCGTTCGGGCCAACTTCTATCACAGAAGAAGGCGATACTTTCTGCCAAGCTAAAGGTATTCTCTGTACGACGAACTTTAGATCGGTTATTTTCTGGTTCCCCAAGTTTGTAACCTCGACAGGAAATGTGTAGCTCTCGCTTGGATTGAGTTTGATGTTTTCTGGAGGGTCGAACTGCAACTCTATGTAGGATGAATTGACGAAGAACTGACTGGATGATGAGACCCAAGTCTTATTGAAGAGCACAATGCTCGCTCGTATATTGTACAGACCTTCTTGGTCACACACTTGCGTTCTTATCAGCTTTTCGGTTTTGTCACCTGCAGGCACAAAGAAAGTCAATTTCTGGGCAAGGTCTGCATCTGGGCAGTTCACTTTTATTTCAATTTCTGCATCAACCCCCTTGATTCCCATGTTTTCCAACAGGATTTTGGCTGGCAATGATAAGCCCGGCCTTATTCTAGTAGTTAAAGGCTCTATTTCTATGTCGAAAGGTCCGAGATGACTGACAACATTGAATTTAATTATTTGAGTGTCGAAAAGAGTGGTTTTAAATTTATCATAAAGCCAGATTACCGCCTCGTGTTCGCCTATGTCTTGAGGGACGTATTCAGAGGTAAACTGTATCCCCTTCCCTCTTCCGAGAGTAAATGCAAACTCTTCCTCATGGATGAGCTTGCCGTCTTTGGTTATTTGGAGAACCATCAGATAGCTCTGGTCTTTGTCGCTTGGGTTGTTCGCGTTCATAGAAATTTTGACGGTTTCGAAAACCACGGCCTCTTCTGGAGAAGAGCTGACTTGGTATATATCCCCCTTTTCTTGAGCTAGAGATGCGGATGAAAATAAAATAATTGACGATATCAATGCTGCAATAGTTATCAAGTGCATATTTAATTTATGTTTTTTCATACTATTCCTTTTTCCTTATCTTCGATACGATACCTCTGAACTTGTACACCAGCGGTCTTTCCCTTTCTTTTCTGGATTTGTAGATGAAGTAAGCTACTGCAATTGCAATTATGCCAGCAAATATCAACGTGATCAAGTAGGACGGCACAGCGCCGATGTGCAGAACAACTTCCTTTATGTGCGTGTCATTATCCCAGAGGATTATATGCGTGCCTATATAGTCTCCTGGAGCAGCATCTTCTGGAACGACAATTGAGAATTTGATTTCCTTTCTTTCATGCGCAGCAACTGTAGTTGCTATCTTGTCAGGAACCATCTTCCATCCTGATGGCAAGTACATTGAGAACTCCAGGCTCTTCGTCTCGTCACCTATATTCTCGACAGTTACTTTGCCTATGCTGGATTTGCCTTTGAATAACGGTTCAATGGTCACACCAACAAACTTCAATCCGGTTGGCAGCTTGGTTTCTATTATGTTCAGCTCTTTTAGCGGGAAGTAGATGTAGCCTGTGAATTCACCCAGAATTCCTTTTGTCAGATAGGACATTGTCCTTGTGTCGTTGATTATCATATCTTCCAAGTCCCACTGTACCAATGGATCTTCCCTGATTATCTCATCTGGATACGGATCGAATACAACTTCCCTGGCAGATTGCGCAAGCGATTTGGGTATTTCTTCCTGCACCTCCACCAATCTGTAATACTTGACAGGATTGTTCACGTCCAAGGCGACTTTTGTTTTATTATTTTCGTAATCAATCTGCACAGTTCTTGTCACTATAGGTTTGTCGTATGTCGGGACGTAGTTTTTAACACGGATGATCATGAAATTCGAATCTTCCACCCTTGAATTCTCCAGAGTCACCAACAATTTATAATCGCCTGTATCCACATCGTTGGGCACGCTAATGACTAGGTTGAACGACTTGGATTCTTTCGGTTGCAGGTCAATCGACTCTGGAAATACAGATATCCAATCTGCAGGCACTCCAGACACTTTTATTTTCAGGTTATTCAATGTTTCTGCAGCCTTGCTCTTGACTGTTATCGCCTCTATTATGCTTTGGCCGCTCATCACTTCTCTTAAGACAGACCATTTGACAAATTCTACTTTGGCTGTCGGCAATGGTGTCACAGCTGGTCCTGGCGCTAATGACGGACCCGCACCTGCACTAGGTGCTGACGGAGTAACAGGTATCGTGGCGTATGCTCCGAACAAACTGAAGTGGGTGATGTTTGCAAATACGTAGTTGGCTGAAGTGGCTACACCGCCAGTCGATTCTTGTTGCCAGCTTGATGTTGTGTTATTGTAGTGCCATATCCTCAGATTAGCTTCTGTCACGCCAGAGGATGCTACTTCTGCATCTGTGTAGGATATATTCAGCCAGTACCATCTCAGATTGCCTGTTATGTTCGGGCTCGCAACGACATCGACAAACTTGCCTAATCGAGTCTGGCCGCTTATTGTCTGATTTGCAACAGAAGAAAATTCTGCGACAGCGATTGCACCTTCATGTGTTGAATTTAATATGATGCTTGTATTGACCCATGTGCTGGCGCTTGTATTTGCAGTTATCAGTGTTGGGGTATCTGCTGTGAAGTTTATTGATGTGTTTGTATAGTTACCTATTTGGACATTAGTTGCAGATGTTATGTTGAAGTATTTTGTAATGTTTATAGTTGACCTCCCATCGAATAGCACTCTCCCTTCTGCCCTGTAGTTATCTGCAGATAAGTTTAGCGTATTAAGGAATGTTACAATAGTCTTAGACGAGCCTACAGAAAGCGATACATCGGTGGAGTTGACTGTACTAACTAATTGCTCGGTGGAGTTGAATATATCCATGCCTGTGCTAACGCTCATAACCTCATTTCCTGTGTTCTGGACATTGATGTCGAATTCGGCAAATGTCCCTTGTGCAACAGTTGCTGTAGGTATTGAGAATGTTGCGCTTACTGTCTTGAAGGGTGCTGCTGTGACTGCGGTGACAAGAAACTGCAGTGAAGTAATTCTCTGGAATATCGAAAGTCTGGAGAATAATTCTGTTATATCTAAAGACTGGGTGATTAATCTGGGCAGAATTCTGAATCTTGCTACCGCGTCTGTTAGTGAGAACGAATTGGTCACAGCGCGCATAACTGATATTGTTCTTGTTGAGAGTTCGTTCAATGAAAATGAATTTTGTATAATCTTTGTAAGACTCTGGATTCTCTGCGACAATTCCGTGATTTGTATTGCATTGGTTGTCAATCGTGCATTTGTTAATAGGCGTTCTACAGTTTCGGTAAATGACAATATTTGTGATACGGCTCTTGAAAATGCTTGAATTGCAATTGATGCAGATCTTTCTACAAATGTGAGTGAGTCTGTTAGAAATCTCGTAAATGATTTTATTAAAATTATATTGTCTGTTAAATTTATCGTGTTTGTTAGAGAGCGGGTGAATGAAGCCAGCCTCGTGACCGCGTCTGTCAAATCAATAGCATTAGTCGCTAGTCGTAACCTAGTTAAGAGAGATTGTATATTGTCTGCTACTGTGAGGGATTGTGTCGTCTGCCTCAATCTAGTTAAAGCAGTTGTTATACTGTCTGTGACATCGAGGATGTCTGTCAAACGTATGGTGAGAGACGCTAAACGAGTTGCAACATCTGTCAAGTCAATGGCATTTGTTGCTAGTCTCACTCTGGTGAAGAGTGTTTGAATGTTATCTGCAAGACTTAAACCTTGAGTAGTCTGTCTTAATCTCCCTAGTGTTGATGCTATCGAATCAGTTATATCCAACGCTTGCGTTAACTGCCTTAATCTGTTAATGGTAGCAGTTACCGATTCAGTCACATCCATCGCATTTGCCAAGCTTCTCGTAAAGGAGGCCAACCTGGTTGTCAATTCTGTAATGTCAAGAGCATTCGCCACTTGCCTGGCTCTTGTCAACAATATCTGAATGTTGTCTGTAATGTCCATGGCATTTGCCAAGCTTCTTGTGAACGAATAGAGTCTGGTTGTAAGTTCTGTCAGATCAAATTCATTTGTAAGTGACCTTGTTCGGGTCAGGATACTCTGAATATTATCCGTTAGAGT
>CAZMWU010000036.1:0-3913 GCA_964570195.1 uncultured archaeon
AAAGAATCAGAAAAATACTCCAAATATGAAACTATTTTCTATCAGAATGTCATTGGTTCTATAATTTTTATCCCATTTATTTTTATCAACAAACCATTACCAACATTACCTCAGACCAGTGTTGGAATATTCTACGGCGCCCTTATAGGGTTGGTAGGATTTGTGTTATTTTTTTCAGCATTAAAGAAAATAAAAGTAAGCACGGTCTCTTTTCTATCATACACTGAAGTAGTAAGTGCTATTATTTTGGCGGTTATCTTTTTCCAAGAAACACTAACCTGGAATATGATTGTCGGGGGCTTACTTATCATCCTAGCAACCACATTAATCAAGAAAGAAAGCTAGAGTTGTAAAAATTTTTCTTCCTATTTTATAAAAAATTCCAATATCACAAAGAATACGTAAAGCAGAATCAGCGATACTCCTTCTTTCCAAGTTAATCTCTTGGTAGCTACGAACGTTGCAAAAAGAAAACTTACTAAGAGCATAAAGAAACCGCTAGTGATAGTGAGGAAGAAATCTGCTGAAATGGGATGAATCACTGCTGTAACTCCCAAGACCAAAGAAGAATTAGTAACTACCGAACCAATTAAATCTCCCAGAGCCATTTCTGAACGGCCTTTGAGAAGAGCAGAAGTTTCAAAAGCAAGTTCTGGCAAAGAAGTTGCTAAAGCGATTAAAAAAAGTCCAATAAGTATCGGCGGCAACAGTAAATCCAGAGAAAGTGCCGTGCCGTATTCTACCATTTTATCTGCCGCAAAAAGCAAAAAAACAAGACTAAAAATAAAGAGAAAAACATTAAAAACAATTCCTCCTCTGGAAATTGTTTCATGAATTTTTTTTGGAAAATCTTTTCTTTTTTTAATTATTCTTACCATATAAGCAACGAAAGCCAGCAATAAGATTGCCCCATCTACCCGGGAGATTTGTTTTCCTAAAAGCATTAAGAGCAAAGGAAGAAAGGCAAACCCCACCATGAACAATGCGTCTTTCCTGGTTTCTGTGGTCTTGATAGTATATCCTCGTGTTAGGAGAATACCAATTCCCGCGATTAAAGTAAGATCAACGATGTTTGAACCGATCACATTTCCTAATGAGAGTGCAGTATTTTTATGTAGGGCGGCAGAAATACCCACAAAAAGCTCTGGGAGAGAGGTGGCAACAGCCATGATGGCGAAGCCAGCAGTAAATTCCTGCATACGCAGAAAACCGGCAATTTTTGAGAGGCTTTTTACTAACCAATTGCTGGAGAACAAGAGGGCTATTGCACTTACTGTAAATAAAGTTAAGTTTAGCCAAAGCATAGTATGGGGAAAGTTTTAATGGGATTTAAATCTTGCCCTGTGCTTGTCTTTTGTTTTTCTTTTTCTTATCTTTAATTAAGAAATGCGCCGCAATAATCCCGCTCAGCACTGCGGCAAAATAACACCAGCGAGAACCGTAGGTAGTGAAAGACAAAGCAAAAGAAAGCAGTAAAGCAATTAGTAAACCCCAACCGAGGACACGGATTATTTTCAAGCTAGACAGCCAACAGCTTCCTACTACTACAATGACATAAATGGCAAGCAGGAGGTATTCCAGCAAAGGGATGGTTCCTAAGTTTCCTAAGGGAAAAATATTCAAGTATCGTATTCCTTCTTCTAATAATTGAGGTTGTGGCGTTCCCAAGATTAAAGATATTGCTAGAAGCATGCTTAAGAATATCCCGGTTATCAAGAGATACTTTAACCACTTTTGGTGTTTCTTGTTTTTTGTTTTCCTTTCTAATAGATAGATTACAAAAGGAACGTAACTAGACCAAATTACAGCTGCAACTACGAGGAAAAAGTAAGCAAAATATTGCGTGAATGAATTTCCAATCCAAATCATTCCCTCAGCGAATTGCTGTAAGGCAAAAAGCAAAGGGATGAGGCTTAAGAAAAATTCTTCTTTAGTCTTGGCTTTAATGATAATGAGAATCCAAAGAATGCCGAGGATAGCGGCAGTGATGAAGCTTACTGGAGCGGAGAAACACATACTACCAATCAGAAAAATGGACTTTAAATAGCTTTCTTAACAACCTTTAAATAATAGTATGATTTTTCATACTAAAAATGAATCCTCTCAAGCAATTATTTTTTGAACAAACCCTAAGAAACTGGCACTTCGAAGACCTTGTTAAAGCATCAGGAATAAGCCGAGAGCGTGTCAACCACTACCTTAAACTACTGCAAAAAGAAAACTTTATTGAGCATATCAAAATCAGGGGAAAAATGCCTTACTACCTCGCTTGTCATGAAAGCAACGAATTTCACCTGCAAAAACGCTTATACGGGTTGCAAATCTTAGAACAGAGCGGCTTATTTGCCCATCTGTACTCTTTGAAAAATTTAAAAACTGCAATTCTCTTTGGAAGCTTTGCACGGGGGGATTGGGGCACATCAAGTGATGTCGATCTCTTTCTCTACGGAGATGATTCATTCTTTGAAAAGAATATTTTCGAGAAGAAGTTAAAGAGACCATTACAAGTCTTCAGCTTTCAGCAAGCAAAAGAGGTTAAAAGACAATTAGAACCAGCATTACTCAAGAATATAGCGAAAGGATTTAATATTAGCGGAGATTTAGAGCCATTTGAGGTTGACATCGGTGAATAAAAATTCTGCTAAAGAGGTGTATGAGTCTTCTGCAAAACATGGGCTCTATGAAGAAGCTAATTTTGACAGAGAGGAGATAAGAAAAGTTCTTCATATGACATTAGAGGATTTTGAATTTGCAAAAAGAGTAAAGAAAGATAAAAATCCCAGCTGGCGAGTTATTTTTAATGCCTACTATGATGTTTTCCGTGAATTATGCGACCAGCTCATGCGTTTTAAAAAGCATAAATCAAGCAATCATCAGGCCGTGTTTGCTTTTATTGCTACTCACTTTAAGGAATTAGATTTGGAGTGGGAACTTCTTGAACAGATAAGAAATGTCCGCAACAATAATAAATACAAAGCGCTTGATATCACTGAACGAATGTGGAAAAGTGTAGAGATGCAATTTGAAATATATATCGCTACAGTAAAGAAAGAAGTTGAAAAAAGAGTTGGGGAGTTGTAAAAATGCAAAAAATCTATCTCGGTGCAGATCATGCAGGCTTCGACCTAAAAGAAGCGCTGAAGAAATGGTTGGATAAAAAGAAGATCCTCTATCAAGATCTTGGCAATACCGTCTTAGATAAAAATGATGACTATCCCGATTTTGCGGAAAAAGTGGCAGAAGCAGTGGCAAAGAGTAAAAGTAATGCTCTTGGCGTACTTTGTTGCGGCTCAGCGCAAGGAATGTCTATCGCTGCAAATAAAGTCAAAGGGGTAAGAGCGGTTGTGCCTTTCTCTGTGAAAGAAGCTGAGTTAAGTAGAGAGCATAATGATGCCAACGTATTGTGTCTGTCGGGATGGTATTTTTCTCCTGCAAAAGCAACGGGGTTGGTGCAGAAATTTTTGAATACGTCTTTTTCTAATGCAGTAAGGCATAAGAGAAGATTGAAGAAGATAGAAAGATTGGAAATGCATGGTTAATGATTTCCTATTTAGAATTAAAAATCATTTCTCTGCTTTTGCTCCATATCCATCCCAATAAATTCTGTCATAAAAGTGAATAGGTTTTCCAATACCAGAAACATTTATATATCAATTGATGTATTGGTCATCTATGCCAGAACTTGCCTTAGAAAATCCTTATGTACGCTCCCCTACTTTAGATACGGTGCTGATGGTAGAAAGAACTATTGAGGAAAACAGCGGAGAATACAACCGAACAGAATTGTGGAAACATCTTCCCAAGAAAGTAATGTGGCAGACTTTTCTTGTAATTTTAGATTACCTTGAGAATATTAACAAAATTGCTTTTGATAAAGAAGGAAAAATTGCTTATATCTGGAATCCTAAACTTA
>CAZMWU010000037.1:0-3746 GCA_964570195.1 uncultured archaeon
TGGTTTATTCAACAATACAACGAGGACATATTATCAGTTACTTGTTAACACTGCCGGAAAAACAGTTTTAGTGGAAAGTTTTGCGGTATGGTGTCCCGTTTGCACTAAACAACAGCAGGAAATTAAGAAATTACATCAAGAAGTACGAGAAGCAGTTATTTCTATTTCTTTAGACACTGATCCTAATGAAGATAACCAAAAAGTATTAGAAGCAGTCAATGAACGTGGTTTTACTTGGAGGTTTGCTGTTTCTCCTCCCGAACTCACCAAAGCATTGATTCAAGAATTTGGTTCTGCAGTAGTTAATGCTCCATTCGCCCCAATAATTCTTGTCTGTGAGGATCAATCAGCCCGATTCCTTGGTAGAGGAGCGAAAAGCGTGGAAGAATTAAAAGCAGAAATTAAACGAGGCTGTTGAGGTGATGATGGGAATAGTAGATTTTCTAGGTTCTTTTGCTTTGGGATTGCTTACTCCCCTCACTGCAGTATGTGTTCTCCCTTTATACCCAGGTTTTTTAGCCTATGTAGCTCACCAATTTTCAGGAAAAGCAACCAAAAAACAGTATGCGTTATTGGGATTGGTTATCACACTCGGCGTTATTTTATTCATGTTTTTATTAGGAATCCTCTTTACAACTCTTTGGCAAGTTTCTCTCACAAAAATTATTGGCATCGTTTCACCGGTTGCTTTTGGTATTTTAGCAATAATTAGCATTCTGCTTATTTTTGATTTTGATTTAGGAAGATTCCTCCCAAGAATACAGGTTAAAATCACTAAAAAACCATTGGTCAGTGCTTTGGTCTACGGATTTTTCTTTGGTGCTATTGTTATTCCCTGCAATCCAGGATTTGTAGCTGCTTTTTTCGCCCGGGCGATATTATTAAGCGATCCTTTCACCAGCATATTTCATTTTCTTTTCTTTGGATTAGGATTAGGTTTTCCTTTGCTCATGTTTTCTCTCATTTCTGCAAATTGGAGTTCAATTATAATTCGGTTTGTGACCAAACATAAGACATTTATCAACAGAACTGCAGGAGTAATCATGCTTCTTATCTCTCTGTATTACCTCTTTTTTGTTTTTCAGATTCTTTGATTACATCTCCCTAATTTCTACTTTTCCTTTCTGCGCGCGGATAATATATTCTTTTTGTTCCTGCAGTTTTGCTAATTGAGTGACAAATTCCGGCAAAAGAACGCGTTCGCCGCGAAACTGCAGTTGAGCAACAATTTCTTGAATTAACATATCTTTTCCAAGATCCTGCAACACTTCTTGTGCCACATTTTTATTTTTTTTCTTCAATGCTTCTTCTGTCTTTGCATAAAAAAATTTTGCAATTTCATCAGCAAGAGAAAGAGAAGACACTTTTTGTAATCCTTGCAAACCAGGAGAAATATTTGCTTCAATTACAACTGGCCCTAAAGGACTTTCAAGAATATCCACGCCGCACACTTCTGCGCCTAATGCCTGTGCTGCAGCAACCGCAATCTTAGCTGTTTTTTGCTCAAGCTGAACTGCAATTCCAGTTCCCCCGGCATGAATATTCGCCCGCTGCTCGCCAGGCTTTGCTTTTCTGCGCATAGCAGCAATTACTTTATCTCCCACCACTAATGCACGAATATCTGTTCCTTCCGTTTCTACATATTCCTGCACTAACACGGGTTGTTTCAGAACCCCCATCGCATCTAACAAAGCAGAAGCAGAGCTGGGCGATTCAGCAAACATAACCCCTTTTCCTTGTGTACCTTCAGGAAATTTCATGACCACCGGATAATTTACTTTTTTCAGAAGCTCTTTCGCCGCATCTATTGTTGAAGAAACGTATGTGCGAGGCATAGGAATGTGATGCTGTTGTAAAGCAAGATGAGTTAATAATTTATGATGAACAATGGTGAATGCGCTTGCTTTCAAAGGCATATACGGAACTTTTCCTTCCAGCAGTGTAACAAGAGAACCTAACAACTGAGCATAACGAAAAGAGCCTTTCACATAAACACAGTCATACGAAGACAACGGTTGTCCTGCATACCAAACTCCTGCCTCTTTTCCAAGAGTCACTTCAATCTGTTTTAACTCTAACATATCTACGCTAGAAAAATAATTTTTCATCGCTTCTGCCACCAATACTGAACTTTGACTTCCAAGAGAGATAACTGCTGCTTTCATGAGACATTCCTCAGCGGATCTATAAGAAAAGCTCCTTTTTTCAAAATATTTTGACCAATCAGTACAGGGAAAGTCATATGGCTTCTATCAGCAAGAGTAAACTCTTCTTCAATAATGTGAGTATTTAATTTTATTTTTAGAAGTACCATGGGTCTGCGCTTCACACCAGATGCAGATTTAATGAGTCTTGTTTTCGTACTTGGCGACAGCCCTAATTTTCCTGCTAAAGAAATATCTAAAGAAGACTTAGTCGCACCAGTATCAATACGTCCAACTACTTGTTCTTCTTTGCCTGAAGGGCCTTGAAGAGTTACTTTTGCGGTTAAACCTAAGACTGTTTTCTCAATTTTCTCTTTTTTCTCTATTTTTTCTAATTTCTCCATTTTTTCTTTTTTCACAATTCTTTCTACTTTTTCTACTTTTCCCATATAGTAAACACACAAAATATTTGTAATGTTATTTGTGCGTTTACTATTAGTAACTGCATTACTATTGTACAAAAATTTAATGCAGTTACTATATCAGAAAGAAAATAGAGGCAGCGTATATAAAGATTTTTAAAAATAAAATGCCTCGGCCGTGCAAAGGCACTCCATTCATCTGCCCAGATATTGGGCAATCATTATCTCGATTCAGTATGTTGAATTCAGATGTAGGAAGAGGAGTAAAAGCTGCGGTGAAGTTTTTGGTGTAAGAAATTATCCCTTGGCGACAACAAGCGGGTAAGGTACGATGGTCGTAACAGAGGCTTTACGCTGTAGAAATATTTTTAAATGCTTTTTAATGCATTGAAAATATGAGCGAGAAATTGCTACAAATAACGCCAGAAGAGATACATATGAAGATTATTAGCGAGAATCACTACGTACAAGATTTTAAATCATATGAACGAGAACTAGTAAATTTTTTAATTGAAGATGCCTTTGAGAACCAGAAACAGAAATTGTCTGTAACTTTCTTGTGGTTTTATCAAGATCGTCTGGTCTCTTACATCACCCTCCTCAATGATAAAATTAATTTAACACCTCAACTTAAAGAATTTTTTACTCAAAAAGGTGTTCTTTACGGGACTTTGCCGGCATTGAAGATTGGCAGACTTTGTGTTGATGATCGATTTATGAGAAGAGGTTTAGGGAAGTTGATGATATGGTCTGCCATTCAGACTGCTCAGGAAATAAACAAAAACAAATCCGGTTGCAGATTTCTTACTTTAGATGCAAAGCGTAATAAGGATACAAAAAAAGACCCCTTAAACTTTTACCTTAAAATGGGATTTAAAACCTTAAAAGAAGAACATAAAGGAACTACCCCGATGTACCTTGATTTAAAATTTATTGAGGAAAGTTAAATTTAGCTTTCATTGCCTCTCGTAGGGTTTTAATGCGTGCAGGAGAGGGATTTCTCTGCTCTTCCATCACTTCACGTATAAACCTTTTTGCATCTTCTCCACGTAATGTAGGTGTCGCTTGTATTGGTTTTGCCATGTGTTGATGTAAAGAAAGGTACTATAAAAAGTTATCTCTCATTTGTAATTGTTTAGCTTTACGAAGCTGAGTACTGGCAAGGCCAAGAGGTGAATGA
>CAZMWU010000038.1:0-3561 GCA_964570195.1 uncultured archaeon
CTGAAGAGAAAGAAGTAAAAAGTAAAAGCTTCTTTTTTTGTTTTTTTTTTGTTTTTTTTATTTTATTTTTCTTATTTAAAAGATAAACTTTATTAAGAACCAGCAATATTTTACATTTATATGCGGCTGTAGTCCAGTGGTTAAAGATCTTTATGATCGACTACGATGCGGCCTTGCCACGTTATTGTTAGCTGTAAGCAAACGGATAACGTAAAGAGGCTGTGACCCGGGTTCGACTAATGAGTGATATTTTTCACTTGTTAAGAAAGTCCCGGCAGCCGCATAGCAATGTGGCTGACGGTTCCGAAGGGCAAGAGTCCCTTCGTTATCGGCAGCCGCATTTTTCTTTTGATATTCTCTCTTTGTGGATTTTTTTTATCATTATAAAGAATCAATATTCCTTTTTGCATCAGCAAATATTTCATCTATTGATCGTGTTGCATCAATTAACTTTACTATCTTTTTCTGATGATAAAAATCTAACAGGGGCATAGTTTTCTGAAAGTATTCCTGCAGTCGTTCACGTACAATCTCTTCTTTGTCATCGCTGCGGTTTCTGCTGGTTGCACGCATAACTACTGTTTCGTTATCGCAAATAAAATTAAGAACCCCATCAATACTTCGTTGATGTTTTGTTAAATATTTTTCTAATGCCTCTGCTTGTCCGAGAGTTCTTGGGTAACCATCAAGAAAAAAACCGTTTCTGCAGTCTTCATTCTGTAATCGTTCAAAAGCTAATTGATTGGTGATTGCATCGGGCACGAGTATTCCTTTGCTCCAATACTGGTCATGTGCGTATATTCCCAAAGAAGTCTTTCGTGTATAAGCATCACGAAACATATCTCCTGTAGAAAGATGCGGCCAATGATAGTGCTCTGACAGTTTCTTTGCTTGTGTTCCCTTTCCCGCTGCCGGCGGTCCAAAGAGGATGATGTTAGACAATTTAATCTGTGAGATGTATCTTTCTTTCGAGCTCTACATAGTTTATTCTGTCTTTAAAGTTTTGAGGAATCTGCGCTTTTTGAAGCTCTACCCATTCACTGGATTGGAATTTTCCGTGATTAATATTTTTTCTTGTTTGAGTTTGATATTCTAATTTGGCTTGAAAAACTTTTTCGTAGGTTGCTTGGCTGGTTTTTCCATATAAAATGCCAAGCGATTCTAAATCGTCTACTATTTTAAAATCTCCTGCAAGTTTTTCTAAATCACTCTTGACTGTCTGAAGATCTACGTCTTCATTTACTCCTATTATAAATTTAACTGGTTCCATGATTTCACCTGTTTGAGATAGTAAGATATTTCTCTTTAAATATTTTGTTGTGATTGAGAAGAGAACAATATGGAGTAATATGAAGTAAAAAATATGGAATAAAAAAAATAGCGAGGGGAGGACAGTCAACGCTCCGCATCTCGGTCCGTTCTTCGGGACTCGGAACATATTTGAACCTCCGATCTATGGGTCTCTCTTCCTACAGTTCTGACAACTGCAGTATATGAGCCCATCGGGTACTCCTGGCTTCCCTACCTCGCTATTATTGTAAGAAAAATAGTCGCAGATTTAAAAAGGTATGTATAGTAATTGTGAAATATTTTCGAACATTTGTTCACAATTACTAATAGCAAATGTGGCTCATTAATATTCGAATATTTGCCACATTAGCTATATGGTAATTGAATTTTGAAATAGTATCTTATAAAATTGAAATAATATTTATAAAAAGATAAAAATAAAAAAAAGAATTATTTTAGAAGTTTTACAATTTTTTCTTTTTGCCACGAGCCATTTTTGCTCTTGCAACATTGCCGTGCTTATCAACAAAGTACAAGTATCCGCTTTGTTTTTTTACACCTGCTTTGGCAACAACTTCAATTTTAGCTTTGCCTTTTTTTCTTCCGGCGCGGCTCATTTTTGCTCTTGCAACATTGCCGTTTTTATCGACAAAATACAAGTACCCCTCTTGTTTTTTAACTGCTGTTTTTTCAACAACTTCTGCCATAGTATTTTCACCCCTCTTTAAATTGTTTTAATTGGTTTTTGTAGAGAGAAGAAATTCTTTTTGTTTATAAATGTTTTCTTTTTGTCGACGAAAAAAAGCGTTTTATAACTTTACTTATGTCTCCTTTTTTTTGTTGCTATGGGTTTAGAGATTCAATACATCCGTAAAACTTATTGTATTTTTCTCAAATAATCCCCCGCAGTAATAAGTAAAAGCATCAAAAATAGTGCAAGAGTAATATTATTGACGTATCCGACAACCATTACCAAGAGTATTATCGACTGTAACCACATGGTTATTTTGTTTACTAGAGTTACCTGTAGTTTTTTTTTAACAATTGTGATACTCAGAAAGATGGCAAAAGGAAGGGTAATTCCGTATATTCCCATCCATATCCAAAGACTTTCTCTCCAAAGAAGAGCAAAAAGTACGCTTAAGAGAAGAGTTTTATCAATAAATTGGTCAAAATGTTTTCCAAATTGGGACACTTGCTGGAATTTTCTTGCTACATAGCCATCTACTGCATCGCTTACGAGTGCTATCAGGAGAAGAATAACTGCTATTACATTTTTTCCTGTAAGAAGAAAATACAAAATAAATGGGATGAGAAATAATCTAATAGACGTAACTCCATTGGCCAGTGTTAGTTCTGTGTGCCACTTACTTTGTTTATTATTTTTTGCTACTTGCATTTTTTTTCTGTTTTTTTCCATGCTAGAATTTATTCTTTTTAATTTTTAAAAGATATCCCATATAATTTACAATTATGTGCAGCAAAGGGCTGAGGATAAGTAAGACCAGTACAATTTCTGCAGGAGGGAAATATACTATCCCGCTGAGGATAATGGCTCCAAAAACGAAATCTAATTGATCCCAAGGGAGCCAAGATTTTCCTGGAAGAATGTGTTGTTTACGTTTGTAATAACTCTTTATACTATCGCCTAGCAAAGCGCCAAAACTTTGCAGGAAACCAAACCAGAAGGGAAAATCTGCGTAATCAATCAAAGTATAATGGGCGAGGGCAGGTATTGCTAATGTGTGTATTTTTTGTTGTGCAATGAAAATAAAACCACCAATGACTGTTCCGAAAATTAAGCCGCGCCAAGTTTTATTTGCTCCAAGCATTTTTTTATTGATGGGGATGTCAAGAAAAGGAAGCCAGCGAATAAGTACGGGAGTCATATTCGCAAAATATGCCGGTAAAAAGAAGTACAAGCTGGAAAAGATAAGAGCAAACATAAGAGAAGAAAAGAAAAGGGGTTTTTAAAGATGTCTAATGCTCGTCGTTTGTATTTCAATTATTTGTGGAAAATAACAAAAATTTAATAAAGGGTCTTCTTAAACTTACGCATAAGTGCCTCGGTAGTGTAGTCCGGACCATCATCCTGCCCTTTCGTGGAGAAATCCAAAGAGAGGCAGGGACCCGGGTTCGAATCCCGGCCGAGGCATTTTATTTCTATTCCAACTGTTGGGGTATTTCGTAGGACATGAGGAAAATAAAAAAATGAGAGTAATTGTTTAGCTTTCTGAAGCAGCACCGTCATCAGGTTGAGCTTCTTAGATA
>CAZMWU010000039.1:0-3304 GCA_964570195.1 uncultured archaeon
TGTTTACCTGTTTTCATATCCTTTAATTTAAACTTTTTCTTTTTTAGTTCTTCTTTACCTATGATTAGAACATAAGGAATCTGTGAATTGCCCGCATATTCCAATTGTTTTCCAAAGTTCCTTTCCATTAAATCCATTTGTGTGTTTATATTGTTTTTTCTAAGCTCTTGTGCAATCAGTATAACATCTTTGATTGTTGTGTTGTCGACATTTACAACAAAGACTTTCGTGTTGCCTTTCTCGGTTTTGAACATCTCATTTTCTTTCATAACTTCCAGAATTCTATCCAATCCTAGTGAAATCCCTGTTGCAGGCAAATCTTGGCCACCGACAGTTTCAATGAGACTATCATATCTCCCACCGCCGCCACAACTTACTTTCGCGCCAATGTTAACCTCGAAAACTACAGAAGTATAGTATTCAAGACCACGGACAAGGGATATATCAAATTTCAATTTCTTATCGATACCAAATCTTTTGGCTAAATTGAAAAACTTTTCCAAGTCTTTTTTCCCCTCACTATTGGGAATTGTTGATAGGTTGTTTAATTTCAAAATCTTTATAATATTCGATGGAGCAAATCCTTTATTTTTCAGTTCTGTTTCAACACCTTCAAATCCTATTTTATCTAATTTGTCTATAGTCCTGAAAACATCGACTATCTTTCCTTTTTCCACTATTTTTTCAAACTCGTTTTGTAGCAACTTTCTGCTGTTTACTCTTATTTGATAATCTTTGAAACCGAGTCTATCTAAAATTTTGCATACAACGACTATGCATTCTACATCGGCAAGTAACGAAACACTTCCAACAATGTCAATATCTGATTGCCAAAATTCTCGGAAGCGGAGCGATGCTGGGTTGTCATACCTCCATACTTTATCTATAGCGTATCTTTTGAACGGTTTTGACAATGATGTAGAAGAGACAACTCTCGCTAATGGCATTGTCAAATCAAACCTCAATCCTAGTTCACGGTCAGACTTGTCTTTAAAGTAGTATATTTCATCCTTAACAGCTTCGCCTAACCCACCTTTAGCGGATAACAGTTCAAAACTTTCAAATGCCGGAGTGATTAGTGGGGAAAAACCATATTTTTCAAAAACATTCCTACAAACTTCTATTATTTTCTGCAGTTTGCTTGCATCTTCAGGTAACAAATCTCTAGTACCTTTAGGAGGTTGGAATTTCATATTAAATATCTTAGCTTTATTTTTAGAAATAGGACTAGCTAAAGCTTTATTCTTTGTGAAGTATATCGCCGTTCACTTTTACCACAAGTTTTAGAAGGATTGCTAGGTTTAAATAGGTTATTAATGTCTTTCTCTTTTTCCAGCATTATCTATCAAATATGCATAAAGCGAAGAAACCGTGGCAGAAACGCCCAGATCAAATGGTATCAATTCAGATCTTTCAAAACCTTCGATTCCAGCACGTCTCCCTAAAATGCCGATACCTGCCCAAGCCAAACTAGTTAAGACAGATGGTATAGCATATGTAAGGTATTCTCCAAAACCTGAGTGTCTTTCAGAACCGAATAACAAGCGTCTTCCAACTATAGTGCCAGCAGTTGCTGGAAACAATGCGCCAGTCGTAACTTGTTCGAATATGTTGGTAGGAATATATGATGTGGGTGAAGGATTTCCGGGAAAAGGCGGTTCGTTTCCTGTAGCAAGCCTATAAACAATAGGTATAACACCGACTGCCACCGCCGCCAAAGCTCTATAGGGTATTACATTTCTTATGCTCATGTGATATAAGTTGATAGCAAATTATTTAAATTTTCGAACCGTTAAATCCCTGCAAAACAAATTCAACATAATGGGAGGATTAATTCACCATCTTCTAGCTGGTGCAGCATCTTTAATTTTAGTATACCTCTTTACAAAACGGAAAGACTATTCAACAGCTATTTTCATAGGCAACCTCTTACCAGATTTTGTTGGAGCTGGATATGCTGCCATTGCAATAATGTCTTTCAACCCCATAGTAATCCTACATTCGCAATCTTGGCTATCTTTTCAGAGAGATTTATTTACAATATCGTTTTGGATGATACTGCAAACAGTTTTCATCGGCGCATATCTTTTCTACCATGTCTACGTAAGGAAGAAAGTTCTTCATAATGAATTTGAAGCAAACATAGGATTTCTTTTAATCGGTTTTGTTACACACATGCTAATGGATCTTCTGATAATCGAGAAAGGTATTCTATATTAACTTACTTCTACAACATCCCCTAAAGGTAAATCGAGTTTCTTCTTTACCCTTTGTCGCAAAATAGTTCCTTCAATTTTTTCCCTCAATCTTATATCAAGAAAATCCTCAATTTTTCTTACCAATTCCTCAGCAGGTTCGAATTCCTGGTCTTCTAACCTTTTCACAACCGATTCTTTTTCGTTAATTCTTTTAGCAAAATCATATCGTGTCAATCCTTTGCTCTCTCTCACCTTAGCTATCAACTTCCCGTATTCCGACATCAACTCAAAATCTACACTGTCAAGTGCAGAAAATCTTATCGTATTTTTAATTGGCGTATAGGAAATTGCTTTTGAAACATCTGCTTTGGTGCCAAATCTCGAACACCTCTCACAGACCTCGATTACCGCACCTTCTATTCTCGTTGGATTCAATCTTGGAAATTCTTTACCGCAACAGTTGCATTCTGAAATAGTATCATCTCTATATTCCCATCATGTCTACTCAATCTTTATAAGCCTTACTTTATAAACTTGTTACATGAGTGGTTTACGGATTGCAGCCTAAGTTATTTACTTTACTATTCCTAATTCTAAAAATCAGACTTGTGATGAGATGGTGAAAGAAGTTAAAGGACAGTATGGTCCAAAGGAACTTGAACATAGAATTAGAGAGTACTGGGAATCTAACAAAATTCCAAATAAACTCACGGCTCTAGATTCAAAAAAGAAAAAGTTCTATCTTCTAGACGGTCCTCCTTATGCAAATGCAGATGCACATGTCGGTCATGTTAAAACAACTGCATTGAAGGATATTTGGAGCAAGTTCAAGCTTCTGCAGGGATTTAGCTCATGGTTCCAGCCTGGCTTTGACATGCATGGTTTGCCGATAGAAAACATGGTGGAAAAAAATCTCGGTATAAGATCCAAACAAGACATCGAAATGATGGGTGTAGAAAAATTCATCGAAGCCTGCAGAAAATTCGCAACAGGCAATGAAGAAAAATGGTTGGAACTGTACAGGCAGTTAGGAGCATGGCGCGGATATATCGAACCGTACATAACATTCAAAAATTACTACATCGAATCTGGCTGGTGGACTGTTA
>CAZMWU010000040.1:0-3278 GCA_964570195.1 uncultured archaeon
GAATACAAGATGTTCCCAACGTATAATTATGTTTCAAGAATATAAAATAGTAGGTTTTAAGACATATTTTTGACTAGATAATATTTGAAGAAACATATACTTAATAACAGAAATCCTTATAAATAATATATTGCCACTAATAAGTGGTAAAATGAGACGGGAAACTCGTATAGTAGCAGAAGCAGAAAAACTATTGCTGGAAAATAGAAGAACAGTCGGAGGACATACTTTTACTATTCCATCAAGACATGAATACCGACACCAATGGTTGTGGGATAGTTGTTTTCATGCAATAGCACTGAGGCATTTAGACTCAGACGTCGCTGAAAGTGAACTATTAAGCTTAGTGGCTTCACAACATAGGAACGGTATGATACCTCATGAAAGCAAATATTCCCTTCTTAACGTACCTTTACCATACACCAGCGTCATAACTCAACCACCCTTTGTTGCAAGGGCGACATTAGACGTATATGAAAAAAGCCAAAACAAGAAATTTTTAGAAGAAATATTCCCACATCTTGTTGCTTATCATCGTTGGTTAGAAGAAAAAAGAGAGAAGAATGGTGTATTGAAAGTGATTAGTTCGTTAGAAAGCGGTGAAGATAGCTCTGTCCTATGGGATATAGGAATTCTAGGCGACTCGGAAATTATTTTTAGGGTAAGAGAACTTTATGGTGCTGTTGCTGCTCATGTGCCTTTGGTGCCACAGCTAACAGGTCTTTTATCTGTTATGTCAACATCAGTCTATGCTGATTCTCTTGAGTGTATGGCAAAAATTGCAGGTGTTCTTGGTAGAGAAGAACTCAAAACATACTACATGTGTAGGCGTGAGACAGTATCTAATGGTATGAGGAGATTATTTAGAAGTTCAGATGGACTCTATCATAATGTAAGATCTACAGGTAGTCTACTAGAGTATAAAGCTCATTCTCTCTTTTCACCCATGTTTGCTGGTATATTAGATAGCGATGACGCAGAGGAGCTTGTGGAAGAGCATCTACTTAATAAGAAAGAGTTTTTGACACCATTTCCAATCCCAACAGTTGCTGTTAGCGAGCCAAAGTTCTCACCCACAGAATACTGGAGAGGTCCAATGTGGGTAAACATAAACTGGATGCTTTACAGGGGACTGAAGAGGTACAAGTTTGACGACGTTGCAGAACAGATACGACAAAAAACAATAGCTACAATAAATAGAAGTGGCTTTCGAGAATACTACAACCCTCTAACTGGAGATGGTCTAGGTGCAAAAGACTTTGGTTGGAGCACCCTGGTTGTGGACATGATGAAAGGTTAAGCTGGGTTAAAAGGTTGTCAGATTTATAAAGAACTTTGTAAAAAATTTCTATTCTTAACTAATCACAACTAGTATAAACTCCTGTTATCTTGTTTTAGGTTTCTCTTCGTTTCACTATATCCACAAGTATTCCCTCAAGTAACATGCTTAACTGTTCATTAGTTATAGGAAATTGTAGTGTTGCGAGAAGTATAATTATTAGAAACTTATCCAATTTTTATAAATTCACAAGTTGGACTGACTTCAACGAACTTTGGTGCATAGCCTTTATTATATCCTTCCCACCATTCATTACATTGATTCTCTCTTTGGTTGTCTACTGTCTGCCGAGGAGAGTGAGCAACATCACAAACCCAGTTTTCTACCTTCCAGTCAGGATTATTATCAGACAGACAAGGACCATTAGATAAATCTTTACTTTCTTTCAAAGCATTTTCACATAAAGCAACACATGCATCTATTATATTTTTATCCGCTGTTGTACAACCACTCAATAAAATTAATGATATCAATGTCAGACTCGGTATAATTTTCATAATTCACTTTTTGTAATTTTTCCAATACCTGTAGACATTTACCTTGTTCCATACAACTTTCAATCTCTTCAAGCCCTGCTTGACGTGGGAAAACCTTTGCTTTATTGCTACCATGATATTATCTTAGTTTTTATAAAGATAATTGATTTACACATGCTTGTACGAACCCCACGAATAAAGGACTGGGAGTCAATGGACGTGATGTGAATTCGCCGTGAGCTTGTGTAGCTAGAAAGAATTTATTTTTAGGTAACTCGATGAATTCAACCAAATTTCTTTCCTCATAAATACCTGACAATGACATGCCGTTTTCTTCCAAGGTTTTGTGAAATTGTGGATTCAGTTCCCATCTGTGACGATGTCGTTCTGTAATTACATTTTTGTTGTAAAGTTTTTTCACAAGTGAATCATCTTTTAATTTTGATGGATACCCGCCGAGCCTCATAGTTCCTCCCATTTCAGATTTTTCCAAGTTTGTTTTCTGTTCGGGTATGATATCTATTATTGGGCAGGTTGTATCGGGATTAACTTCTGTAGTGTGTGCATCTTTCAATCCACAAACATTTCTAGCGAATTCAACAACAGCCAATTGCATCCCGTAACACAATCCAAGATAAGGAATATTATTTTCGCGCACATATTTTATCGCTGCGATTTTTCCTTCAATTCCTCTTTTACCAAATCCGCCAGGAACAATAACCCCATCGACATCTTTTAGTGCTTCTTCAACAGTTATCGTTCCGTCTTCTATATCCGTAGCTTCTATCCATTTTATTTTGACTTTAGCACCGAAGTAAGGAGCCGCATGCTCCAATGATTTCAATATGCTTAGATAAGAGTCGTGGACATTTGTATACTTGCCGACTATCCCGATTACAACTTGCCTGTTGGCACTTTTTACCTTCTCAACAAATCCTTCCCAATTTTTGAAATTAAGAACACCGTCAGTATTTTCTTTAGGGAGCACATTCAAGATTTTAAACAATTCCTTGTCAAGCTCTAAATCACGGAGAACCAGAGGTATTTCATAGATGTCAGAAAAATCATAAAGATTGTACACTCGCTCTATAGGGACGTTACTCGCCATGCTCACCTTTTCCTTGACGGAAACTGGAACTGGTGTCTGCGATCTGCATATTATCATATCAGGTTGCACACCAAGTGACATCAATTGTCTCAAGCCTATTTGGGCCGCCTTGCTCTTGTATTCTTTCAAAGAACCTGGCTCGATTATATATGTCACGTTAAAAAACATAACATTCTCTCTTCCTTCCTCGTACCTTAGTTCGCGCATCGCCTCCACGAAATAAGAATTCTCCAAATCGCCAATCGTACCTCCAACTTCAACTAAAACTACATCCGCGTTTGTTTTCAGTGCCAATTCTCGTAAGTAATTTTTTATCTCGCCAGTCGCATGCGGTATGAATTGCACATCCCTGCCG
>CAZMWU010000041.1:0-3102 GCA_964570195.1 uncultured archaeon
GATTGCTGGACCAGGTGCCATAACTATGATAATAATCATTTCCCAGACGCAGGGCATGCTGGCGGCATTTATCGCTATTCTGATATCGATGATATTAATGGAGCTTGTACTGGCTTACTGCGACAAGATAGTGAAGATTATCGGGACAAAAAGCTCCGAAACGTTGACTAGAATAATGGGAATCATCTTGGCTGTGATTGCTGTCCAACTAATTCTAGACGGTTTGCAGATTTTATTCTAAACCAAACAAACCAAAGGCGGTTTCTTAAGTAGAATCTCCAAAAGTTTTATTGTATTCTTGATGTCATTCACATTCGCCATGCCGACTACTGTATGAATATTCCTCACGGGCACAGAAACCGTGGTTGCAGGTATCCCACCGCGTGAAAATGATATAGTTAACGCGTCTGTAGCCCCATATTCACTGACATCATATTGAAGGGGGATGTTATGCCTTTCTGATATATCCTTCAACCAGTCATTTATGCATTTGCTTCCTAGCATGGCCGCATCCTTTATTGTTATGCACGGTCCGTTGCCGAGAGCTCGCGTCGGTGTGCTAAAGACGTCATCTGTGGAGGTTACATCGATTGCAATTGCCCATGCTGGATCAATAGTATATGCGGATGTTCTAGCACCGGCTAGACCAGTTTCTTCCTGAACTGTAAAGACATAAAATATCTCATTCTTGTTGTCTTTGAGGAGTTTTGCCAGTTCTATTTGAACATAACAACCTATCCGATTGTCCAACGATTTTCCGCAGATAAATTCCCCGTCGCCTACAAAACAACAATTGGATTCATGAAAACGAACATAGCTGCCAGTTTCTACACCAAGTCTTGTCAATTCCTCTTTATCCAAGCCTGTGTCAATGAACAAATCGGTGACTTTAGGAAATTCTTTTATTATATCCCCAGAAGACAGCAGATCTGAAGTTATTACACCGAGTATTTCACCCTTGCCGGTTTGTATCGCAACTTTCTGCCCTATCAAAGCTGCCACATCTATACCGCCGATAGTTGAGAACACTATCTTTCCTTTTGGGTTTATTCTCTTGACCATCAACCCTATCTCGTCCATGTGAGCGGCAAGCATTACTCGTGGCACTTTCCCTTTCTTATGCGCTATCAGATTGCCGAATTTGTCAATGTATGTCTCGTCAACGTATTTCTCAATCTCTTTCTTTATCAATTCTCTGACTTCACCTTCGTCGCCACTTACACCATAGGAATTTATCAATTTTTGAAGTAACTCCATGTAACCACTATAATTATTTGTTGTTGGATAATTAAATTATATTCAGATGAAACCAGAATTCATTTGCAGAAAGCCGGGATCAAAGTCCGTAAGAATTATAGAACGCGATGGAAAAGTCATATCTCCTTCATTAACTCGTGAATATTCTTTTGTTTTCAAGAAAGCTAAAGGATGCTATGTGTGGGATGCTGATGGGAGAAGATATTTGGATTTTTCTGCTGCAGTGGCTGTGATGAACATAGGACATACAAATCCTGTTATTGAAAAGGCTTTGAATCGACAAATTAAACTAGCTTCGCATTCTGCATTTTCTGATTTTTATGCTGAACTACCAGTAGAATTCGTCGAATACCTATTAACATTTTTACCGAAACATTTAAACAAAGCTTTCCTTTCAAATTCAGGAACGGAAGCTGTTGAAGCAGCATACAAACTTGCACGCTGGCACACAAACAAAAAATGGGTTATTGCGTTCAAACCATCATTCCACGGACGTACAATGGGTAGTTTATCTTTGACTAATGCTAAACCAGTTCAAAAAGAAAGCTTTTGGCCATTCCTCCCTGTTAAGCATGCACTGTATCCTTATTGCTTCAGATGCCCATTCGACAATAAAGAACATGACGCATGTACAAATTTGTATCTTGATGTTTTGGAACAGAAAATAACTGAGTGTGATAGAGATTTAGCTGCTATTTTTATGGAACCTATAGCTGGTGAGCCGGGATATGTAGTTCCCCCGAAAGATTTTGTCCAAGGTGTGAGGGAATTGTGTGATAAGTATGATGTATTGTTATGTGACGATGAAGTACAGGCTGGATGCTATCGGACAGGAAAGTTTCTTGCGATAGAAAATTTTAATATCAAACCGGATATAGTTGCATTAAGCAAAGCTATTGGAGGTGGTATACCATTGGGCGCAACAGTAGCTAATGAAAAAATAATGGACTGGGTACCTGGCTCCCATGCAAATACATTTGGCGGAAATTTGTTAGCCTGTGCTGCTGGAATTGCTACTTTGAAATTTATGCGCGATAAAAAACTGGAGAAAAATGCCATAAAAATTGGAAATTACATGATGCGGAGACTAGAAGAAATGAAAGAAGTGCATGAGGTTATCGGTGATGTTAGAGGCATGGGATTGATGATAGGTGTTGAGGTTGTTAAAAATAAAAAGACAAAAGAATATGGAATAAAAGAAAGGTCGGATATTTTATGTAAAGCAAGTGAGAAAGGCTTGCTAATGTTGCCAGCTGGGACAAGCACTATAAGGATTTGCCCTCCTCTAATTCTGACTAAAAATCAAGCTGATTTTGGGTTGGATATTTTTGAAGATTCTATAAAGGAAATTTGTTAATTATGGCAGAAGGAATTTCAACTGTTATCGCATCTATCTTAATGTTAATGATTGTTGTTGCTTTAGGAGGGACATCTTATCTCTATATATCAGGGACATTTACAAGCAAAACTTCAACCACGTTTTCTTTACTCGATTCAATTGGTAGTAAAGTTACGATTAGGAATGATGGGACTGGAGAGATAAATAAAGTTACAGCTACATTAGATGGGCAGCCTGTAAATTTGAAAATTATACAAAATGTTGTTCAAGCAGGGCAAGTTGCAGAAGTTATACCGTTAACATCCCAGACGTTATCTGCAGGGACACATACTTTGCGATTGTGCACATCAAGCATGTGCAACACAGCATATCTAACTATTACAACTGCTGGAACTGGTAAAAGTTGTCTTGATATTTTGAACAATGGGGGTTCTATAGGTGATGGTTTATATACTATAAATCCTGACGGCTCTTCTAACATTCAGGCTTATTGTGACATGTCTACC
>CAZMWU010000042.1:0-3077 GCA_964570195.1 uncultured archaeon
TGATCTCTTGACTTTTCTTTTGGCCATTTACTATTCACCCCTTGTATTACCGAACCCGTAGTCCGAAAACTACAAGCCGATATTATAGTCACTATATGGTAGTTAAACTTTAAATAATTATCGGTAGATGCTTAAAAATGTTTCCATATAAGTTAAAGTATCTTCACAATTTTATTCCGGCTTTTAACTCCCCTAATTATGCTGACCGAAGATTTAGGGACATGGAAATAGTCGGCTATAACTTGAATCAATTTTATGTTTGCTTTTCCTTCAGTTGCAGGTGCATCCAATTTTATTTTATACTCATTCTCTCCAAGTTTCATTATAGCCAGTTTCTTTGAATTCGGAATTACCTCAAGCGATAAAAACATAATTTTATTAACCTGTCTGTTAAAATAAAAAGAAGATTCATATGGAAGGTTATTGCGTAAAATGCAGAGAAAAGAGGGAAATGGCTAATACCAAAGAAACTGTTACTGAAAAAGGAATGAAAATCATGAAGGGCCAATGCACCGTCTGCAATACGAATATGGCTAAAATTCTGGGCAAAGCTTAGTTCTATTCAGCGTTCAAATTCTACATACGAAGAACCGAACAGCCAAGGTCCACTTCCGCAACTAGACAAATCTTGTTTTTCAATTACCAAACTTGTTGGATTTTTCAATTGAATTAAAATCACGAATGAAAATTTGCTGTTGCTGAACCTATCTCTAGGCTCGTAACAATATACATTTCCATCTGATTTTATATCTTTGAAATCTCTGTCAACAAAACCTGAACTTTTAGGATTGAAATAATAAGTACCAACCTGCAAATTAGGCATGGATGTCCCTACAGAGAAGACACCCCTCAACGAATTAATATTGTCATGTACCAAAGCAATATGAGGATCTTCCGGATAAGTTTCTTTAGTCTCTTTTACAAACCAAACTCCCTGTGCAGTCCCTTCAACATCTTGATTTACCTCGCCACAAAGGGGTTCAACTGTTCTTCTCATGCTACCGTCCCCTAAAAGAGAATAAAGTTTGGACTTGACGTCTGGTACGAAATAATCCAGAGGGCATACACGATGCAAAGGTTGTTCATACCATCTGTTTCTGTTGGCATAGGTAAGCTCTGGAGTTCTCAAATCAGCCAAGCCAAAATCAGAAGATCCACCAACAGTTCCAAGAGACTCACTAGCTTTTAACAAAATCGGCGAGGAAAAGTCCTTTTCACAATTCTTATAATGCATCCCACCTGTCTCATATTCCTTGCAGTTGCTAGGTTGACCAAAGCTTTGTATTAATCTTTCAGATAAGGAAGTGAGGTGAATGAAATAACCCCCTACCTTTTCGCAAACAGAGAAATCCATTTTATAATCCGTTATCTGTTGCCCGTTCATCGTGTATTCAGAAGAACCAATTCGAGTAATCAAAATGTCCCCTGGCGCGACTACTGATGCGCTAGAACTAGAATGACCACTCTGAAACCCTTTAAGATGGAAGTAAAGGTGATTCGTAGGAAATACATGTCCACTTGGATTAAAGTTTCCAAGAGGAACAATGTTGTTCAGATCCGATAATGCTATGTGTGGCACAGTGAAAAATTCTTTATTTGAACCGCATGATGGAAGAGTTTGCTGTGATTTAGTCGGATCAAATTCTTGTTTAGAGTAGTTCTCCTGTTGTGAAGTGCTTGATTTTTCTGTTGGTTGAAGTTGTTTATAATTTGTCGATAAATATAATACACTCGCTCCTAGTGTAGCAACTACCAAAATAATTATAAATGCTGATATTCCTTTTACCATAAAACAATTTGTGAAATTTATCGAAAATAGATTATAACGTTTATTTCAAATAGAATCAAATTTATCATATGCCCAATTCATCCACTATAGAACAAGAACTAGAAAATCTACCATTGAATTTTATAGTTTCTATGGTTTGCAAAAGAGATAGCTATTCTGAACTATCTAGAAGAATAACAAATTATTTTCTAAGAAAAGAAAACGTTTCCGGTATTTATATAACATTAGATAAACCAAGCAAGACAATTAAAGAAGAGTTAGTGAAAAATAAAATTTCTGTTGAAAATCTCTATTTCATAGATTTGATATCTATGACATCAGGTGCGAAAGTTCAAACCCTGCACATGACGAACCAAATGACCAATATCCCTCAGTTCTTAATTTTTCGATAGTGTCTCTCGACCGGGCGATTTATCCAATTTTATACGAATGTCTTCATTGAAAATTTCTTTAAATTCATATTCTAATTTCTGTTTGGATTCTTCAATCGCCTTGTCAAGTTCTGTTTCATTTCTTTCAATCATTCTCAAATCATTTTTAATACGGTCTATATCAGAATTTATTCTATCCAGTATTTTTTCCAGCTCGAATTTTTTATTTGGTTTTTCCAACTTGATTGCATTTTCAGTTTCCTCTAGTTTATTTTCAATTTTCAATTCATCTTCATAAAATTCATCCAGTATTTTACCGTCTGATATTTCCTTCATACGATTCAATGGTTTTATTCTATCTACCTCTTTCAGTTTCAATTTTTCCATCACGAAACTCATTTTATCCACGGTAGCCCGAATTAATAAAATATTTTCATGCGTCAATTCCTGGTTGTCAAGAAAATCCATCAAATCCTTTTCATGATTGAAAGCAACTTCCTTGTCAGCAACCAATTTCAGAAATTTCTTAATCGGCTTGTCCAAAATGGATATGTAATTCAAAAACAGCATCCTATTCCTTTCCAATTCGTGTTTCAGTGCCTGACTCTCATCGAGCAATTTCAAAAAATTCTTGTACTCATTTGTACTAGTTAGTTCATTCAACTGGTTTTCATCGGCTGATTTCTTATTTTCCAGATTTTTCAGTTCATTTTCCAACAAAAGTTTTCTATTTATAGAATTTCCCTTGTTTGAAATTTGTGTTTCGAATTTGTCGATTAGATTCTCGAGTGATTTCATTTTCGTATTATTCAATTTGAAGTTTTCAATCACCTCTTTGAAAGGTTCCAGTATCCCCGCAACGTAATTGACATTTCTAAAAATCGGAATTATCTGCCTGTCCAAATACTCCTCTATCT
>CAZMWU010000043.1:0-2847 GCA_964570195.1 uncultured archaeon
GGTTTATTCAACAATACAACGAGGACATATTATCAGTTACTTGTTAACACTGCCCATGCCGCTATGCAGAGAAAAAAATGTCTCTATCTCAGTTTTGAAGAAACGGAAGAACGTCTGAAACAGCATCTCAATGATTTTGGCTGGAATTGGCAGGAATTGGAAAAAAAAGGCGTTCTGAAAATTATCCGCAAAGAAGCATATCTCTTAACCGACAACATTGAAGCCATGCTTGCGCATGCGCGGGGAGAATTGCTGATTGACATCAACGAAGTGCTGGAGATATTTCCAAAAAATTTTAAAGCAGATATTCTAGTGGTTGACTCTCTCACTGCAGTTGCTTCGGCATTTCCAAAAGATCGGGAAAGTTATCGCGTGTTTGTAGAAGTACTCTTCCGCTACTTGCAGCAGCAGCAAGTTACTTCATTTCTCATCTCAGAAACCGAGCAGGTACCACAGAAATTTTCTCCGGAAGGAGTGGAAGAATTTCTTGCTGATGGAGTCATTGTCTTATACGCCATTCGCAAAGGCAACGTGCGGGAGAATGCCATAGAAATACTCAAGATGCGCGGAGAACATCATCAAAAGAGAATTGTAGCCATGCAGATTACAGATAAAGGCGTCGTGGTGTATCCGGAACAGGAAGTGTTTGGAGAGATGTGATTTTTTTCTACTTCACCTTCTTCTCTAGCTTCATCCTTAATTCTCGCAAGGCTTCATCTCGCTCGCGGTACTTCATCATTAACGTATGATATTCTTCTCCGCTCATGCGATGATGCTTAAAATATTTTCTTTGAATGTCTTTCTGTATCTCTATTAATTGTCTTTGTTTTCTCGTGGTCTTACGTAAGCGCACTTTTCTGATAATGTACAGCCAGAATGGGCTGGTGATCACAATAAGTGCAACTAACCCGCCAGCAAAAGCATACCAATAACGCAAAAAAATATTGTAGTAAAACAATCGTGCTTTGAGTTCGTATGGTCCCAACTTTTTAACGGAAATTATTTTTTGCGGCAAAAGAACGGCGTTTCCATACACATCTTCTGCCTGTGCAGTAAGAGTTTCTACATTTACATCTTCTGATGAAAATAAATAATTTAGGTTATATATTCCCGCTTCTTCAGTTTCTTGCAAATGAATTAATTTTTCTCCAAGAAGTATGCTGGCAACGGCTTCAGTAACAGGGGCATCATTAGCATATTTTAATTGAAGTCTAAACGTTGCAGGAATGCCTGTAAAGAAATTTTCTGCTCTTGGCTCAAGAAGAACGGCTTTGATGATTTCTGGTTCAACTAGTACGGGAATTCTGTACCCTCCTGCGCGAAAAATACTATCCACTGTTTTTTTTGCTTGTACTGAAACGCTCCACGGCCCCAGCGGCTCATCATGTTCAAGATAATAAATTTCTGAATACGTGCCAGGACGGATTTCTTGTAAAAGAAGAAAATTTCCTCTAGGTGTGCGAAATTCTACTGTTGCATTGCTTACCGGCAAATTTTTTTCTGTCACTTCAATGCTAATGGGTACAGAAGTATCTCGCAAAAAAGTAGTATCTCTTGCAGGACTAAGAAAAGTTACGGTATAAAAAGCAATGCCTTTGGGAATGATTACCTGTGATATAGTTGTCACTTTTCCTTCATTGTCGTTTTTATCTTGCAGAATCATTTCTGTTTTCCATTCCCCTTCTGGTTCGGCATAACTGATCAAAAAATATTCTGCAAAACCGCCATTAAGCTGTGTTCTTCCGGTTCTATTAAATGAAAAGTCTGGTGCAGTTACTTTCAAAGTGTAGGAGACATTACTTGCAGGAGTGCCATCAAAATATGCTCCTCTTCCCAAAAATTTTATCTCTTGTCCTTTTTCATATTCTTTTTCCAGCGAAAGATTAAAGCGAATCAGGGGATCAACTTTCACTAAAATAGTTTCTTCATCGAATACGGAGCTTCTCTGCCCGCGGACAGTAATGGCATATTGTCCTACTGCAACATTTTCTTTAATGGTAAAATTTATTCCATAAATACCATTGCCGTGAGCTTCAAAATTATGTGTCAATGTTTTTGTCCCGAATAATTCTGATGTGGCAGTGATTTGCAAATCAGAATTTGTATTAGCTCCTTCAAATCCTTGTACTAAAAGTGTGTAAGTGCCGCGTTTCAGCGTATCTCCGTCGTGCGGCTGTTGAAAGATAACTTTTATGGGAAGAAGACTACCGCCGCCCGTAGTTGTTGTCGTGGTTGTTGTTTCACCTCCACCACCTCCTCCGCCGGGAGGGTTATGTCCTTCTTTGTGGGTCCATCCTGTAATCGTTGGTTCTTGTATTAGTAGAAATGAGAACATGCTGACAATTAAAAAAAAAGAAACAAAAGCCAAAGTAAACATTCTAGAATGTATTCTTTTATCTGCTTTGCTACTCTTCACCTCTTTTTTACGCATAAAAGAGAGAAGTGTTTTCCTCTTTAAATAGTTTTGGAGAAAAAAAATTAGTATTTTTATAAAATAATTATTTTTTTTTCTGAAATTTCTTTTTCTTTTCAGCAACCTATGAAGGCTCCTGCCTTCAGGGTTTCTGAAATCATAAAAAGATTTCAGCAACCTACGAAGGTTTTTTGACCTTCGGGATTTCTAAAAACATTTCTTTATTTTTAGAAACTTCCTAGAAGCTGATGCTTCAGAAATTTCTGAAAACGATTTAGTTTTCAGAAATCTTTATAAATCACTCTCATAATCAAGAGGAAACTCCTTTGGGCCCGTAGCTCAGGGGTACAAGTTGCTCGTTTCAGAGCATACGGGCAACAAGCTTTAGAGAGCGCCTGCCTTGCAATCAATAACATGAAAGCAGGAGGCCTCGG
>CAZMWU010000044.1:0-2809 GCA_964570195.1 uncultured archaeon
TTCAAAGAGGCTTTAGGCTTCATTAATAAAGTTGGAGATATAGCCGAAGAAGAAGGACACCATCCTGATATCTATCTGCATAGCTATAAGAAAGTTAAAATAACATTAAGTACGCATGCTATAAAAGGATTGAGCGAGAATGATTTCATACTTGCTGCTAAAATCGATAAAGTACTAATGTAGTTTTTTGTTAGACATGCTGCAGAATTAATGCTGGCCGATAATCTGTTAACGCCGATTCCCTTACAGTTACAGTACGTACACTTAACCTATAGTTCAATGCGATATCCTCTGAGAATCGCATTATCTGCATACCTCTTTTCCCGTGAGACCATCCTTCCTTTATCCACGGCGGTAATCTTTCATTGTCAAATTTTCTTTCCCCTCTAAAGCCGTAAAGAAACATAGAATATTCAGTTGCAGACGGAATACCTCTCATTTCCATCCCCTTTGTAAAACTCATTTCATCTCCCCTATGTATTGCATACCTTAGTATATTCTGCAAATCGGCTCGTCTAGTCGGCATTTTTCGGTAAACGATAACAGTTCCATCTCTTTCTCTACCTAGTATAGGAAATTCCCCTTTAGGAGGAGGCAAATCAACTCTTGCTACGAGTCTGACAATCTTTACTTTTTTTTCAGGTTCTTCAGGACTCTCATAAGTGACTGGTGGTCCAAGTTCGCTGGGAGGGAGTTTTACTCCACTTTCTCTTAACTGTTTTTCAAGATCCCTATAGTGACGGCCTTCTTCGTCACAGCGTTGTGCAAGTGCCTTTGCTTCTATATAGGATAGTGTATAAAACAGATCAGACATAGCTGGATGAACGAAATGCTTGAACTCAAACCTTCCTTGCAGAGGCTGAAGCTTATTTCTTTCAAGTATTTCCATCTCCTCAGGAGTAGCTCTAAACTCAAGAACACCCCATCCGGGATGCATCCTACCCGAGTAGTCTACCATTGCAAAATTCCTAGGATGTCCAACTGTTTCAGAGCCGTTAGAAGCCGTTTCGATAACACTATAATCTTTTATCTGAGCAGAGAAAGAATGCGCATCTTTACTTGAGACTAGTCTAATTACTTGGCCATGTCTATTTTCATGAGATGCTAATCTTTGATTAGATTTGAGAACTCTACGACCTAATCTCTCATATTCCGGTATGTTTATAACAGCCCCCCTTTCGCTTATTCTAAGTAAGAAGGTGAATAGGTCGTAATCAGTGCCCTCATATACAGGATAACCTCCTACGCTTTCCTTATATACAGGAGCTGGAGTTCTCTGTTCCAAGTCAACTCTCCATTTTTCAATAGTCTTGCTTATGTAACTGTCTAGAGAATCTAGCCTTGGTGGTATAGATTTTGTTCTATCGAGAACAGTTCTTATAACTTCACTTTTTTGTAAATCGCTCGGAGAGACCATAGATACCACTCTACATAAAGGAATTAACTATTAGTAATAAAATTTAAATATGCCATATAAATTTCTCGAAGACGTGGCAATAGCAGATGTAGCATTCGAAGCCACTGGCAAGACTGTAGAGGAATTATTCAAATCTGCAGCTTTGGCTGTTATTAACACTCAAGTGAAAGATCTGAAATCAGTCAAGCAGAAAATTTCAAAGGAAATAAAAGTAGAGTCTGATAGCATAGAGATGCTTTTGTTCAATTTCCTACAGGAATTGATTTTTTTAAAGGATGCAGAATTGCTGTTGTTCAGTAAATTCGATATCAAAATTACACAAGATAAGAAATACAAGTTGAAAGCAAAAACTTATGGTGAAAAGCTTAATATGAAAAAACACGAGTTGCTAGTGGATGTAAAAGCAGTATCTCTTCATAATTTTAAAGTTGTAAAAATTAAAAGCAGATGGGAAGCAGATGTAATTTTGGATGTTTAAACAGAAGCTCAGTATTCGCCTATTTCTCTGTATCTTTTATCTCTTTCCAATTGCCATTCTTCATAAATCTTAGTTTCTAAATTCCTAGGTAATTCTCTGAGAAACCTATTAAATGAGGAAGCACTGTTAGCTAATCCAAAAACTAAAATAGGTAATAATATTTTTTCATCTTGGTTTGTATTGCTGAAATATATCATTGAAGCTACATATGTAGATAAACTACCCATGAATCCTAGTATTTTAGATATAAAATAAATGCCACCTTCTTCATTATTTCTATCTATATCATAAATCCGATGAAAATCCTTAATTCCTTCGAAAAAGCTGTGAATAAACTTCTTATTGCCGTGTGAACTATAATCTTCCATCAATTAAATTATAAACCAAACTTTTAAAATCCATAAGCTTAAGAATATTCCTGTCCAATTAAAGGAGGTCGGTCAAGGGATAGATATGGAAGAATGGAAAAGACAATTAAATAGATTAGGATATAAACTCTGTGAACAAGAGCGGATACATCGATTAGCTGAAGAGTTTTTACATGATGGTACTTTAATGCGTTTTGTGCCGTTATTAAACTTTCCAGATGACAAACCAAGTGAATTTTATAGCTTAGATTGGGAGTTTGGACCACCACATAATGTCGTTGTAGAAAATAGAGCTGGAATACCAATTGTTGCATACTATAATGGTAATAAACCAACAAAAGGCGATGTAATTGGTGTGAGAACCCACGGCTATAAAAAAAATGATGAAGGAAAGACGTATGGGTTCGGTGAAGTCATCTGTACTATTTAAAATATTTATGATAGGTTTCGATAATAGATTTCATCTTCAAACTGTCTTGCTCAAGTAGTGGACTCTCAGAAATTATCGTAATATCTGCTTTTCTTTTTAGAATTTCTTCTACATGT
>CAZMWU010000045.1:0-2650 GCA_964570195.1 uncultured archaeon
TTTTGTATCCTCGCTGCTGCAGTATGGACAGTTCATATGTATAATTGTGTTCCTGAAATTATTTAAACACAACATCTTGTGTTTTTAGACCCTTAGAAGACTTTACGTTCGGCTTAAATACCGTTTTCTGTTTGTGAAAATATATTCCAAAGATGTGGGATTACTTGTATGTAGTTATTTAAATTTCCTTAACTTGCCTCAGGCGTTCCTTCAAAATCTTTTATTTCATATTTGAAATCTTTATCCGACTCTATCTGCTTTCTTTCTTTCAAAATCTCTCTTGCCAGCAACCAAAAAATTGTCGCGATAGAACGCTTCCCCTTGTTGTTTGCTGGGATGATGAAATCGATATCCTTCACCTCGTTGAATGTGTCGCATATAGCAATCACTGGCACTCGTGCTTTCGTTGCCTCTTGTAATGCCTGTATATCGCTCAAAGGATCAATAATCACTATTGCCTGTGTTTCGAAAAAGTGTTTGTAAGTTGGATTTGTTAGCGTTCCTGGCATGAACCTGCCTGTAACAACCTTTGCATTAGTTACTTCACCAAATTTTTTAACAGAGTCGAATGCCATAGTTTTCCTCGTGACAATTAGAATCTTTTCCAATCTTGCCAGATATTTGGCGGCAATTTTTATTCTTTCGTCAATCTTGCTAAGATTAAGCACGGCCAAACCGTCTTCCCTGATTTTATAAATGAACTCCTTCATCTGGTCTGTCTTCTGCTTCATTCCGATATGTATGCCTGAGGCTAGGTATTCTTCTTTTGGCATCAAAAGTTTCGTAGGCATGAATATCTTATTATCACAGAATGTTTTTAAATCTTTAGAAAAGGTCAACCTATGTAGCTTAACTCCTCTTTTCCTTCCTTTCCTTTGGGTGGCATTTGCTGTTGCATCATTTGTCCTATAGCCTTTCTTTGCATTTCTTCTATCTTTTTGATGAAATCCTCCATTTCCTTTACCTTTGCATCAAGCTTGCGTATATCAAGTTTAACATTCAACATTTTCATTAAAACTTTAAGCACAGCTTCAGCAGCTTTAGGGTCAGGCAGAATCGGGTACCCGGAAGTTTCGCCCAGAAGACAAATTCCCTTCATGCCGTAAACTTGTCCCAGACCTAGCAGCAGGCCAGATGCACCGATTATCGTTCCGACTTTATTGCCTGCATCGAAATCAATTCCAAATTTCTTATATTGTTTATCCAATCCAGCATCGCTGACAGCTCCGATTACTTTTGGATGTTCTTTTGCTTCACCCACGCCAAGACCACCTAGAGTTATCATATCCTTAACACCGAATTTTTTAACGTAATCAAGAATTTCATGCGCAATCTCATAATGCCCTTCTGGATCGATGCTTTGGGAGTCACCAATTAAGAGAATTAAATCCCTCTTTCCCCTGCCTTTGGCTTTAACATAATAGAACTCATTCTTAAGAACATGAATAGACGAGGATTGCTGCAGAAGAACATAATGCATGAAATGCGATGACAATAATTCAGCGAATTTCTTGGCTTTCAATTCCTCTACTAGAAATTGTGCGGCTATCCTACCGACATGACCAATGCCTGGCAATCCCTCAATGAACAGGGGATTTTTCAATTTCGGTTTTTCCAGTTCGAAAATTCTTGTCGACATATCACTTATTTTGTTTTTATATGTTATTTAAATTGTTTGTTTTGTTAATCTGCGATATCTTCCATATGTATCTTCAGGTGAATATTTTGGAGGGACGGGGTTCCGGGCTTCTACATTGCATTTAGGACAGAATTGTTTGAAAGTATAAATCTTGCAATTCGTGCATTTCTTCAGTTTCATTGTATCAGACTATAGCTTATATCCACATCAACTTTGCTACCTTCGGCTATAATTTTTTGAATTTCTTGTTCAAATTTCTTAGTATCATTCTTCGGGTTTTTAGTTTTTATCTCGGCCCTGTATTTGGGAGCGGATATATAGGAAACGCTTATGCCCGATTTTTCCAGATTTTGAAGCAGTTTCTTTATTTTTTCAACTCCGTCACTTGCATAACTGGATGCAATCAACTCAATCTTTATTTCGAACTCCTTTTCAACAAAATTCTTTTCTAGCACTTTCAATATAGCATCATGCCATTTTTCTGGGATTCCTAGTTTGGACAATAGCGGCGGCGATTTGTTGATTTCTTCAAACCCTGCATACAAATCCCCAAATTCCTCTTGTAATTTGAATTCCAACTCTTTGTTGGCTTGGTCTGGTGATATCTTCAGTTCTTGTGCGATTACTTTTAATATGCCAGCAGCTCTCTGCTCTTTCCGAAATTCGTTCCATTTATTTCTTTCTTCGCTTTTCGAAACCCGTTTCAAACTCAGATTTAGTACATTCGCCTGCGGATCAACCTTCACAACTTTGGCGACATACTGCTTGTTTGGTTTGATGAACTTTTTGATATCATGTACCCATTTTCCAGCAGATTCAGAAATATGTATCATGCCTTCAAGACTCTGATATTCGTCGAGAGAACACCATGCAGCAAATTGGCTGATCCTTCTGGCTGTACACAGAACCAGTTCACCGAATTTTGGATATCCTTGCTTTACTGCCATCTTCTCACATTTACTATTCAACAGATATTATTTTAAACGTTTAATCTATTTGTATGGTACTGCT
>CAZMWU010000046.1:0-2608 GCA_964570195.1 uncultured archaeon
TACATCAATACTACCAGAAAAATCGCCGCAACAGCAAAAAACCAGACTTTATGGTACTCTTTCAATAATTTTTCGTGGTAGAACAAATGCAGCTTTTTTTCCATGAAGAGCCAGTGAAAATAAAGGAGAAGAAGAAATATGCCAGCAAAACTCAATATGAGTGGCTTGCCTGCTTCTATAGCTTCTGTAGCTAGCGAACTGTCTCCTCCAAACATCTTAGCAATATCAGCAAGTGATATACCTGGTGCAATTATCCAAACCAGTATGATAGGCAGTATAAATCTTGCCAAGAAAACAGATGTCAGTATGCCAACGAACAGGAATCTCCTCCTCCATTTTTCGCTCATAGTTTTCAGAACATGAGCATTTATTATGGCATTGTCTACGCTGTTGACAATTTCAAACAGTGTAAGACCAGAAATTATTATCAGAGCTTCTATGAAAACCATTTTGAATCATTCGTTATTTAAAATTATAAACTATTCTATCCTGAATTAGTGCCTAAATAAGTATAAACAGCTGTCTTCAAAGTTTTCAATCCGAGTAAGGCGCATTTTAATCTTACCGGCGAAAGTTCTATTCCCAATTTATTCATGAAATCTTCAGATGAGATTTGCTTTATTTGTTGGATGCTTTTATTTTTCACGAAATCAATCAGAATATCTGTGCTGCTCTGGCTTATTGCGCATCCCTGTCCTTGGAATTTTATATCTTTTATGACGCCATCTGAAAATTTAATCTGGATCTCAACAACGTCACCGCATGTCGGATTATAATCCTTAGAGACGACATCCGCATCCTGCACAACACCAGCATTAACAGGATTCCTATAATGTTCCAATATCATTTCCCGATAAATATCAGAATTCATGTTTTGAACACCGAGTTAACCTTATCCAATCCTTCAACAAGAGTGTCGATTTCTTCCTTAATGTTGTACAGATAGAAGCTCGCCCGTGCAACAGACTGCACCCCCAATTTTCTCATCATTGGTTGTGCACACATGTGACCAGATCTTATAGCTACAGCAAACTCATCCAGAATATACGCGATGTCATGCGAATGAACGCCTGCAATATTGAATGAAATAACACCATTTCTTAATCTAGCGTTTCCATCGCAAGCAAATTTCAAACCTTTCACTTCATTTAATTTCTCAACAGCATACTCTGTCAATTCCCCTTCATGTTTCTGTATATCCTCCAAACCGACTTTCTTCAGATAGTCTACCGCTTCTGATATGCCGATGGCACCTTCAACATTCGGAGTGCCTGCTTCAAACTTCCACGGCAGATCATTCCACACAGTTTCTGTCAGCTGAACCTCTTTGATCATGTCACTTCCCCGCATGAAAGGTTCCATTTTTTCGAGCAGTTCTTCCTTCCCATACAATACACCAATATTCATAGGTGCCAGCATTTTGTGTCCGGAAAAAGCAAGAAAATCACAATCTATATCCTTCACATCAACAGGCATGTTGGGTACAGACTGTGCACCGTCAACGATGAAAATACTTCCGTTATCATGTGCAATCTTGCCAATCTCTTTCACAGGATTAACTGTACCCAAAACATTTGACTTGTGTGTCACTGAAACTATTTTTGTATCTTTTGTAATCATTTCTTTTAATTGTTCCAAGTTCAAAGTCCCGTCATTATTTATATCAACAAACTTTAGCTTCACTCCTTTCTTTTGTAACATCTGCCACGGGACTATGTTAGCGTGATGTTCCATAACCGTCAGAAGTATTTCATCACCTTCCTTCAGATTGCTCATGGCGTAAGAATATGCAAGGATGTTCATCGCTTCGTTGGTGTTTCTTACAAAAACTATTTCCTTCTCATTTTTTGCATTGACAAATTTAGAAACTTTAGTGCGTGACTTTTCATAAATTTGCGTCGCCTCGTCGCATAATGTGTATATAGAACGATGTGGATTCGCATTATGTTGCTCATAATAGTTTTTGATAGCTTCGATGACTTGCATCGGTTTCTGGGATGTTGATGCGGAATCAAGAAATGCTAGTGGATGATTATTTATCTTTCGCTTGAAAATAGGAAAATCTTCTCTAATCGTTTCTACATTTAATGGCATAGAATCTACCCCACAGCGCCAGTCATTTCCAGCTGTATTAAGCGATTGAATTCAACGGCATATTCCAGGGGCAACTCTTTCACAAACGTTTCAAAGAATCCATTGATAATCATAGCTATCGCTTCGTCTTCTGTTAATCCGCGTGACATCAGATAAAATAACTGCTCTTCCCCTACCTTGCCGACAGTGGCTTCATGCCCGACATTAACTCTGTTATCGTCTATATCCAACTGTGGTATTGTCTCGGAATTTGATTTTTCATCCAGAATCAATGCATCACATTTTGTGTGTGATTTTGAATTTTCAGCTCCTGGAAATATTTTCACAAATCCTCTGAAATTGGTTTTACCGCCATCTTTGCTGACAGATTTGTTCACGATAGTTGATGATGTGTCTGGTGCGAGATGAATAGCTTTCGCGCCTGCATCCAATGTTTGTCCTTTACCTGCAAATGCAATTGACAATATTTCTCCTCTTGCTCCTCTTCCCGCCAAAAATATCGAAGGATATTTCA
>CAZMWU010000047.1:0-2598 GCA_964570195.1 uncultured archaeon
ACATCTTGACCTAGCTAGCACTCTTCGCAATATCACTCACAAAATAAACTGTGCCTTTCTAACGTAATTGTTTAGCTTTTTGAAGCAGAGGGCTATCTTGGCCTAAATGTAAATGAGGAACTGCTATTGCTTGCACGAAATTATTGTTCGGCTTCTTTGATAAACTCATAAATGTACTTAAGAGAAAACATTGAGAAGCCGACCGAATGAACGGCCTGATAGCCCCCGCTGATGAAGTGCCACCATCTTCTCGCTTTCAATGTTGTTATCGAAGACAGACATCTCCGTAAGAGACAACCCTCTGTCTGTTCGCAATAAAATTCTAAAAAGCTCGACTTGAGGACGGTGGCACTTCTGAAAGCTAAACAATTACTTTCTAACAAAAGATTTAAAAATAACCTTAAAAATTGCATTTTCCGTGAGTGATAGAGGAGAAACACATGGAATACAAATCAAGATATCTTCGGGAAACGCCTGGAGCAATTGAAGCTTTGGAAAGAATTGCAGAGGAAGGAGCACAGGAAACCAGAGAAGAAATTACTGCTTTTTACCAGAAAAATAATACATGGTATAAGAGAGGAATGCATATTGCTAAAAATAATGCTCTTGCTTCAGGTATCGGGGCAGTTCTTGGCTATTTGGGTACGGGAAATGCAGAAGGTGCACAACAAGGAGCTTTGACTGGAGCAACTGCTTCAGCTTTTGGAATGGTTGTTTTAGGAATTCCTTTCTATTATGGTTTCAAAAAGTTGGTTGACTTCACGATAAAAAATAATGCTTATTCTCCAAAAATGTATAAGAAAAACGCGGATAATCTGCTTGCTGACCAAGAAGAAAAGCCAACAAAAGAAAGAGTTCTTACTTCGGCAAAAAATACAGTAATGAGCGCTGGATTTAATGGATCCCTATATGCTTTTTCCAGTGGAGCAGTAGATGTTTTGTTCGGCACCAACTTCAGCTCTTGGACTGCTGCAGAAATAGGCGGACTACTTGGAGCATATACTGCGCTGCGAGGAGATTTTTCCAAAGAAAAAGAAAAAGAAAAAAGAGTAGAAAAAGTTAAACGGAAAATTGAGGACGCGACATTACTCCACTGAACAAGCAGAAAGTTTAAAAACCACCCCCCATCCGCATTTGATATGAACAAAAAATTAGGTTTGGTGGGAAAGAAAGGAAATCTGTTTTTTCTGGCTTTTGCCTTTTTTATTCTTGCTTTATCCTTGGTTCTTGCAGAAGAATTACAAAGCGGAACAGGCACTGCAACAACAGGACAAATTACTATCACTGCAACTCCGGAAAGCGGAAATGCCCCTCTTACGGTGCAATTTTCTGCCTCGCCTACTGATGAATCAACCACTCTTGAAACATACAGCTGGGATTTTCAGAGCGATGGAACTGCCGACAGCACAGAAGCAAATCCAACACTTACTTTTACTGAATCAGGAACATTTACTATTACCCTTACAGCAACGGGAAAAGATACAGCGAATACAGAAAAGACATTTACTGCAAGCAAAGAAGTGATGGTGCAATCGCCCATTGCACTTTCTGTAACAGCCAATCCCACTACCGGACAAGCACCTTTAACAATACAATTCACTCTTGCTGCTACCGGAAAAAACCCATTGAAATATAGTTGGGATTTTAATTGGGATAAAAAACCGGACAGCACAGAACAAAATCCACTCTTTACCTACACCGCTGCCAGCGAGTATAAAGCAACTGTGACCGTGACAGATGCAGAAGGAAATACTGCAATTGCTTCTATCCCTATTTCAGTTACAAAATACGATTCGCATCTCAATTTAAGTTCTTATTTTCCAGACACCGTTAATCCAGGAGAAAATAGCATCACCCTTCTTGTTGTAAATGAAGGAACAGAACCAGTGAAAGACATTACTGCAAAATTGGTGGGAAAAAGTATTCAACATTTAACTTCCACCAGTATAGCCCTTCTGCAGCCAGGAGACCAAGATTCTTTAACCATAAAAGCAAATTTTTTGAAAGAGGGGGAACTTACTGCCACTGCAAAAATCTTGGACAAAAATTTTCCTCTTAATTTTATAGTAACTAAAGGCACCACCTACAACAAAGAAGAGTTACAAGTTAAATTTGATGAATTAAAAAAGCAATTACAAGAACAAGAAACAATCTATTATGATAAAAAATCGCAGAATTATCTCGTTGCTGAAGTGCTAGATAATATGAAAAGTATTCAGAAACAGATGCAAGAAGTGCAACAGCAATTACTTACAAACAAGTTGCCAGAAGCAAAAGTTGGATTAGAATTGACAGGCGGGGCAATTACTGATCTTGCTGTAGATTTAACTCAAGTTAGAAAACCAGAAGTTACTTTATTGATGTGGATGAAAGAAAATGCTGTAGCTATCACTGCAATTATTGCTTCTCTTGGTGCGCTTGGAGGGATTTTAGTAAAAGTCAAACAGCATGCAGTAAAAGTAAAAGACCATGCGCAGAAGTTTGTGCAGGAAGGAGCGCAAAAAATTTCTGAAAAAATCGAGGAAGGGAAGAAGAAAAAGAATGAGAAAGGTAAAAAAGAAAGCCACGAAGAAGGAAAAAAAGGAGAAGAAACAGAAG
>CAZMWU010000048.1:0-2550 GCA_964570195.1 uncultured archaeon
TTGAACGCATCAAAGCTTTCTTTGCATCATTAGATATGCATCCCATATATCTTGAACATGAGTCTGTCATCACCAGCGAAGAGGCGGCAAAAACGCGAGGATTTGAATTAAAGCAAGGCATCAAAGCATTACTATTTACTGACGGACAAAGTTGGATAGTTGTTGATGTTCCCGCAGACAGAAAAGTTGACCAAAAAAAAGTTGCTGCCTTCTTGGGATGGTCAAAGGGAAAAATTCGCATGGCTACTGCTGAAGAAGTCAGGGAAAAAACCGGCTGTGAAATCGGCGCAGTTCCCCCGTTTGGACATCGGCAGGAAATTCCTTTGCTTGTTGATGTTAGCGTGTATGAAAATGAAGAAAGCGCATTTAATATTGGATTACGCACGCATTCTGTTAAAATTAAAACTGCATTGATGAAAAAAGTATTCGCCGAGTTGAAAGCGAGGGAAGGGGAGTTTGTGAGAGAATGAAGATTTTTTAGAGAGTGAAGAAGGGAAGTAAGTTACGAAAAATATTTAAAGTTTTTAACACAAAGAATATAAATAAACTTTAATTGACTTATAAAAAGAGATAACTGGTGGATGCATGGAAAAAAGAGAATTCCCAAAGGATTTTTTGAATAAAATTATTTGTGGAGATGTTCTTGATACTATGAAACAGATACCTTCTGGTACTGTTGACTTAATAATAACTTCTCCCCCCTATAATCTTAAAAATTCTACAGGGAATGGAATGAAAAATGGAAAGGGAGGAAAGTGGGCAAATGCGGCCCTTCAAAAGGGATATACTCACCACGACGATTGCATGCCTCACCAAGAGTATGTTCAGTGGCAAAGAAAATGTCTTAATGAGATGATGCGAATTATTCCGGATACTGGCGCCATTTTCTATAACCACAAGTGGAGAGTTCAAGGCGGATTACTGCAAGACCGCCAAGATATTCTCAGTGGATTTCCGGTTCGACAGATTATCATCTGGAGAAGAAAAGGCGGTTTGAACTTTAATGCAGGATACTTCTTGCCCACATACGAAGTAATCTACCTCATAGCAAAACCGAAATTCAAATTAACTAAGAAAGCAAATGCCCACGGAGATGTTTGGGAAGTAACACAAGAAATGAATAATCTTCATCCTGCCGCATTCCCGGTTGGTTTAATTTCTAAAATAGTTTCATCAACGGAAGCTAAAATTATTTTAGACCCATTTATGGGTTCAGGAACTACTGCAATTTCCGCGATTGATTTCAAACGAAGTTATATCGGAATAGATGTCTCTCCGGAGTATTGTAAAATGGCTGAGAAAAGAATTAAAGAACACCTTACTAAAACCAAATTATGGTAGTGCCTTTATGGAACAAAAACCCATTATATTTTCAAAACAAGTACTCATAAATAAGCTCAAAGAAATTGTGGCAAGGGGGTTTGTTCCAAATGCTCGGCGGGGTAATTCAGGAGGTATTGGAAACACTTTAGAAGATCTCTTAGGAATTAAGGAAAATAATTTACCGATACCCAATGCGACAGAATGGGAGTTAAAAACACAAAGGTTACACTCTTCATCACTCATAACACTATTTCATTTCGAACCTTCTCCTCGTGCCATAAAATTTGTACCACAAGTACTACTAATGAACTATGGATGGGCACATCGGGAAGGAGGAAGAAAACATCCAAAAGGTGAAATGAGTTTTAGACAAACGATTCATGGAAAATCACGTAGTGATAGGGGGTTTAAAGTGATCATTGACCGTGTTAATAAAAAAATTTTGATTTCTTTTGATGCAAAAAGTGTTGATCCCAGACATAACGAATGGTTAGAGTCTGTAAGAAATCGCACCGGTCTTGAAGAATTGAATCCACAACCTTATTGGGGATTTGATGACCTTATGCACAAAGCAGGAACAAAATTACCAAACACATTTTATGTTCAGGCAGAAGTGAAAACCATTCATAAAAAAGAGCACTACAAATATACGAAGGTACTTATGTTGCAGAAATTTAGTTTTGATGGTTTTTTGAAAGCAATAGAAGAAGGAAAAATTTTTGTCGATTTTGATGCTCGTACCGGACACAATCACGGAACTAAATTTAGATTGAAACAAGACTGCCTTCCTATACTTTACGAAAAAAATACCGAAATAATTTAATGTATCTCATGCGGTATCCCTAACGCGCCAATTTCTTGTTTCTCTCCTTCCAGCTCTTTCTTCGATCTCCAGAAGAAATACCCAAGGATAGCAAACGTTAATAAAGGAGTTACCCAATGCGGAACATGCACGCCAAAAGCATCAGCAGTCATGACCACTCCCAAACCTAACACGGAATACATCGCTCCGTTTTTGAGATATTTGTACTTCTTAACTCGTTCAATGTTTCCGACGGTAAGCTGGCGGACAACAATTGCGCCAAGGCCATTTCCTAAAAGAATGAGGGGGATGGAGAGGGTGAATGCAAAAGCCCCTAAAACACCATCAATAGAGAACGTAGTATCAATTACCTCAAGGTACATAATTTTGCTCCAATCGCTTAAAGATTCCTTGCCGTGCATCAT
>CAZMWU010000049.1:0-2441 GCA_964570195.1 uncultured archaeon
CCGGTAAAGGCGTAGGACCTACTACAGCTAAAAGGATTCTAGGAAAGTATCATAAAAATGATGAGAATTTATTCAGGGATATATTAGAAGCGGAAAAAAACTTTGCAAAAACGAAGAGGTATTGGAAGATTTAAAAATGAGATTTCCAATAAAGGATTATGCCAGCGCTTGTAATTAGCATAGACGGCCCAGATTTTTCTGGCAAGTCAACTATAGCCAACCTTTTGATAGAAATCCTCAGGAAAAACAACAAAGACAAGGATGTTATTTTCAAGCGGACAGAGGTCCCCAGTATCCTGACCACAGGGTTCTTTACTAAAATTCTGAGAAACTCTTCAGATAATGTGTCGTCTAATGTATTCGCCTTGGCATATGCCACTGACCATCTGCATCATTATGATACAGTTATCAAGCCTTTGAAGGACTCCAAGGAGAATTATGTTGTTATCCAAGAAAGATCGCTTCTGTCAACTTACATATACCAAAGTCTGATAGGAAAAACAGATTTGAGCTGGGTCAGAGATATTAATAAATTTGACAAGGACATTCCCGACTTGACATTGATACTGAAGGTACTTCCCAATGAAATCATAAAAAGAAGCCAGCTTGAGAAGAGAGATCGTGACAAATTCGAGACACCAGAACATCTTGAAGCTGAGTTGAAAATATACTATAACCTGCCGGAAGATCTGGTGAAGGAATTTAATGTGGAATATATAGATGCGAACGATACCCCGGAAGATATTGCTGAAAGATGTGCAAAAAGAATACTGAAAGAAATTGAAATAAAACTCAAGTGATTATTTTGTCGACCAGTAAGTTCCCTTCTTCCTTTTCCATTTAATATAATCCTTCAGAATTTTTGTATGACCAAACCCTAGCTTCTTGGATTTGATTTTATCAATATCGTACCAAGCAGGTTCACCTTCAAAACTTCCTCTTAATTTTCCTCCGATAGGTTCTACAATAAAAGCAACTGCCACAGTATGAAAACGTGGGTCTCTGGATTTTTCAGAATAAACGCCGAGTATATCTTTTACCTTGATTTTAAGACCTGTCTCCTCTTCGGTTTCCCTGATAACAGCATGCTCGACAGTTTCACCGTACTCGACCATTCCACCAGGAAACTCTAACATTCCTTTGAATGGAGTTACTGCCCGTTTTGATAGAATTATTTTATCGCCCTTTATAATCAACGGGTCTACAGCTATCTTTGGTGATTTATACGGTTCTTTCCAACCACTGACCTTCATATATTAACTAACGTATCCCTTCACTAATAATATTCCCAACTCCGTCAATCGAACCTTTATCCTTCCTCTTTTTTCTTCGGTTTCAATCAATCCCATCATTTTCAATCCTTCCGACTTCATGTTTCCATTAATATGATAAACAAGCAAAGGCAGGCTCATTTTAACCTTCTTGCTTAATTCGTCCAAAGAAGAACAACAGTCAATCTCTTTTGACAAAGTTTTAAGTACCGACATCTTCTTATCTGACAAAAGTTTGTAATATGAAAATTTTAGAATAGGCAGCATCATCACTGCATTATTCATCACGTCAATAGCTTTCACTCCATTAACAAAAGCTGCACTAGTTGCCGCACACATCATATTCCTGTCAGCTGCGGCTATATTGATGATTATTTGTCCTTTGTCGACTGTTGCTAAATTGGATATTGCTTTGAAAGTTTCCTCCCATATGTTCCCCTCTAGTATTACACTGTCTACGTCTATTCTAAATTTCGAAAAATCCTTTTTGATTTTATTTATATAATCCATTTTATCTTTCGTTACTAGTGCTATTAATTTATCAATTGGGAATTCTTTTACAGAAACGTATAAGGGATCTGGATTGTTTCCAACCGGCGCTATCATTGTGTATTTCATGATAAATTAAATGCTTCCTTATCTTTTAAATCTGATGTTTAATTGTTAAATGCCGCTTATATCGGGATAACTTGTCTTCTTAATAAGAGGTGAAAACGATTAAAGTAAGTTTCGAGGTCTCCAAATCAACGGTTGCTTTACTTGTGTTCGCACTAGGCGCAGGATATTTATTAGGAAATGTATTCGGAGTATCCAGTTTTACAGGGAAGACTACTGAAATTACAACTGGCACTCAACTGCCCTCTGGAGAGCAGCAGCAACCATCAAAAGTTCAAGTCTCAGTTGATGACGATCCCTCAATGGGCAAGGAGGATGCCAAAGTTACCGTTATAGAATTTTCTGATTTCCAATGTCCATTTTGTAGAAAATCTTACACAGATACAATACCTCAACTGAAAAAGGATTATGTTGATGCGGGGAAGGTGCTTTTTGTATACAGAGATTTTCCATTAAGTTCCATACATCCTAGCGCATCATCTGCTGCCATGGCTGCCGATTGTGCGAATGAACAAGGCAAGTTCTGGGAAATGCACAACAAAATATTTGATGAAC
>CAZMWU010000050.1:0-2419 GCA_964570195.1 uncultured archaeon
CCAAATCCCAAATCCCAAATCCCAAATTCCAAATCCCAAATCCCAAATTCCAAATCCCAAATTCCAAATCCCAAATTCCAAATCCCAAATCCCAAATCCCAAATTCCAAATTCCAAATTCCAAAGAAAAGATTTTAATACTCTAATGATTTGATTTTAACTATGATTAAGAAAACCACTACCGTCATCTTTAAATCTGGAAAGAGCCAGAAAGCAGAAGAGATGGTGGGGGGCATTCCTCTTTCAAAAGGAGAAGTAGTTTCTGTGCATCAAGGGAAGAAGACTGTGAAGTATGTAGTTGTAGATAAGATTGTCGACTGCTTTCTTTCTGGAAAAGACCAAGAGGTACAGATAACTTATTTTTGAAAAAGAAGTGAGACCGAAATGTTTATATCTTTAGCTTAATTTAATAGGAATAAGATGAAAAGAGCGGTTTACCAACAATTACAGGATGTTGATTTAAGTTCTTATACCGGAGAGTGGGTTGCAGTCTGTGACCGTAAAGTTGTTTCTCATGGAAAAAACGTTAAAACTGTTTTTCATGCTGCCAAAAAAAAATGCCAGGGAAAAATTCCCCATTTAGCTAAAGTTCCTGGAAAAGAAACGTGGATATTCTTTCATGGCTCTTTTGTATAAATATATCCGAGTAAAGCAGAAAGATGGTACTTTCTCGGAGGTGCCTCTCATAGAATTACAACTTATTGGCAAAGAAACCATTATTGCTTATGGCTTGGTAGATTCTGGATCGGACACTCTTGCATTACCAAAGCATATTGCAGACCTTCTTGGTTTAAATCTTGCAAATAGTGAAGAAATTTCCGAAGGTATAGGTGGTGTCGTTTCTTCAGCAAAGAGTGTTATCAAAATAAAATTTGGACAAGATGAAGAACAATATGAATTTGCCGCTCCCTGTAAAGTTATTCTCAGCGATCAGGATTTCCCTGTGCTTCTCGGGCAAAGAGGATTTTTCGACAAGTTTATTATTACCTTTGATTACCTTAATAAAGAATTTACTCTTACACCCCAACTAAAATGACCATTTTCACCCATGTAAAAAAAGAGGATGTAGAACGGCTTAAAAGCATCTGTAAACTCTCTCCTAAAACTCTCTACGAAGAATTTCGCTGTAGTTTGGATGGTGTTACTCTGATTCTCTACGCTTCAGGAAAATTACTGCTTCAGGGAAAGAAAGAGGATGTTAAGAAAGTTGCTGGAAAAATTAAGAAATTAGGAATTGGTAAGGAAGAAAAAAGCGAGATATTTAGAAAAGAAGAAGGTTGGATGATCGGCAGTGATGAATCTCTCAAAGGCGATACTTTTGGAGGTATTACGGTTGCTGCGGTGAAAGCAGATGAAAAGATGCGGCAGGAACTTATTTCATTGGGTGTTGCCGACAGTAAAACGCTGAGTGATGAGGAAATTATTCCTCTTGCAGAAAAAATTAGGAAACAATTTCCCTGTGAAGTGAAAAGTCTTTTTCCTGAAGAATATAATGATTTTTTGAAGCATACTGGTGAACAAAAAGGTGAGCGAACAGGGGAAAGTATGGGTGAAAGTGCAGAAAAAGGTAAAAAAAAAAGTGGGGTCACTGCTTTGCTCAACAAACTTCACAAAGAATGCGCACAGTACCTTGAGCCTGGAAAGCACGTAGTAGATAAGTATCCTGGCTGTGTAGTGGGGAGCATACGTGAAGAGAGAGCAGAATCTAAATATGTAGAAGTTGCTGCAGCATCTATTCTAGCTCGGGCAGCGGCATTACAGCAGTTGAACGCATTATCGCGGGAAGCAGGTTTTTCTTTGCCTAAAGGAAGTACGCATGTGAAAGATGCTTTATTTGAACTCAAAGAAAGTGGATTAGAATTTAGGCGGTTTGTGAAAGTGGATTTTGCTAATGTTCGGGAATTCCTGTAAAATTCCGAACATACAGTAATTGTGAAATATTTTCGACCGTTTGTTCACAATTACTAATAGCAAATGTGTTATAAAAATATTCGAATACTTAACACATTTGCTATACCAAAAATCTTAAGAGATTTTTTAGTATGTCAAGGAAATTTTAGATGAATCAAAGAGATTTTAGAAGAGCAAAAGAGATTTTAGAAGAATGAATGTTATCTTTATTCCACTCGTGAAATTTGTTCTCCAGGACAATATTTTTTCTTTACTAATCCTAGCAGTTCATCAGAGATTTCAACACTCACTCTGCTCATTCCCCTATCTCCTGCATTACGAAGCAGCTCCTCACGGTTTGCGGGATTATACTGTAGAAGATAATGCTCTTTTTCTTGTTTTTCCATAATTTGCTTATTTTTTGAGTTTTCTTTTTATATTTTTCTTCTTGAAATGCACATTTGAAAAACTATTGGTAATTGTTTAGCTTTCTGAAGCAGCACCGTCATCAGGTTGAGCTTCTTAGATAT
>CAZMWU010000051.1:0-2379 GCA_964570195.1 uncultured archaeon
TGCCATTCATCCAGCGACTAAAGTCGCTGGTTTTCTGGCTATTTTTTGCATAACATTAATTTTTGTGTATTATTTGTTATTTCCTAATAAACAAATCACAGCGAAAAGCTACGAAATTAGTGTGATTTGCTATAATTGAAAGGTTTATTTACTTTTCTTTTTTAAAAAAGCTATTTCAAAAGAGTAAAAATCCCAACCGCAGCAGAGCTGCGGGGCATTCGGTAACAATGAGGCCAGGGGTTTTTACTCTTGAATGCACAAAAATCAGTAATTTTTGGCACGCTGAAAATGCTTTTACATTTTCATCGAATGGGTCGCAGCAGAGCTGCGAGGTATCAAACCAATTTTCATTGAATGATACGATAAAAAGAGTCAAAATAAATTAAAATTGATCAATTAGGTTCTTCGAAACAATAAATTTTTAAATATAAACAATAGTTTTTAGTCAAAAATGCCTTGTTGCGAGATGTGTGGAAAAGAGAACCAGTTGGTTACTGCTGAAGTAGAAGGTGTAGATATGCAGTTATGCCCTTCTTGCTCAAAGTTCGGAACTATCAGAAAACAAGTTCAATTCAAAAAGACTTTTTATAAGCCTGCTCCAAAAGAAAAGCCGGAGTATAAAGTAGTACATAATTACTCGGCATTGCTTAAATCAGCAAGAGAAAAAAGGAATATGAGCCAAGAAGATTTTGCTAAATTTCTAAATGAACGGGAAAGCGTTTTAGCCAAATGGGAGCAGAATACCTTAACTCCAGATGTGGAGGTAGCCCGGAAAATGAGTAGAGCGCTTGGTGTAGAATTAGTTGAAAAGGATTTAGATATCCCAGAAAAGATTGAATTTAGGAAAAATAAAGATGAATTGACGTTAGGAGATTTCATTAAGATCAGGAAAAGGAAATAGAATAATAGCTGTATTTCTTAACAGTATAGTATATACAATTACCATAATTATCTATAAACTACAACCATTGCCACAATAACCCACAACAACATTCCGACAATCATCTGTTTATCAAAAATAACTCTCTCCGGATTTCTAGCGATAATTGATCCCATGATAATGAGATAATAATATCGAAATATCACAAATAAAGCAAACGGCAGGGTAAAAAGAAGGTTTACATTTTGGCTAAGGAAAGAATAAAGAGCGTAAGATATTGCTAAAAGCGTAGTAGAGATTATCATCAAAGAATTGGTTATTTCTTTAGTATATCCTATCAGAACTTCACGAGTAAGGCTTGCCTTCTCTCCTAATAATAGTATTTCACCATGTCTTTTCCCAACTACTAGAAATAACGAAAGAAAAAAAGGGCATAAGATTAACCATGGTGATATCCATACGTTAATAGCTAATGCTCCTGCAATTGCCCTTCCGGCAAATAAGGCTGAGATTATCAATATATCAGCAAAAATTACTCTTTTTAAGAAAAAAGAGTAGAGCGATGATAACAAGAAGAGGCTAATTACAACTATAAAAAAGCTAATCCCTACATTATAAGCGACAAATAACCCCAAAATTAAAAGTAATAAAAGTAAGACTATAGCAACTAATTCCCTAATAGTTCCTTCCGCCAAAGGCCGATGCTTCTTTTCTGGATGTAAAATATCCTTTTTCAGGTCAAATAGGTCATTGAGAATATATCCTGAGGAAGAGACAAGACAAAGAGAAAGAAAAGAAAGTACAGATGTAAAAAACATATTTTGATTAAACAGATTCCCAGAAAAAAAGATGGCTAGAAAAACTAATAGGTTCTTATACCATTGGTTAATTCTGATTAGACGGAGATATTTTCGCATGGGAGTATTGTTGGTATTTTGTTTGAAGTATAGCGGCGGAAGTGAAAAATGATGATTTTATTTAGGTAAGTAGGTATAATAGTTACAAGTTATTTTAGTGCTGTTGAAAGTGTGCGTATTATTAAAAATATTGATATTTTCACGTTTAATTCTTTTTAAAAGTAACTCTTTCTTTCTGTTGCACAACGCATCATCTGGAGCGCATATTAAATCGCAGTCGTTGATAAACAATAATTGATATTTTCCCTGTTCTTTATCATATATTGCTTCAGCATAATCCATCCCGCTTAATAAAACCAATTCATTGTCAAAATAAGAGATAAAAAAAGGGTCTGAAGAAAGAATTGTACCCTTAACTTCATGCTTATCAATAATTTCCTGGACTTCACGTTCAAAAGTAGGAGTATATTCCAGATAAAAGATATAATGAAAGGGAAATAATATTAAAAGCAAACAGATAACCATAAAAGATTTTGTTCTGATGACTGGTCTTGAATGTTCTTTTAGTTTTTGGTAAATATAAAAAATAGTATGAGAAGCTAAAATGCAGATTAAAGGGATTACCGTAATGAAGTAACGCGG
>CAZMWU010000052.1:0-2340 GCA_964570195.1 uncultured archaeon
ATTTGGGATTTGGGATTTGGAATTTGGGATTTGGGATTTGGAATTTGGGATTTGGAATTTGGGATTTGGGATTTGGGATTTGGGATTTGGGATTTGGGATTTGGGATTTGGAATTTAAGATTTGGTGCTTGGTTCTTCAATCTCCTGCTTAAACTTTCCAAGGAATATCTCCCAATCTTTCTCTTTGATTACCGCACCACAGGCATCCGGATGTCCTCCACCATACCCCTCTATTCCCTGAAGAGCTTTCTGCAGTGGCTGCAGCACATTTTTTCCCCGCAAACTGCACTTCATTTCACCTGATTTTTTGCGCATAATAACCACTATTTTCTGCGGATAAAGTCCAGACAATTCATTTGCTACATTTGCAGTAAAAGACCATTGATCTTCAGTATAATTAAACAAAATTAACTTGCTTTTACTCACTGCTTTCTTAGCTTCTTTCAACAGAACACCATACTTTTGATTGATTTTTTCAAACCGCTTGAAAAGAAATTTTCCCTGGGAAGTAGTTTGCTGAAAAATTTCTTCCAGAGATTGAATACGTGTAAGAATTTTAACTGATTTACGCACATCTCCATGCGGTCCTTTCTGAATAAAGAAGAAAAACTTAATCACTTTGCCCATTGGACGTTTAAAAATCATCGTAGCTAAATCTTCTTTCTGTACAAGGAATTGCGGATATTTTGCAATGAAAGCATCTAAAAAATCAGGCAGATGATAATCTCCCATGCATCCCGCAGTAGCAATCCAAAGATCTTCTTCTTTCTGTGATACTTGCCATGCCATTCTGCTCGTTGGCACGTATGCATCAGGATGTTTCAATCGCGGGTTAAAATAATTGACATGTGTTCTCTCCAATGGCGGATGATGATCAATCCAAAAAATAGGTTTCTGCACTTGATCTATGAATTCCTGAGTAACAGTAGGAATATCTAAAACAAATATTTTGTCTGGCTGTATCTCTTGTACTTTTCTCACCCATTTATCATCCAGCGCACGTGCAGTGCTGGTTAAACCAATACCTTTCCCGCGATAATGTATCCTATACAACAGTAAAAAAGAAGTTAAGCCGTCACAATCGCCATCATAAAAAAAGAGGGGATTTTGCGCAGTTTCCAGTTCTTTTTTAAGAAGAGATACTTCTTCTTCCGTAAGCAAATGCTCTGTGGGTAAGTGTTCAGTAAGTGATTTTTCTGCAGACATGTAAAAGAAGAATAAGAGGATACTTTTAAAGGTTAGCTTATTATTTTCACTTGCTGTTTTTCCCGTACTGCTTTCTCTGCAAGAGCAGTAAGATTTTCATAAGCCAACACCATACTTTGCTCAGAAGAAATATGAAAACCCAATTCCAATGCTAGAGCTAACAATTCTTTTTTTAGTTCAGAAGCAGGAATTCCCTGCCGAATAGCTCGGATAACGTCATTTTCAAAAGAGTTTTTATCCAAAGGTTGCACACAGACAGGAAGATAATATTTCTCTGGTTCATGCAGTGCTCCAACAAATTGTGTGTATCTGATTGGCTGCTTTTCTTTTAAACTTGAGTAAAAAGACCTCAGACGTTCTTCTGCCTCAGTGAAATTTCTTCCCATTTCTTTATCTCTTACCACATACTCATTATTAAGTTCACTTAAGTGGGCATGATATAAAGAGAAAAAAACTTCAAGATTCTGTTGCATCAGCATCCGAGATGCCTGCCTCGCCAGAGTATCTGATTTTTCATGGATACCTTGAACCACTTTTGCTTCTTCAGCTGTAAATCGTTCAACACACCATAATAATCTTTTATTCCTAAAAAGATAATCATTTACCTTTGCGATATACGCTTTTCTTCCTTCATCCAATAAAGGTATAGAAGAAATATCATGAAATCTAGATCTGCTAATATCTTTAGTAAGCAATTCTCGCCAAATTTTTTCTCTAGAAGAGGCAATTTCTTCCGTACAGCCAGCGTGTTCAACACCAAAAACATCACACTGCTTAATGTAGGGAATTAATTTTCGTGCTTCATCTTCGCCGGAATGAGTAACTTTCAAAAGAGTGATTTCTATCATTTAACTATTATTAAGAGGTTACTTTATAAATCTTGTTCACAAATTATAAAAACCCTTTGCCTACTTTCTCTCCATGGGTCTCAAATCTACTTTACAGGAAAAAAGCTTGCTCTTTTTGCTGGAAAAAACATATAAGATAGTTACGGGAGAAAAAATTCCTGATCCACTTCAAGAAAGAATGCAGCAAGGAGTAGAAGCTGCAACAACTTTTCTCGATGAACATCCCGATGTCCTATATATGGGAGCAGGCATTCTGCTTACCTACGTCAAAGAAGAATTTCTGAAA
>CAZMWU010000053.1:0-2287 GCA_964570195.1 uncultured archaeon
GAAGCTCACTGCATGTCATTCCAGTGAAGACTGGAATCCAGTCTTAGATTTCACTGCACTTGCTTTACTGTTCTATAAAAAGTATCGCAGAAACGTTACTACCTTTCTTATTTACTCTGATTATTTAAAAAGCTTTGGAGATTGGTTAGTTCAACTATGGGCTGAGAGTTTAGGAAAGGACAAAGAAGGAATATTCCCTTTGGTTGGAATTGGAACTTCTGCACAGCACTCTCTTTTACAACTTCTTCGAGATGGGCCAGATTCCTCATGGGTTCAGTTTATTGAGGTGAGAAAGACCTCTCCACTCATGACTATTTCAGCAAAGGCGACAAGGGAGAGTCTTTTATCTTCAAAACGCCCTTGTGTTCAAATTGTAGTAGAGGAGCTTAATGAAGAGTGTCTAGGAGCGTTGCTTTATTTTTATGAAGTTGTCGTGGCTCTCTTAGGTTTAAGTTTAGGTCTCAACCCCTTTGATCAGCCAGGGGTGGAGGATTCTAAGAAGAGAATAAAAACTGCAATGTGCGACGGGTCCTGGAAGGGTTCAGAGTAGTTATTTCCAAAACACGCTATGAAATTTCCCAGCGTGAAATTTCCGCTCTCTCTCGGCTTCGCTCTTTTTACTTCGTAAAAAACCCTGCCCGCTCAGCCTGACAATATAAAAAAGCAGCGTCCAACCGTGAAGGCATAAACGGCGTCATCGTTAAGATGCGCCAAAGCCTTTTTTTTGGGCCTCATCCCCGAAGGGCGTGCCAAGCACTGTATAATGGTTCTTATGTAGTGAACCATGCAGTACGAACACAGGAGGAGCTGCTTTATGAGAAACTATATAGGATTAGATGCGCACAGCGCAACCAGTACTTTTGTCGTTGTTAATAGTGAGGGGGTTGAATTGGATAGATGCCAGGTTTTAACAACCGAAAAAAATTTGTTGAGTTATGTGAACTCTTTTAAAGGCAAAAAGAGTCTTGCCTTTGAAGAGAGCAATCTTTCAAAGTGGTTGTGGTGTGTATTAGAAAATGAAGTGGATGATTTGATTGTTTGTAATCCAGTTTATCTTTCCAGAAAGCAAGGCGCCAAAGATGATTATCCAGATGCAAAACACTTAGCCCAAGAGCTTCGGTGTAATAATTTAGTACCTGTTTTTCATGAAGATAATGAGTTTATGGACATGAGGGCTTTGGTTGGAGCCTATAGTGATTTAGTTACAGATATTGTTCGAGCCAAAAATAGATATAAAGCATTGTTTAGATCTGAAGGGCTCAACACCAAGGGTAAAACAATGTATAAGAAACCAGAACGAATCAAAGAGCTAAGTGGCCTGAATCAATTTGTAGCAGAAAATCTGATACAACAGATCATATTTTTAGGAGAGAGAAAAGAACTTTTTACAAAAGAACTTGGAGGGCTTAGCAAAAAACACAAAGACATTAGAAATTTAGATACGATTCCAGGGATTGATATTATAAGAGCCTCATTTATAGTAGCACTTATTTGTTCACCCCATAGGTTTAGAGATAAGCATAAACTTTGGGCTTACTCGATGCTGATTAAGTATACGGAGAAAAGTGATGGTAGAAATTATGGAAAACGAATGATTCATGGAAGAGGAGAGCTTAAAAATGCATTTCTGGGTGCTGCTGAAAGTATTTTAAAAGGACAAAGTGGTTTAAGAAAATATTATGATAGTCTTCGATCTCGAGGTTTAGATCATCGCAAGGCAAAAGTTGCACTGGCGCGAAGAGTAGCAGCTATTAGTTTATCACTATTAAGAAATGATACGGTTTATAAAGACAAACATGAGGAGGTAGAAAAGAGAGTTAAAAATAAAATCAATTGATAGGTTTCGAATGAAGCTTTTGTTTGGTCATCACAGTAAAAGGCTGTGAAAGGAGTAAGCAGGCAACATTCGGAATGGAAGATGAGGCCCATTCTCGCAGTGGCCAAATAGGCCCAACAGCCTGACTGGCCCTCTTCCGCTTATATCCAACATTGTAATGGCACGGTGGTTATTAAAACCCAGAGGCCCAGACAGGTGAGTGAAAGCGTATCGATTGATGGACTTTCCAATGTCAACAATGGAAAATGTTGTTTAAGAAAACAGCTGAAAAAACTTGGATAACTTAAACATTAGCTTGAAAAGATCATGAAGTACGGTTGGACGCAAAGCTCAAATTTAAATCAAAATGCAGAGCATAGGGAGGGGTTTAATTTTTTAGCTTGCTTTTTCACAGGTGTGAGAGGGTTTTGTCAATAACTCTCCTATGAGTGTTTGCAAGAATAAATTTTA
>CAZMWU010000054.1:0-2252 GCA_964570195.1 uncultured archaeon
GCGAAGAAGTTATTACTTTACAACAAGGAGAGAAAAGCGAAGTATTGGCTCATCCTGATCTACCACAGGTAGCATTTACCTTGACTGCAGATACGGTATTTGAGACTTGTCCGAAGTAAGATGAATAATAAGGAATTAGGCAATGGTTTATTGAGAATTAAAAGCCAGCTTAGTGATTATTTAATTCCAAATGACAAGAAAGTCTATCAAAAGACTATTGAAGAGCTAGTTAAACCGTTCAAAAAATTAGGAATCAACAAAGTTGTAGCAATTGATATGAAGGGTTTAATGTATGGTCCTGTAATTGCCAACAAGTTAAAAGTTGCTCTCGTTCCGATTCTCAAGGGCGGAAAAATAAAGAATAGGCAAAAAGCTTTAGTGAAGGATTTTATTGATTATTCTGGGAAAAACAAATCGATTGAAATGTTCAAATCATCAATTAAGAAAGGCGATAAAGTTTTATTAGTAGATGATTGGTTTGATTCTGGAAATACTGGCAAGGCAGCAATTACATTAATCGAGGAGTTAGGAGGAAAAGTTAAAGGAATTTCTGTCATATTTAATCAATTAAATCCACGTCAAGAGAAATTTTTTAAGAGATATAACTATCATTATTTAGTTAAATTAAAGCCAAAGAAATAAACTTTGATCATTTCTAAAATTAAAAAATACACAGTTTCAGTTATCGGCCTTTCTTAGGTAGCCCTTAAAAATATGTGTGTCATGATCAAAGGTAGGACAAACATTTTTACGATTTTGTTGAATTCTTTCTCCATCGATAGAAACATACTCTAACACTGAAAAAAGTATTGGCTCTTCATATCTGCACGGAAGAAACTCGATGGTAAGAAGTGTTAATCTCCCTTTCCCAAAATGATCGTTATCGAATTGGAAGCCAAGATAAGGCATTTCCTGTGGCTCAACTCCTAAACTTACTTTTTTAGCCAACTCTCCGAAGTCTATCTCAAGTTTTTGTTCTAAGCCTTCATCAACCTTGAATGGATTTTTACCAGCAGCAAGCAGTTTTCCCCTTTTGTATGATTGCCATGAAGGATCATAAATACTGCTTACAGTCACAACTTGAGCAACAATTCTGTCGTGAGGTATTCCAGGATCAAACCGGTGGTAAAATTTGAGCTTCTCTCTTGCTGATTTCAAACGATCGAGGCCAACATCTGCACGTAATAGCGATTCATAATAAGAAATTTGTTCTTTACCCCATGCTTCTTGGGGAGAAAAAACTGACAAGTAATGATATTTCTTTTTCATTCCTCTGCAAGAGGTTATTTTATATTAAATCCTTTCTGAAATTATTTAAGCCCTTTACCTAAGATTTACTCGTGTGAACTGTTGAAGTTCCACTTGACAGAATTTTGATCAAGCTTTTTGCGTAGCCAAAAAGGTTGTAAGCAAAAAGGGGCCCCAAAGAGGGGGTGAGGGTGGTAGAATTCTAAGGGACCCCTGCTCGCATCGTAATGCGGCAATTTTTGCCTTATTGCTACTAAAACACAATTAATATATAAATATTACTATTTTGTATACTAGTTGTTAAAAAGTAGCTAAAAGGATGGGGAAACTTAATAAATTATAGCAGTTATAGCAGTTATAGATGACAAATACAACTATACAAATCAGCAATGAAACAAAGAAGCTCATCAGTACCTTTGGTTCTAAAGAAGACACCTACGAAACGATTATTAAACGTCTCTACGACCTGGCCGTGAAAGAACAACTACGGGAGTTCTTGCTGTCTTCTGAAAATAGCATACCGATAGAAAAAGCTATTGAAGAAGCTGAAAGATTATGGCCAGAGTAGAAATTGTGGTTAGTTTAAAGAATGAGATTCTTAAAAAGTTTAAACAAGAATCGAAAATCATTTTCAGATTAATGTTTTCTCTCGAAGAAAATCATAGCAAGGGAAAGACTCTTGGAAGTTTAGGTGGAATCTTAATTAAAGAATTAAAATATAAAAATTTCAGATTTTATTTTATTACGGATGGATTCAAATCAAAATATGTTAATGAACAAGACTTAGCCGATCTCTTATTAAAATTTGTGCGAATGTCTGACAAAAATCATCAGCAACAGACCATTGATGAGATTAAGCAGGTATTAAGGACCATTGGGGCTGGCGGGTTTAATAGATAGCTTCAACAGTTTGATAAGTCTTTTAAAGTGCTTCTTAAGCAGAAAATAAATGACCTTATTAGAAAAAAGATTAGGAAATAGTTCTTATGTTTCCGTTACCGCTG
>CAZMWU010000055.1:0-1774 GCA_964570195.1 uncultured archaeon
TTCAAGCCTCGGCTTTTAAGCCGAGGTGAGACGATTTCCCGCACTTTCATGACCTTGAGTGGGGCAGGCACACATCATAAAAGTCACATTTACCAGTAGACCATTTGCATAACGGGCTAGGAAATTTTGGGTAATCTTTAATATCTTCAGTCAGTGAAGTGTGAGCATGGATCAGTTCAATTTCCCTCTTTGCTAAATCAAGCAATTCAGGGTCAACATCGATCAATTTAAGTTTATGACGGAGGAAAAAAATACCTACTTTTGAAGGAATCTTCCCGTATTTCTCGTGATACAACAGACAATAAATAGCTAATTGCAATCTGATGCTGTCTTTAAATTCAAAATTACTATTGGTTTTGTAATCTATAATATGAACTTCATCTTCTAAGTGATGGATTGCATCTACAAAACCCTGTACTGAATAATTATCAGATATGAATTTTTGCTCTCTTATCGGGGTCAGTTTGTTGAAAGCTTCCTGGAATGAAGTTCCATCCTTATTGAGGCAGGTTTGGATGTCCTGAAGAAAATGATTGGTCCAATTCATAATCATCAGCATAGTCTCTTCAAAGTAAAATCGTTCTTGGTCTGGATGGAGGCTTAACAATTTTAATTTGTCTTGGTACTGTTTCCAATAGTGAAGAAATAACTGCTGCACCGCCATTCGTATCTTCAGAGCGTAGTTCTGCTCATCAAATGAGGAAATATCGATATCATAAAAATTTTCTAATGTAGAATGAGCTATATTTCCTCTCACCTGATGAATATTAGGCAAGGTCGGCAGTCCAGCGATGTATTGGTAGTAATACTTCCGCTTACACTGCTTAAATGTATTAATAGATGATGGTGACTGGATTCGTTTAGCCAAAGAATAACCTCACTTCTTTTTTTAATGATATGGATTGGTGAGGAAAGTATCTTGTTTATATTCTTTTCTGAGCTGAGGGATATAGTTATAGCGATTTATCCACCATTCTTATTTTAGACTTATTTAGGTCTATATCTTCAATATTTTGCCTACATTTTCAATAATACTATCTTTTCCTTCTTGGATGATTCTCTTAATTAATTCCTTAGCAAATTCTGGCTGAATCATATTTTTTCTGCAAGGCTTTGCGCCTTAGCTAAGACTTCTGCTTCTCTTTTCAGATCTAATAAGGGTAAGGTATTTATTCATTTGAACTTTTTGATATTCTGCGCTAATTTTATTTTTTTTCCACTTCTCTGAGATTACCTTGGTCGGTTAAGTCTATTTTTGCGCGGAATATTGCTAAGGTACTGGCTGTGTTTTTCATGATCCTCTGAGCTAAATATTACACTTTATTTTACTTTCTTTTTTCAGTACGTATTTAGTTGGCCGTCAATTTAGGTGAAAATCCTAAGTAGCACCAATAGGAAATAGTAATTTTCTAGATGATTTTCACATTTGTGCCTGTCACAATAGCTCAGCAAAATTGACCTCTTGGCCACCTAACTAAATACGTACTTTTTTCGGTAGTAGAAGCTCCACAAACCTTTATAAATAATCGGGGAAATAGAAGGATTATGCAGAGAGAAACAGAAGAACCACAAATATTAAGAGTGAGGCTTCCAATAGAAAAAGAAGTCCTGGGCATCGTACAACAACGGTTGGGGGGAAGCAGAATGCGCGTTCTCTGTTTAGATGGCAAGGAAAGAATTTGCAGGATTCCTGGAAGATTAAGAAGAGCTTTATGGGTTAGGGAAAATGATGTTGTTATCGTTGAACCTTGGGAATTAGGCGGGGATGAAAAAG
>CAZMWU010000056.1:0-1719 GCA_964570195.1 uncultured archaeon
AATTTGAGCAGCTGCCAGAAGGCAATGAGATGGATTACGAGGTTGTGGTTGATCTTTGAAAAGGTTTAAATATTATAGCCTTATCCTAAGATAAATTTGGTGATAGTTCTTAGAAAAGTATTTATATTGGTTGTTGCACAAATAAAAATTAGATATGATTAAATTAAATGGAAGGCAGTTTTGTTGAGAGAGGAATACGAGAATTATTGGGAGGCAAAGAATTTACTCCTGAAGAAGTTTACGTTCTAATTACAGGATTGCAGTTTAAAAAAAAGCACGGGATTGACCCATTTCCCAACGGAATTGAAGATTTTAATATAGCAATTCATGAAATTCAATTAATCGGTTTATTGGACAAACTTGCCTGGGAGCATTCCATTGATAATCCTTTAGATGATGTGCCGGAACCTTATGGGCAATTTTTAGGTACAACAAATCTCAGCCAAGGTATCGCACCAGATGCTGTAGATTATTTTACTTCTCCTGAAAAAATTAAAAGAGAAAGGAGGATAAGTGGAAATGAAACTCACAGGTCAAGAGACAAAAGAGGAGCAGAACACGACGGCAGAGTTGCAAAATGCCGTCAGGAAGCTGAAGCGGATCGCCGCAGAGTATACTCTCATGGGGGACATAATTTGATTAGTAGGCATACGAAACCAAAAGATAGAGTTACTGGCACATTTTCAATAGACGATCTTATTGGGGATGATGAAACTCCGTCAAATGGAACCAATTACTTATTAACGGAGAAGATGGGTTTTGATCGAGGCGACATAATCTATATGATGGCGGCTTATGCAAACAGAGTAATCCCAGTTGGAAATGAGGAAGTTGATTTGCTGAAATTAGCCACGCATAAATTTGACGGTCTAAAAGCTGATAGAAGGTTTTATCGAACTAATCCGGAGAGGGTTAGAACAGATTTAATATGCTACCTTGAGGTACTTAATTCCACATGGAGCGGATCAGGTTCGGCTATTGCAGACAGCTACATTCAGAATAAAAATTCTGCAGGGTTGTTTAAGGCGGCAAAATACCACTATGATAAACTTTCTTCAATTTTGCGTGATTCAAGAACAACGATAATGAGTCCCACAATTTTCACAGCATTAACATCTTCAACATACCTTTTTGAAAAATATGCATTAAGAAAAAATGTAAAGCCACCCCAGATGGTTCTAGTTTATGGAGATATGAGCAGGCCAACTTTAGGAGGAGCTTTGCCGCAAAATGTTAGGAATAATTTAGCTAGGCTTAATTTCTAAGTTAAAAAGATATAATTTTTTACTTAATCAAATCAACCGGCTAAGATTATAATAAAGAAAAATCCGGAATGTGTATGATTTAACTAAACTTAAATTGAAGCGCAATATTGGGATATTTTTGATTATAGCTCTTAACTAATCCCTGGAATCTATCATAATACCTTTTTATCTTATCATAATCTAAAACTCCCATATCTTTTGCTTCCTTAAACAAATCATGTAATCTTGACAGCATTCCACGCGGCAAATTTGGTTTGTTTTCCATCCTCAAAACTTGTTCAACAGAATCTAGAAACACTGGCACATGGTGTTCTATCTTTTTGAAACCATCACTATCAAATAATCCTACCAATCCTGAGTTTTCAGCCATTTTTATCCCCTCCATCAAACTTTCTTAACCCTAACCCCTTCTTTTGTATCCTCGAGCAAATAGCCTTTCTTTTTTAAATCTTCC
>CAZMWU010000057.1:0-1603 GCA_964570195.1 uncultured archaeon
AGCCACGAAGAAGGAAAAAAAGGAGAAGAAAAAGAAGAAGGAAAAGAAAAAAAGGAAAATGAAGAAAATTTATGAGCAACAGGCTGTTTAACCCACATTATACTTAAAACAATTCGTTTGATGATCATCCACCATCCCCACTGCCTGCATAAAAGCATAACAAATCGTAGAACCGACAAATTTGAATCCTCTTTTTAATAAATCTTTACTCATAGCAGTAGATTCTTTCGTCGATGTAGGAATTTCTTGAATGGAACTGAATTTATTCTTTAATGGCTCATTTCCAACGAATTGCCAAATATAAGTATCAAAAGAACCAAATTCTTTTTGAATTTTCAGAAACATTCTGGCATTTTGAATGGTTGCGGCAATCTTCAGACGGTTACGAATAATGCCGGAATTAGCTAAAAGAAGTTTAACCTCTTTATCACCATAAAGAGCTATTTTTGAAATATTAAAATAATTAAATGCTTTCCGATAATTTTCACGTTTGTTAAGAACTGTTTGCCAACTAAGTCCTGCCTGCGCTCCTTCAAGAATAAGAAACTCAAATAGTTTTTGATCATCATGCACGGGAACGCCCCACTCTTTATCATGATATTCTATCATCAAAAAGTTACTGTTTGCCCAGGTACAGCGGTTTATTGTTTGTTGTCTTTGAGTCATTGAGCGGGATTATTCATTCTTTTTTTTCCACCACTCCCACACTAACGGCAGGAATGAAATGATTATAATTCCAATAGTAATCAAACCAAAATTATCTTTAACCACTTGCAATTGACCAAAAAAATAGCCAGCAAACAACAGCAAAGTTACCCACAAGAATCCGCCGAGAATATTGTAGAAAAAGAACTCTTTATAAGGCATCTTTCCGATTCCAGCTAGAAAAGGAGCAACACATCTCACCACAGGAATGAAACGAGCAAGAACAATAGTTTTCTTGCCGTACTTTTCAAAATAAGCTCTGGTTTTTTGCAGATGCTCTTCTTTCACAAAACGCATCAAGTAATGACTGGCATACTTTCCCACATGATAATTTACTGCATCGCCAACAACTGCGGCAACAAGAAGTAACAACCAGAGAATATGCACTTGCAATTTGCCTACTGCTGCAATTGTACCTGCAGCAAAAAGCAACGAATCGCCTGGAAGGAAAGGAGTTATCACTAAACCTGTTTCTACCATAATGATGAAAAAAAGAATAAAATAGATGCCTAAAGGATATTGTTGTACTATCGGAAGAAGATACCTGTCTAAGTGAAGGATAAGGTCGATGAGGTTGGGCATGGGAATGAGTTAAGAAGGGGAGTATTTAAATATTTTTTATTTTTTTCTTCATCACCATTCTATCTCTTTCTTTTCAGAGAAGAATTTTCCAGTTAGTCCGGAATCAGGAAGCGTTGCCGCCCACACAATGGTTTCTGCTCCCTGCTCAGGAGTTAATGGGGTTTTAGAAATTCTGTATGCGGCATCACCGCGTTCCATGGTAGATAATTGACCATATCTGCTGGAGACATTTACAATCCGGCCATACTTGTTCTTTCGCATCATAGGAATAAAGAGTTGGCAGAGGCGAAATGGCGCAAGCGTATTTACCTCTATA
>CAZMWU010000058.1:0-1563 GCA_964570195.1 uncultured archaeon
TGTGACTACCAAGGAAGATTGACCGGTGAGTTACCAAGCGATTCTGACCAACTTATCGTTTGGAACTGAAATAAACTTTAGCTAAGGGAACTGTGGTATTTACTTTCAGCGCTGAAGGTATAAAAACAGGCAACTTCTTTTTGTTAGTGGAAATAAAAAATGGCTGGCTGGACATAACTGAAAATGTCCAAGCCAGCCATTTTTTTTTAGAATAAGTGATGATTCATCCAAAAAAGGTTTTCATATGTGGCCATATTTGAACGCAAAGGATCCAACGAAGGGTAAGACAAGGGTCAAAACGAATTTAAAAACTAAGCAGCCATTCGCAGGGGATTTACAAGTTTTATGGGCAATTCTTTTCCAGCAAAAAACATTTTAAATGAGAGATCCTGATAGGTTCGGATTTCTACTTTTTGCTTGTAGATAGAATATTTTACAGGAGAGGTAATTTGATAAAGTTTTCCCTGCCAGCCAACCGTATGATCGCGCTTAATCATGCGATCGTGTTTGAGACAAAAGATTTCTTTGAGATCAATTCCTTTCGGTAGTGGTTTATACGCCGTTTGAAGATTTGCTGGAGTAACGGTGAATTTTTTGCCATATTCATTGGGCAGGAATTGATCTTGCAAAAAAGAGTTAGCCGCCTGGTATGATTGAATGCGGCGCAAACGCATCTCTGGTATCAGGCGGTCTTGCATGGTTTGAAAGTGCCGTTCGATGCGTCCCTTGGCTTCAGCAGATTGAGCGAAGATGACGTGTATCCCAAGTTCTTCACAAGCACGCTTTACTTGGGAAAACTCAGTTCTTTTGGTTCCTCCAAACCATCCGGCACGATCCACATAAAGGAGATGGAAGATCCCTTTTTTAGCGACAAGATTTTGAAGGATCCTCATGCAAGAGAGTGTATCTTCTGCAGGAAAGAATTCAGCAGAGGGAACTTCATTGGAGGCATCGTCAATGGTAGAAATCATACAAGATTCTTTGTTTGCAAACCATTTATGAGGGCTGCCATCCATTTGAATCATAATGCCAGTCTGCTTCATTCTGGTGCGCATATAGCGGGCTTTAGAGCTTCTTCTTTTGGCACGCTTGACCATTTTGATCTCATGACACCATTTTCTAAAGGTTTCACGTTTTAAATGAATACCCTCGCATTCAGAGAGTTTTTCTAAACAGTGAAGCATATTAAAATCAAAATATTTTTCTCTCACAAGAGAAAGAACTTTATTTTTCAATTCTTTCGAAGTTTTATTGACCGGTTCTTTTTGATAATTTCCATGTTTAACAAACAATGGACCTTTATCCAAATACCCATTTAAATATCGCCTCATCGTTCTTTGAGAGACATCTAAAACCAAGCAGGCTTTCTCTCTATCAAAAACACCTGTAACGACCTTGCCAATGACATCCAATTTTAATTGATCCTGAGCACTCATATACAACACCCCCATACCCTCCCTTTCTTCAACAACTCCATGACTTCATTAAAGAAAGAGAGTTTATCTAATTCGTGGTCAAATTCCCTTGGTAATTATCCTAGGACAGAATCCCTTGGTAGTTACA